>NZ_JBFAZB010000032.1:0-106398 GCF_040681575.1 Kitasatospora sp. NPDC051702
GATTCGTCGCCCGCGAGATCTACCGCCACCTACCCCGCACGATCCAAACCACTGAATCGCTCCCACAGACCGCTTGACGATCTATAGGAGCTTCCCTTCGGACGGTGATGACCGACCGGGTCAGCTTCTGCGCGCCATCCCGACCGGTCGTTCAGAAGCAGGTCACGCCACGCCTCGACGAGAGCGCCCACAGCCGCATCGCACCACCCGAATCCAACGCTCGGATCGCCGCTGGTCCTGTCGGCGCGCCCTTGACCGACGGAACGAAGCGTCAAGTGCGGACGCTTTGGTGGGAATCGTCGGTGTCCACTGCCAACGGTGCGTGACATCGGTCGGTTCCCGTCGTTCTCGGCGCGTTGGGCGGTCCGCGCGCGGCGCGGGCACGCTCGACCACACCGTGCGGTCGACCGCCCTCACCAGTGTCCCATCGACGCTCCGCGAGGGCCCGCGGTGTCCGGACACCCACCGGTTCAGCGCTCGACGGAGAGCCTGAGGAAGTGCGCTGAGCAGGAGATACACGGATCATGGTTGCGGATCGCCCGCTCGCTCAGCGCGGCCAGCTCGGCGTCCTCGGCGGGCGGCCCGACGACCAGGCGGGCGCGCACCACGCGCATCACGTCCGACTCGATCGCGCCCTGGTTCTGCGCGGTCGGAGGTACCAGGACGGCATCGCTCACGGTTCCGTCGGCGGCCAGCGTGTAGCGGTGGTAGAGCAGGCCGCGCGGCGCTTCGGTGGCGCCGTGGCCGGTTGCGGCGCGGGCGGGGACCGGGAGGTGCGGACGCGCCGGGGCACGGTACTCGTCGATGATCCGCAGCGCCTCGTCGACCGCGTACAGCACCTCGATCGCCCGGATCACGATGCTGCGGTGGGGGTTGCGGCTGACCGCGCCGGTGCGGGGGTCGCCGAGGCCGCCGGCCATGGCGAGGTCCAGCAGTTCGGCCGGCAGCAGGTGCCCGCTCACCGCGAACCGGGCGAGCGAGCCGGTCAGGTGCCGGCGGCCGTCCAGCCGGGCATGCAGCGCGGTCGAGTACAGCACCTGGTGCTCGACCACGTGAGTCCCGAACTCGGCCAGGGGGAAGGTGCGGACGGTCCGGCGGTCGCCGTCGGTGCGCAGCACGGTGGGGGTGCCGGACTCGATGGCGTAGCGGTCGGGTTCGGCGAGTGCGAACAGGTCGGCGTCACAGACCGCGTCGGGGAAGTCGAAGCCGCTCACCCAGCGGACCGACTCCACCGCGTCGTCCCGCACCCGGCGCAGGAGTTCGGCCAGCGGCCGCAGTTCGGCCTGGGTGGGCACCCGGTGGAAGCCGCCGAGCCGGACGTTGACCGGGTGGATCGCGCGGCCGCCGAGCAGTTCGACGATCGCGTTGCCGGCCTGTTTGATCCGCAGGCCGCGGGCCACGTCCTCGCGGTGGGTGCGGGCGAGTGTGATGGCGCTGTCGCAGCCGTGGAAGTCCGGGGCGTGCAGCAGGTGGACGTGCAGGGCCTGGCTCTCGATCCACTCGCCGCAGTACAGCAGCCGACGCAGCGCGGCCACCTGGCCCTCGACGCGCACCCCGCAGGCGTCCTCCAGCGCGCGGCAGGCGCTGAGCTGGTAGGCGACCGGGCAGATGCCGCAGATCCGGGAGGTGAGGTCGGGCGGTTCGGTGTGGCCGCGGCCGCGCAGGAACGCCTCGAAGAACCGGGGCGGTTCGTAGATCGCCAGTCGGGCGCCGGTGAGTTCGCCGTCGCGCAGCACCAGGTGCAGCGAGCCCTCGCCCTCGACCCGGCCGAGCGGGCCGAGGTGCAGCTCACGGGTGTCGTCGCCGGTCACCGCTCCGCCTCCTCGGCGATCTGCCGCGCGGCGGCGTCGAACTCGGGGGCGGCGGTGTTGAAGGTGCGCAGCACCCGCACGGCACCGGGTCCGGCCAGTCCGTCGCGGCGCAGCAGCGGGACGAAGGCGGGGAGGTTGGTCGAGTTCGACGGGCCGAAGCAGCCGTAGCAGCCGCGCGCGTAGGCGGGGCAGAGCGCGCCGCATCCGGCGTGGGTGACCGGCCCCAGGCAGGGCGTGCCGTGGGCGACGGTCACGCAGACGGTGCCGCGCCGCTTGCACTCGAAGCAGACGCTGTGCCGCGGCACGTCGGGCGTGCGGCCCGCGAGGTACGCGGTGATCACCTCGACCAGTTGCCCGCGGTCGATCGGGCAGCCGCGCAGCTCGAAGTCGACCGGGACGTGGGCGGCGATCGCCGTGGAGGTCGCCAGGGTCTCGACGTACTCGGGCCGCGCGTACACCACGGCCCGGTACTCGGCCACGTCCGCGGTGTTGCGCAGGGCCTGGATGCCGCCGGCGGTGGCGCAGGCGCCGATGGTCACCAGGTACCGGGACGCGGCCCGGACGCGGTGGATGCGCTCGGCGTCCTGGGCGGTGGTGATCGAGCCCTCGACCAGCGAGAGGTCGTACGGGCCTGGGGCCGGCGCGGTGGCCGCCTCCAGGAAGTGGCTGATCTCCACCCGCTCGGCGAGGGCGAGGAGTTCGTCCTCGCAATCGAGCAGGGTGAGCTGGCAGCCGTCGCAGGAGGCGAACTTCCACACCGCCAGCCGGGGTCGGTCCATCTCACAACTCCCTCACCATGAGCTGGTGTTCTGCCGTGTCCCAGGTGACCACCGGGCCGTCGCGGCAGAGCAGCAGGGGGCCGAGCTGGCAGTGGCCGCAGTGGCCGATGCCGCAGTGCATGGTGCGCTCCAGGGAGACCTGCACCCGGTCCGGGGCGAACCCGCGGTGCACCAGGTCCCGGGCGACCGCCCGGATCATCACTTCGGGCCCGCAGAGGAAGGCGGTGGTGCGGGTCGGGTCGATGCCAGCCCGGTCGAGCAGGGTGGTCACCACGCCGACCTCGCCGCGCCATGCGCCGTCCGGCCGGTCGACCGTTGTCAGCACGCGGGCGCCCGCCGACCGCCAGCGGTCGAGGTCCGCGGGGTGGAGCAGGTCGGCGGGTGTGCGGGCGCCGACCAGGACCGCCACGGCTCCGGTGCGGTCCCATTCGGCGAGTGCCGACTCCACCAGCGGCCGCAGCGGTGCCAGGCCGATGCCTCCGGCAACCACCAGCACGTCCGCCCCGGGCGTCCCGGGCAGCTGCCACGCGGTGCCGAATGGTCCGCGCACGCCCACCGTCTCCCCCGGCCGCAGTCCCTGCAGCGCACGGGAGACCGCGCCGACCGCGCGTACGGTGTGCGCCAGTCGGAGGCCGTCGATCCCACTCACCGAGAACGGGGCGTCACCGACACCGAAGGCGTAGACCATGGCGAACTGTCCCGGTGCGAACGGCCCGAGGGAGTCGCCCGTCGGCTCGATCACGAGCGTGGCCGTGTCCGACGTGTCCACCGTGCGCGCCACGACCCGGTAGGGGACGGGCAGTTCGGCTGCGGCGCCGTCCGTGTGGGCCGTCACCACGCAGACCCGTTCCCTTCGGCACCCGGTCCGCCGGTGTAGAGGTCGAGCAGCCGGGTGCGGGCCGCGTGCAGCCGCGGTCCGATCGCCTGGGCGCCGATCAGGCGCATCAGGTCGAGTCCGAACGCCGGGTCGTCGTCCATCGCCTCCCGTACGGCCCGGGCATCGAACTCGGTCGCCTCCACCGCGCCCCGGGCCACCGCCCCGAGCTGCCAACGGTACGGCTCGAACATCCATGACCAGCCGAGGAGTTCGCCATCGCCGAGGGTTTCGACGACGAGCGCGCCACGGCCCGGCGCGTGGACGTCGAGCGCGACCAGGCCGCTGCGGACCAGCCAGAACCGGTCGGCCGGCCCGCCCTCCTCGAAGATCCGGGTACCGTCGGGCCAGGCGACGTCGCGGCCGAGGGCGAGCAGGCGGTCCCGGTGCGCGGTGGCCAGGCCGGCGAGCAGGTCCGTCACGGCGCCTGCCGCAGGTCGTCCACGGCCCGGCGCTCCTGGTCGAGGGCGTGGGCCTCCTCCGTGATGTCGATCCCGACCGGGCACCAGACGATGCACCGGCCGCAGCCCACACAGCCGGAACTGCCGAACTGGTCGTGCCAGGTACCGATCTTGTGGGTGAGCCACTGCCGGTACCGGCTGCGCGGCGACGAGCGGACCGGACCGGTCGGCAGGTGGGTGAACTCCAGGTCGAAACAGGACTCCCAGCGCCGCCAACGCTCGGCGTGGTCACCGGTCAGGTCGGTGACGTCCTCGGCCGTGGTGCAGAAGCAGGTGGGGCACACCATGGTGCAGTTTCCGCAGGTCAGGCAGCGCGCGGTGACCTCGTCCCAGCGCTCGGCGTCCAGGGTGTCGCGCATCAGGGCCTGCAGGTCCACCGGCGGCATGGCGCGGCCCATCCGGTCCGCCGCCTCACGCACGACCCGGTCGGCCGCGTCCCGGGTGTCCGGGTCGGACGGGCGGCCGGGCAGCGCCGCCAAGACCTGTTCGCCCTCCGGGCTGCCCGCCCGGACCAGGAACCGGTGGCCGTCCTCGTCGACCAGCTCGGTCAGGGCCAGGTCGTAGCCCGGTCCGGCCGCAGGTCCGGTCCCCATCGAGACGCAGAAGCAGGTGGCGCCCGGCTCGGTACACTCCACGGCCACCAGGAACGCCCGGGTGCGCCGGGACCGGTACCGCCCGTCGGCATGCGGTCCGCCGGTGAGCACTCGGTCCTGGATCGCGATGGCCCGCAGGTCGCAGGGGCGCACGCCGAGGAAGGCGTAGGAGACGGTCGGCGGCGGGTCGGCGCGGAACGCCGGGCCGCCGTCGGCGGCCCGGTCCGCGCTCCACTGGCGCTCGCGCTGCGGGTGCAGGAACGCCTTCCACGAGTTCGGCCCCGCGCTGTGGGCGAAGGCCGCGCCGTCGGGACGGGGGCGGAGCCGGTAGTGGCCGGCCTCCAGCTCGACGCCCCAGCCGTACGGCAGCTCGTCACCGGATGCCAGTTCGGCCAGGACGACGGCGCCTTCGCGCACGGTCGGCCCGACCACGGTGCGGCCCTGCGCAGCGAGCACCCGGATCAGCGCGTCGAGCCCCGCCCGGTCGATGACCGCGGCGGCCGCCGGAGCACTGGTCATGAAGGTAACCTCCCGGTGCTGATGGGCGCCACCGGGCAGCCAGGCCCGACGTCGCCCGCCCATCCTGCGCCGCCGACGCCGGAAAGCCGCGCAGCGGCCCGCCGCCGCGCCGGACCGACGCCACGGCTCCCCCGGACGGGCGACGTGTCCGGGTCGACCGCGGCGCCGGACGGTCATCGCCGACCCGCGCGGTGCCTAGCCACGATCGCGCGCACCGCCGCCGCGGCATCGGGGACGGCCTCGGCGACGGCGGGGCCGAGTCCATGCCCGAGTCCGAAGGCGCTCCCCCCGATCGCCAGCAGGACCAGCTCGCGGGGCACCCGGTCCAGGGCCTCGGCCAGCGCGAGGGCATGGCCGAGGCCGAGGCCGTGCGACCCGGCTGCGGCCGGCTCGGCGGTCACCGTCCCGGCCACAGACGCCCCCGGCCCGGTGAGCCGCAGCCGGTGCAACCGGCCCGCCCGCTCCGGCGACACCCTGACCGCGTCCAGCACGACGGCCAGCTCCGCACCGTCCCAGAGCTCGATCAGACGCGCGGGTTCACCGTCACAGGCCGCCAGGCGCGCCACCGGGTACGGGTCGGCGGCCAGCACGTCCACCACGGCGGCGCCCACGCCGTCGTCGCCCCGCAGCCGGTTGCCGACCCCGATGACGACGATGCGACCGGGCGGCGAGGCCCGCCCGGCGGTGCCACCCATGCGTCCTCCCCAGCGGCGCCGACCCGGACGCCCGGGTGGCTCCGATCCTGCACCCGGAGGGCCCCATTGGCCCCGCGGCGCGCGGGTCCGCCCGGTCGGACAGCAGCGGAGGAGCCGATCGACACGAGCGGCCGGAGCCCGGTCAGGGTCTGTCAACCCGCGATCGGGGCCGACCGGCACCGGTCGCCGTAGCGGCCGGCGGGCGGGACGGACAGCAGACCAGCCCGTCCGAGCCTCTCGGAGGTCGCCGTGAACGCCCCGATCACCGTCGGATACGACGGATCACCCGAAAGCACCGCCGCCGCGCAGTGGGCCGTGCGCGAGGCGGAACTGCGCGGGCTGCGCCTGGAGCTGCTGCTGGCCTGGCCCTGGATGGCCGAGGAGATGCTCGGGCAGCCGGACGTGGCGCCGGTCGGGTTGTCGACGACGACGGTGTCGTAGCCTCGGCGATGCCCCGGGACGCCCTGGGAGGTGAGGACCATGCCGACGGCGAAGCGGTCGATGCGCCCGGCGGTGCCGACGGCTCCGCCGCTGCTGCCGGAGTAGGTACGACTCCGGTCGGAGGAACGATGATCGACCCTGGAGAGTCCCGTTCCGTCGTCGTCGGTGGACGTGCGGGACAGCGCGCGGTCGGACCCGGGTGCGTCAGGTCCGCCCGGTGAGGAAGGCAGCGGCGCTGCTCAGGGTGGTCAGGCGGGGGTAGTCGTCCTCGTCGATCCGACAGCCGGCGCGCTCGGTCAGTCGTTCGACGAGGCTCAGGAAGTCCAGCGAGTCGAGTTCGAGGGCTTCCCGGAAGGCGGTGTCGGGTCCGATCGTGGTGAAGTCTGCATCCGGGACGATCTCGGTGAGCGCCTCCTGGACGAGGAGCAGGGCCTGGTCACGGTTCACAGTTCCTCCGGTGTGCGCAGTAGCCGTTCGAGCACCATCAGGTAGCGGGCGCCGGTGGCGCCGTCGCTGGCCCGGTGGTCGGCGGAGAGGGTCGCTGTCACCACGGGACGCACGCCGAGCAGGCCGTCGACGGCCCAGGGGCGGTCGACCACCTTGCCCAGGCCGACGAGGGCGACCTGGGGAGGGTGGATGACACCGAAGACCGCTTCCACGCCTTGGTCGCCGAGGCTGGTCACGGTGATGGTGGGGTCGGTGGTCTCGGAGCCGCGCAGCCGACCGGACCGGGCCCGGGCCACCAGGTCCCGGAGCCGGGCCATGAGTTCCGCCGGCGACAGGTCGGCCGCGTGGTGGATGGCAGGAGCCACCAGGCCGCTGCCGCGCAGCGACACCGCGACGCCCAGGTGGACCTCGGGCGCCGGGACGAACCGGCCGTCGGCGAAGAAGCCGTTGAGCTGGGGAACCTCACGGGCAGCCCGCGCTACGGCCTTGAGCAGCAGGGCGGCGGGGACCAGGCGCTCGGAGACCGGGAGCCCGCGGTTCTGCTCGCGCAGCCACGCCACCGCCGGGCCCAGATCGATGGTGGTGGACAGGTAGTAGTGCGGGATCTCGCGCTTGGAGCGTGTCATCAGGTCACCGATGGCACGGCGCATCGCCTCGGAACGATCGGCGGTCTCGGCGTGCCGGTCGGGGGTGGGCGGCACTTCGACGGTGGGAGCGGTCCGAGCGGCGGGAGCGGTCTCGGAGCCGGTCAGCACGGCCCGGACGTCGGCGACCCGGATCGCACCGTCCGTTCCGGTACCCCGAACCCCCGCGAGATCGACCCCACTCTCCGCGGCCAGGCGCCGTGCCATCGGCGTCGAACGGACCCGGCCTGTCGTCCTCGCCGGCGGGGGCACTGCGGGCGCGGCAGCGACCGGGGGCGCGGTCACCGCCCGGCCCTGCGGCGACGCAGCCTCGGCCTCGGGCTCAGGCTGCGGGGCGGCCGGCACGTCGGCACGGGTGATCCGGCCGCCGGGCCCCGTGCCGTGCACGGAACTCAGGTCGACCCCGCGCTCCTCGGCGAGGCGACGTACCAGCGGGGTCGGTGCTGGCGCGCGTGCGGCTGTCGGCTCGGCGGGTGCCGGCGGGGCTGGCCGCTGTGTGACAGCGTTCACCGGGTTGATCACTGCCAGCGGCGTCCCGACCGGCACGGTCTCGGCCGGCTCGACCAGCAGGCGCTCCACGACACCGCTCTCGAAGCACTCCACCTCGATCGCGGCTTTGGCGGTGTCGACGACGGCGACGATGTCACCCTTGTGCACCTGGTCGCCGGGGTGAACGAGCCATTCGAGCAGGGTGCCCTCGGTCATGTCGGCGCCGAGTGCGGGCATCGTGAACTCGGCCATCTCAGCCCACCGCCCTGAGCGCTGCCGCCACGATGTCGGGGACCTGGGGCAGCGCGGCCTGCTCCAGTTGCGCGGCGTACGGCACCGGCACCTCCGCGCCGCACGCCCGCTCGACCGGCGCGTCGAGGTCGTAGAAGGCCTGCTCGGTGATACGTGCCGCGACCTCGGCGGACAGGCCGCCGCTGCGCCAGCCCTCGTCGACGATCACCGCGCGGTGGGTGCGACGCACCGAGCCGATGACGGTGGCATCGTCGAGCGGGCGCAGGCTGCGAAGGTCGACCACCTCGGCGTCCACCTGGTCCTGGGCCGCGAGTTGCTCGGCGGCGGCCAGGGCCTTGCCCAGCGAGCCACCGTAGGTGACGAGGCTGACGTCGGTGCCGGGTCGGCGTACTGCGGCGCTGTCGAGGTCGACCGGTCCGGGGTCGTCCGCGGTGTTGTCGGTGCCGTTGTAAAGGGAGCCGTGCTCGAAGACGATCACGGGGTCGGGGTCGGCCAGTGCCGGGGCGAGCATCCACCGCGCGTCGGCCACGGTGGCGGGGGCGAGGACCCGGATGCCGGGGATGTGCGCATAGAAGGCTTCGAGACTGTGCGAGTGCTGGGCAGCGAGTTGGCGTCCGGCGCCGGTGGTCATCCGGATCACCAGCGGGACCGCCACCTGCCCGCCGGACATGTGCAGCAGCGTCGCCGCGTTGTTCAGGATCTGGTCCAATGCGAGCAGGCTGAAGTTGACCGTCATGATCTCCACGATCGGACGCAGCCCGGCGATCGCCGCACCGATGCCGGCCCCGACGAAGCCCGACTCCGAGAGCGGGGTGTCCCGGACCCGCTCGGGGCCGAACTCCTCCACCAAACCCAGACTGACACCGAAGGCCCCACCGTAGCGGCCCACGTCCTCACCCATCAGGAAGACCCGCTCGTCGGCCGCGAGCGCCTCCCGCATCGCTTCCCGCATCGCCTCGCGGTAGCTCATCGACTCGGCCCGACGGGCCCCGCCACCGGTCATGACGACCCCCCAGCCGGGCTGTACACAAAGCGCAGCAGATCCTCCACCGGTTCGGTCCCGCCCTGTCGCGCGTGGTCGAGAGCCGTGGCCAGCTCCTCGCTGACCTCCTTCTCCACCGCGGCCAGCGCCTTGTCGTCAAGGCCGTCCTCGGCCCGCATCCGGGTGCTGAGCACCTGGATCGGGTCACGCTCCTTCCAGCGCTCGACCTCTGCCTTGTCCCGGTAGCGGTCCGGGTCGTACATGGAGTGCGCGCGGAAACGGTAGGTGCGCAGTTCCAGGAAGACCGGTCCGGTGCCGTCCCGGATCGCCCGGGCGGCCCGTGCGACGGCCCGCTCGACGGCCAGCACGTCCATCCCGTCGACCTCCCAAGCCACCAGGCCGTACGAGGCCGCGCGTGCGACCAGGTCGGTCTGGGCGTGTTCGCGGTTCAGCGCGGTGCCCATGGCGTAGAGGTTGTTCTCGCAGGCGAGCAGCAGCGGAAGGTCCCAGAGTGCGGCAAGGTTGGCCGTTTCGTGGAACTCGCCCTCGGCGAGTGCGCCGTCGCCGAACAGGCAGCAGGTCACCTGTTCCTGTCCGCGTATCCGGTCGGCGAGGGCCAGCCCGGCGGCGACCGGCAGGCCGCCCGCCACGATGCCGTGGCCCCCGTAGAACCGCCGGCTCACGTCGAACAGGTGCATCGAACCGCCCCGGCCCCGACTGCAGCCGGTCACCCGGCCGAGCATCTCGGCGAACACCGACTCGGCGGGGATACCGCGGGCCAGCGCGTGGCCGTGCTCGCGGTAGGTGCTGACCACCGCGTCTTCAGGTCCGAGAGCGCCGAGGACGCCCGCGGAGACGGCCTCCTCGCCGATGCACAGGTGGACGAAGCCCCGGACCTCGCCACTGCTGTAGAGCTCGACACAGCGCTCCTCGAACTGTCGGATGCGCACCATCTCCCGCAGGAGATCTCGGCGGTGGGCCGCCTGCGCGGCGGGTCCGCTGCGGCTGCGCGCACGGGTCCTGCCACGCGCCGCGGTCGGTGCTGCCGCCGTTCGGCGCGGGCTCATCGGGACTCCTCCAGGGCCGAGGTGTCACCCTCCGGCAGGCCCAGCTCACGGGCTTTCAGCAGTCGGCGCATCACCTTGCCGCTGCGGGTCTTGGGCAGGTGCTGGTCGAAGGCGATCTCGCGGGGCGCGATGGCCGGTCCGAGTCGCCTGCGCGCGAAGGCGGTGATCTCGCGGGCCAGGCCGGTGCCCGGCTCGAATCCCGGTTTGAGGGAGACGAACGCCTTGACGATCTCGCCGGCGACCGGGTCGGGACGGCCGATCACCCCCGCCTCGGCGACCGCCGGATGCTCCATCAAGGTGCTCTCGACCTCGAACGGCCCGATCAAGTGGCCGGCAGACTTGATCACGTCGTCGGCGCGGCCGACGAACCAGTAGTAGCCGTCCTCGTCGCGCCGGGCCACGTCGCCGGTCAGGTACCACCCGCCGGCGAAACAGGCTGTGTAGCGCTCCTGTGCGTGCAGGTAGCCGCGGAACATCGACGGCCAGCCCGGCCGCAGCGCCAGCTCGCCCTCCCGCCCCGGCGTCCTGATCTCCCGTGCCTGGCCTTCCGTCACTACTGCTCGCCCGTCCGGCCCTCGTTCCAGCAGGCCTGCCACGACGCCGGGCAGCGGGCGGCCCATCGAGCCGGGCCTGATCTCGGTGGCCGCGAAGTTCGCGATCATGATCGCGCCGGTCTCCGTCTGCCACCAGTTGTCGTGTACCGGCAGACCCAGGACCTCCTGCCCCCAGCGGACCGCCTCCGGGTTGAGCGGTTCGCCGACGCTGGCGATGAACCGCAGCGCCGACAGGTCGAAGGATCGCGGCAGGTCGGGCGGGCTCCCCCGAGGGCTTGCCCGCATCAGCATCCGGATCGCGGTCGGAGCCGTGTACCAGACGCTCACCCGCTCCTCGGCAAGGATGCCGTACCACCGGCGGGCCTCGTACTCCCCTGCGTCGACCACCATCGTCACCCCGTGGGTGAGCGGCGCGATGATCCCGTAGGAGGTGCCCGTGACCCAGCCCGGGTCGGCGGTGCACCAGAACACGTCGTCGGGATGCAGGTCGAGGGCGAACGCGGCGGTGGCGTGGTGGGCCACCACGGCCTCGTGCACGTGGATCGCACCTTTCGGGGTACCGGTGGTGCCGCTGGTGAAGTGCAGCAGCGCCATCTCCTGCGGGTCGGTGTCCGGGATCGTGAAGTCCTCGGACGCCTGCGCCAGCAGCGCGTCGAAGGAACGGGTGCCCGGCAGCGGCTCGGCGCACGGTCCCACGATCAGCACCGTTTCCAGCTGCGGCACCTGCTCGCGCAGCGCAGCCACCTTCCGCCGGTAGAGGTCCTCGGTCGTGACCAGGACCCGCACACCGCCGAGCCGCAGGCGCTCCTCGACCGGGACCGGTCCGAAGGCGGGGAAGAGCGGGCAGAACACCGAGGTGTTCTTCAGAGTCCCGAGAGCGGACACGTACAGCTCCGGACACCGGCTCAGCAGCGAGGCGACCCGGTCGCCGCGGCCGACACCCAGTGAACACAGCACGTTCGCGAAGCGGTTCGTCCGGCGGGCCAGCTCGTCGTACGTCACCGTGCCGACCTGCCGATCCACGGCAACGCAGCGCAGCGCGGCGTGTTCGCCGCGTCCGGCGGCGACGTGCCGGTCGACCGCCTCGTACCCGATGTTGAGCCCCCGACCGCCCGGCAGCCCGTCGAGCGCCGCACGCGCCGACTCCCACGAGAAATCGCACCGGGCCCGCTCGTAGTCGGCGAGATTGGGCGCGATTCCTGGCACCGTCCTGGCCCGAATGGCCTCGGCTTCCATGGCCGCTCCCTTCCGGATCGCCGACAGGGCCTCTTCCAGCCTGGCAGACACAGGACCGTCCGGCCTGGGGGGCGCGGCACGGCCCGACCGCCCGCCCGCCCGCCCGCTCCGGGAACGCCGTGGGTAACCCGTCAGTGCAGGAGATCCTGCACTTGGGTGGGCCGGTCACGACGGCAGTAGGCCCGTTCGGCCCTGTCGCTCGCTCCGGGTGCGGGGCAGGCTCGCGGTAGGAGGGTCGAAGACCGGCCCCCCGCCTCCCGGTCGCTCTGCTCGCGGCGGCACGTTCCCGGGCCCGGCTGTTGCCGCAGGTCCGCCAACGGAGGGAGCCGAAACGACCGCCTTGATCGCCCGACTCGCGGCCAAGCCCGTTCACCTGCCTGCGGCCGACCCCGTACACGTACCGGCGCCCAGGGGGGCAACCGGGATCCCGTAGACATCACCGTCCCCTTCCGGCCGAGGCCGAGGGGACACGGCGGCCGCCGGCGACGGATGGAGCGCAGCACACGGAAGGTCCACGAGAAGATGACGCAGCCGTTCCACACACCGCATCACGGGTCGCAACGCATCGTCGAGCGCTGGAGGGCCATGGCGGCCGACCGCCGCGCGCGGGCCGCCGCCCGGCGGTGGCGGCACGTCGGCACCGAGCCCCGCTGGGCGCGCAGCGATCTTCCGGCCCGGCGGCTACTCGGACGGATCTTCGTCCCGTTCTTCCTGCTCGGGACCATCGTCTTCACGTTGCTTGCGGCGAACGCACTCCCCGCACCGCGCGCCGACCGTCCGTTCTTCACGGGCCTCGCAGTGCTGTGCGCCGTGTCCACGGTCGTGGCGGTGATCGACCTGGTCGTCGTCCGGCGCCGGATGGCAGAGCAACGACGGTGGCACCGCTGACGCGGCCGAGCGGAGGACAGGGTCGCGTGGCCGTGGCAACCCCACCGCGGGAAATCGACCGAGTGCCGCCGCGGCAGCTGAGGATCGGCGGTACCCGTCGCAGTCGCGATCGGCGGCGGGCCTGCCTACGGTTGACATCAGCACGACGCCGATGCGTCCGCCTCCTGGAAGCGCAATGCGTCGAAGGTGTGGTCGTCCAGCAGGGGAATCGAAGGTGGGCCGGGTGGATCCGGAGGATGGATCCGGGTGGGCGGAGGTTTCAGACCGCAGCCACCGAATCGACGATGAGATGGACCGGATCGTCGAACGTCTACGGGACCTGGCCCACACCCAGCGCCGTTTCCAGGACCTGCTGGACGCGGTGATAGCGGTGGGCCGGGACCTGGAGCTGCCGGTCGTGCTCCGCCGGGTGATCACCACGGCGATGGGCCTGGTCGACGCCCGCTACGGTGCACTCGGCGTGCTGAGCGAGGACGGCGAACACCTGGAGGAGTTCATCCCCGTCGGGCTGAGCGAGCCGCAGGTCGCAGCGCTGGCCGGCGTCTCGCTTCCGCACGGCCGCGGACTCCTGGGACACCTCATCGACCACCCCGAACCGCTCCGTGTCGCGGACATCGGCGCCCACCCGGACGCGGTCGGATTCCCGCCGGGCCACCCGCCGATGCGGACACTGCTCGGGGTGGCGCTCACCGGCCGTGGACGGGTCTACGGCAACCTCTACCTCTGCGAGCGGCGCGACGGACAGCCCTTCGACGACCACGACCAGGACATCCTCGTGGCGCTTGCCGGCGCAGCCGGCCTCGCCATCGAGAACGCCCGCCTCTACCGACAGGTCCGCGCCAACGCCGAGCACTTCCAGCGTCTCCTCCTTCCCAGCCTGCCCGATGTGGCGCCCTTCTCCGTCGCGGCGATCTACCGGCCCGCCGCCGTCCCGGACCACGTCGGCGGCGACTGGTACGACGCCCTGATGCTCCCCGACGGCGCCTGCGGCCTGGTCATCGGCGACGTCGCCGGACACGACCTGAAATCCGCCGCCACCATGGCCCAGACCCGCAACATGCTGCGCGCCCTCCTCTACGACCGCCGCACCCCGCCCAGCGGTGTCCTGACGCAGCTCGATCGAACCCTCCAGGCGATCACCGACAACCCGGTCACCACCACCTGCCTCGCCCGCATCGAACCCGCCCAGGACGGCTGGACGCTCCACTGGAGCAGCGCCGGACACCCGCCACCGCTCCTGATCGGCCCCGACGACACCGCCCGCTACCTGCACGGCGACCCCGGCCTGCCCCTCGGCGTCGACCCGGACGTGCCCCGCCCCGACCACAAGCACCCCCTGCCCGGCAACGCCACCCTCGTGCTCTTCACGGACGGCCTGGTCGAGCACCCCCACCGCTCCCTGAACGCCGGCCTCACCACCCTTGCCCAGGTCGCCGCCGCCCACGCCGCCCTGCCCCTCGGAGACCTGTGCCGGACCCTGGCCGACGCCCACCTCTCCGATGGACGCGACGACCTCGCCGTCCTCACCCTGCGCACCCCGCCCACCGCACCTGATCCGAGGAGCGAGCACGACATCCGCCGCTGCGGACCCGTCCATGGCGACGTCGCAGTTCGGCCCGCCGACGCCGAAGCGGCGACCGTCGGCGGGCACGGACGGCCGGGGGCAGTTCGGTCATGAGCCGGTTTGCCGTCCTATTCGCACCGCGGGGTAGAGGGACTCGGCCACCTCTCGATCGAACGGTTCGGTGTCGGGGGTGAGCACCGATGCGGCGGCCACGGCCACCCCGAGGGCACAGGCCTCCACCGGATCGTCGCCTGCGGCCAGCCGAAGCGTGAGGGCGGCCACCATGGCGTCTCCGGCCCCGGCATCGCTGAGCGGCTCGCCGGGCGACGGCGGGGCTCGCAACTCGGTGTGACCGTACCTGGTCGAACAGAGTGCGCCGAGTTCCCCGAGGGTGGTGACGGCGATCTCAGTCGCTCCTGCGGCGAGTAGTGACTCGTTGACGCTGCGGGCGTCGTCGAAGCTCCGGACCGCCCGGCCGACGAGGCCGGCGGCTTCGTGATTGTTGCACCTCCGCAGGAAGACGCCCTCGTGGAGCGACTCGCGCAGGGCCCGCCCCGAGGTGTCCAGCACCAGCCGGGCCCCGGACTCCTTGACCCGGCGGGCGACAGCGGCGTAGAAGGTCTCGGGCAGGCCGCTGGGCAGGCTTCCACTGGCCACGACGTACTGGTGACCGCCGGCTGCTCGGCCCAGCGCGTCCAGGAGACGCTCTCCCTCCGCGTCGTCCAGGCGCGGGCCTGGCGGCACGATGTGATAGCTGCGGCGTGACTCGGTCTCGAACAGCACGAACGCTTCGCGGGTCTCACCCGCGATCCCGACGGGGAGGTGGTCGACCCCCTCCTCGTCCAGTAGCCGGTTGAGGCGCTGGCCGACCTCGCGGCCGGCAGTGTGGACGGCAATCGCCCGCCCTCCGAGCCGCGACACGCCCCGGGCGACGTTGATCCCTCCGCCGCCGGCGGCCACGAACCTGACCCTGGCACGGGTCTTGCCGATGTCCGCCAGGCGGTCGACCTCGCAGCAGATGTCGACGGTGGGGTTCACCGTCAGGGTGAGGATCGGGGGCACGGTCTCCGGCCGCGGACTCCTCCCGCCGCTACCTGCCGCAAGCGGACCGGACACGTCAGGGCCGTTCATCGCGGTGACACGGCGGTTGCGATGTCGGTCGAAGGCCACCAGTACCCACGTCGGTGGAGCAGGGCGCCGACCATCTCGATCTCCTCATTCGGTCACTCCTTCCATCGTGCTGCGCGAGCGCAGGAGGCACGATCGGGGGAACCCCGCAGCCCCCGATGGGCGAATCCCACCTGTGCCACCCGCGGTCAGGCCCGTTCGGCGGCGGCCACGTGCTCCTTCACGGCCACGAGGCTGTCCGGCGCCACCGAGATCGAGTCGATCCCGGCACTCACCAGGAACCGGGTGAACGCCGGGTCGTCACTGGGCCTCTGGCCGCGCAGGCCCACCGGGCGGCCGACCGCGTGCGCTGTGGCGATCAAGGCCTCGATGCTCCGAGTGACGGCAGGATCGGTCTCCGCCCGCTACGCCTCCGCGCGGGAGCGCATCTCGCTCGCGACCTGGTGGGCCCAGCTCTGGATCTGCTCCGGGTTGCGAAAGTCCCCGCCCTTGCCGTGCCGGACCAGTGAGCGGGCGATCCGGCCGGGTGTCCCCGCAGTGATGCTGCCACCGAAGGTGACGTGCCCCTGTGCGTGCAGACGCCCCATCTCCTTGGCCACACCACGCACGGGCGGGATGTCGTGCTGCTCGGCGGAGCTGTCCACCGGACCGCTGCTGAACAGCCAGACCGGCCGCTCCACCAGCGCCTCGGCATTGCGATGGGCACAGCGGAGAGCGTCGCGATGCCAATGCCCGGCGTAGAGCGAACTGCCGAGGATCACGGCGTCGTACCCGGCCACGTCACGGACGTCGGCCGCTGGGACGACGGCCGCCTCGAAGCCGTCCCGATCCAGTGCCCGGCCGATCTCGTCGGCGATGCCCGCCGTGGCGCCGTGTTTGCTGCCGTACGCGACCAGGATCTTCTGCTTCTTCATAGCGAGCCTCCGTCGAGACTGTGACCGGTCTGGTCCGGACCGGCCGGCACATCCAGGATGCGGCGGCGCACACTCCCGCACCAGGGCCGACCGCCCCGCGCATGGGGGCGGTCGGCCCTCCTACCGCAGGTCTGCGGCGCACTGTGATGGAGCCACGGAGATGAGAGCCGGGAGGCACGCGATGAAGGTGTTCGTCGGATTTGCGAGCGCACGGCTCCACGCGCGGTGTTGCAGAGCGCATCGCATCGGCGCTGAGGCTCCATGGCCATCAGGTCGTTGTCGGCCCCCTCGACCGGCACACCGACCCGCGAGGCTTCGCCGCCGCCGTGCTCGGCTCCGGCGTGACCTTGACGACCTCGGGGGTCATCGTCTCGCCCACGGTCCGGCGTCCCATCACGCGCTCTCCGGAAGACCCGCCAGATCAAGGATCTCGGAGACCGGCCTGCGGGGTGTCGCCGCGCCGGGCGGGCCGTAGCCGACCCGGACCACCATCTGCACATGGCCGGGTCCCTCGGACGGGTCGCGGAGCAGCCTGCGGGTGTCGGGCCACTCGACCGCCTGGTGCAGCACGGAGACCCGCACCCCGCGGGCGGTCGCCAGCAACCAGGCGTGTTCCAGCGCCTGACCGGCGCGCAGCCAGTCCTCCGGCCGGTCACCGTGAGTGGTGAGGGTGCACACCTGCGGCAGCGCCTCGAAACGCTCGGACGGCACCGCCGGCACGGGCCCGGTGAAGCTGCGCATCGGCACCCGGGCCTCGTGGTCCAGAGGCCCGAGGGCAGCGGCGGGGATTCCGTCGGTTGCGGACTCCTCCAGGCGCAGCCAACCGAGGGTCTCGGCCTGGCGAACGACGTCGGCGGCGATCCGCTGCTCGGCCTCGGCGGTGAGCGCCAGGACCTGGCGGACCCCGGCCTCTTCCAGCGGGGAGAGCACCACACCCTCGGCTCCCGCGGCCGCGATCAACTCCCCGAGCACGGCCTCGGGCACGTCACGGTTGGTGAACGGACGGCGGCTGGAGTGCCGGTGCGGGATCGCCGCGTACAGGTCCGGGTCGAGCGTCGATGCCGACTCCGAGAACTCAAGAACAGCGGCCAGCTCCGGCTCCGCCGGGTCGGGCAGCAGCCGCACCGCCGCTCCTCGTCCGAGATGGTCGGCAGCCGTCCGAAGGTTGAACAGTGCAGCACCGACCGATATCCACCGGGCCCGCCCGGCCGGGTCGGTGACCGGGACGGCGCGGGCCGGATCGCCGTACACCTCGAGACCGCGCGCGTCCGCCGTGGGACGGAAGCGCCACGGCTGGCTGTTGTGCAGCGAGGGTGCCGCTCCCCCGGCGGCGGCCAGCAGACGGTACTCGGCGGGGGTCAGCGACGGCTCGGTCATGGCGGTCATCTCCTTGCTCCCCGGGCAGCGGCTCGAGACGGTGCGATCGACGAGTCCGATGTGCCACGGGTCGCGACGCCTGTCGGGAAGCTCAAGGCGCCTACGTCGGTCGGCATCGACCTCTACGACCAGCATGTCCGCAGCAGCACCGTACGACCATTCGCGATGCATTCGGGCTGCGCCGTCGCCCCGGCGCGCCCCTCCGTCCTGCGCCCGATCGAGGGGCGGGCCAAGGGCAGGCGGCCCGTTCGTCGTGGGCCCGTCGGCCCTCGCGCCCGACCGCTGCCGGACTTACGGTGCCGGTATGGGCACGGCGGCCGGCCACGGCTCGCCGACCCCGCACGGGTGGAGGAGAACCATGGCGTCCGCCAGCGAACGCCGTCCGATCGTGTTCGGCGTAGACGCCCTCGAACCGGAGCCCATGGCGCTGGCCTGGGCCGCCGACGAGGCCGACCGGCGCGGCCTGCCTCTGCGGCTGCTCAGCGCCTTCTCGGTGACCGTCCCGGTGAGCGCCCAGGCGCACTGCCCGGTGGTCGTGGTGCGCGCACCCGAGCACATCACCCAGGACCCGCCCTACGTGGTGGTCGGGGTCGACGGCAGCGAATCGTCGGCTGCCGCCGTCGACGTCGCCTTCGACCTGGCGGCCCGGCGGGGCCCCGCGCTGCGGGCGGTGTGGGTGTGGCAGTCCCAGCTGATCGCGCGCTTCGACGAGGAGGGGGCCGTCCGGACGTTGTGGCGGCTACTGGCCGAGACCACGGCCGGGCGGTCCATGTCCTCTCCCGACCTGGAGCTCACCCATGAGGTGATCCGCGGCCACCCGGTCGAGGAACTGGCCAAGGCTTCCGAGCACGCCCTGGCCATCGTGGTGGGGCGTCGCGGCCGCGGCGGGTTCGCCGGTATGCGGCTCGGCTCCGTTCCGCACGGGCCGCTGCACCGCGCCCACTGCCCGGTCGTCACGGTTCCCCGGCTCCCGTCCTGACCATGTCCTCCGAGGCAGCGGACACCATCCACCAAGCCGGGGAGGCCGCGGCAACCGACGGCCCGGACCCGCGCGAGCCGCTCGCCCTGCTCTTCCGCGATCTGCGAACCTCCCCGCAGGGCCTCACGGAGCGTGAGGCGGCGCGCCGCCTGACGGTCTACGGACCCAATGCCCTCGCACGGCGCGGCGGACGTCGCTGGCCCCGGGAGCTGGCACAGCAGTTCACCCACCCGCTGGCGCTGCTGCTGGCGTTCGCCGCGCTCCTGGCAGCCCTCAGCGGCGCTCTCGCGCTGGCGGCGGCAATCCTGGTGGTGATCCTGCTCAACGCGCTGCTCGCGTTCGTTCAGGAGCGCCAGGCCGAGCAGGCCGTGGAAGCGCTCGCCGACTTCCTGCCCGAGCAGGCGACCGTGGTGCGCGCCGGAGTGCGTCGCCAGGTCACTGCGGCCACGCTGGTGCCCGGTGACGTCCTGGTGACCGAGGAGGGCGACCAGGTCTCCGCCGACGCCCGCCTGCTGTCGGGTGGCGTGGAGGTCGACCTGTCCGCACTGACCGGCGAGTCCGTCCCGGTGTTCCGCTCCGCCGAGTTCGCGGATGACTCCGGGCCCGTCCTGGGGGCGCGCGACCTGCTCTTCTCCGGCACCGCCTGTACGGGAGGACAGGCTCTGGCCGTGGTCACCGCCACCGGTATGCACACCGAGCTGGGTCGGATCGCGGCGCTGAGCCAGCGCACCCGGCGGGAGGAGAGCCCGCTGGAGCATCAGGTCAAGCGAGTCGCCCGGCTGATCGCCGTGATCGCCATCGGCGTGGGGGTGGCGTTCCTGCCGATGGGCCTCGCCGCCGGGCTGTCCCTGGCGGCGGCGGTGTCCTTCGCGATCGGTCTGCTGGTCGCCAACGTGCCCGAGGGCCTGCTGCCGACCATCACCCTCGCCCTCGCCGCCGGGGTCCGCGACCTGGCCCGCCGCGGTGCCGTGGTCAAGCGGCTGTCCGCGGTGGAGACACTGGGCTCGACCACGGTCATCTGCACCGACAAGACCGGAACGCTGACCGAGAACCGGATGCGCGTCACAGCTGTCTGGATCCCCGCCGGTGAGGTCCCCCTCGACGGCGCTCCGCAAGCGCCCGCCGACCTGCTCCCGCTCGCCGACGCGGCCGCCACCTGCACCACGGCCGACCCGGGAGCCGGCCACGGCGACCCGACCGAACTCGCGCTGCTCGAGCTGGCCGCCCGCCTCGGCATGCCCTGCCCGCCCGAGCAGCGAGAGCGTGGACGCCGGGCGGTGTTCCGCTTCGACCCGCACGTCAAACTGATGACCACCGCCGACGAACGCGACGGCAGGGTCGTCCTACACAGCAAGGGCGCCCCGGAGGAGGTCCTCACCCACGCCGTCGACGTGCTCGACCACGGCACCGTACGCGCGCTCGCCCCCGCCGACCGCAGCGAAGTCGTGCAGGCCGTCGGCCGACTGGCCGCGCGCGGGCTGCGGGTCCTCGCCGTGGCTCGGCGGCCGCTCGCTCCCGGGCAACAGCCACCGGCCCGCCGCGAGGACGCAGAGCAGCGGCTGTGCCTGATCGGCCTGGTCGCCATGGCCGACCCACCCCGGCCGGAGGTCGCCCGATCCATCGAACAGGCCCACCGCGCCGGGATCACCGTGCATGTCGTCACCGGTGACAACGGCCTGACAGCGGCCGCCGTCGCCGAGCAGGTCGGCATCGGCCACCGCGGCATGCGCATCGTCACCGGCACGGAGCTGGATGCGATGGGCGACGACCGGCTGGACGCGCTGCTGGGCCGCGGCGAGGAGGTGATCTTCGCGCGCACCTCGCCGGAGGCGAAGCTTCGGATCGCCGATGCTCTGCGCGCCGAGGGCCACACAGTGGCGATGACCGGGGACGGCGTCAACGACGCCCCCGCGCTCCGGCGGGCCGACATCGGTGTGGCGATGGGTCGCTCCGGTACGGACGTCGCCCGTGAAGCCGCGACGATGGTGCTGACCGACGACAACTTCGCCACCATCGTGGCGGCGGTCGAGATGGGCCGGCGGACCTACGACAACATCCGCAAATTCATCGTCTACATCTTCAGCCATGCGGTCCCCGAGGTCGTCCCGTTCCTGGTGTTCGCGCTCGCGGGCGGCACCGTTCCGCTGCCGCTGACGGTGATGCAGATCCTCGCCATCGACCTCGGCACCGACACCCTGCCGGCCCTCGCCCTCGGCCGGGAGAGGGCCGAGCCCGGGCTGATGGACCGCCCGCCCCGCCCGCGTGACGAGCGGGTGATCCGAGGAACCATGCTGGCCCGCTCCTGGGGGTTCCTCGGTCTGATCTCCGCCGTCCTGATCATGGGCGGCTACTTCCTCACCCTCACCTCGGGCGGCTGGCACCCCGGCGACCCGACCGGCGCGGGCACCGCGCTGCACCTGACGTACCAACAGGCCACCACCGTCGCCTGGCTCGGCATCGTCTTCTGCCAGATCGGCACCGCCTTCGCGGCCCGCACCGAACACGCCCCACTGCGCGCGATCGGTGCCCTCAGCAACCCGCAGCTGCTCGGTGGCATCGCCTTCTCACTGGCCTTCGCCGCCACGATCGTGTACGTCCCCGCCCTGCACCGGCTGTTCGGCACAGCGGCGCTCACCCCGACGCAGCTCGCAATCGTCGTCCCCTTCCCGTTCGTGGTCTGGGGTGCGGACGAGCTGCGCCGGGCCCTCGTCCGGCGCCGTACTGCCGCTCTCCCGGTCCCGGTGCCGTCTGCGCCCGCCCCTCCCCTGCCGGTCCGGCCGGCTGCCGAGGAGCCCGGCCACCACCCGCTGACCGTCCTGCTCGCCCGCCACGGCTGGAACGCCCACCGCCTCGTCCACGCGCTGGGCGTCAGCGAGCACGCAGCGGCCGAGATCGTCGCCCACGCCCGCCGGATCGCCGCCGAGCACGGGCACCGGATGTCCTGACACGCCGGTCCCCCGACACCGCCCCGCTCACGGCGCTGCCGCTGCTCACCGCCCCGGAGCGCCGGGGCCGACCCGGTCGGCCCACCGTCCCGCCCCCAGTGCGACTACCGTGACCACGGCTCCGAGGCACAGGACACGCTGCCACACGCCGGCCCCCAGCAGGTGCTCGTTCGGCGGCCGGCGCGGGCGCCGCATCGCCCGGCCGGAGACGGGCTCCGACCGCGGCCCCGGTCAGCCCATGGGTGAGGAGGTTGATCCAGAGGATCTGGCCCGCGCGCAGCGGCAGCGCGAGGCCCAGGAACGGGCCCAGGAGCATCACCAGGATCTCCGCCGCACCGCCGGACATCGCGTAGACCAGGAAGTGGATCGGTGCGCGCGAAGACCCGCACCCGCGAAAGGTCCGGCACGGCCCCAGCGGCGAGCTCCCGACCGGCGTCCACGCGGGCCGCCGTCTCACCGTCCTTCAGCAGGCCCGCGCGGTCGGCGATCGCGCGGGCGGTGGCGGGGTGGTCCCCGGTGATCAGCACCGGGGTGATTCCGGCCCGGTGGCAGGCTGCGACGGTCGCGCAGCGCCACCTCGGTCGGGTCGCCGAGGGCGGTCCACTGATCGTCGTCCGCCGAGGGCGGCAGCAGCGTGGCGTCGTTGCACAGTGCGGTCACCCGCAGCAGGGCCCGCGCCGCGGGCTGCGCCACAGCGCAGCGAGGTCGCGATCCGGCCCAGCGCGCGGTCCGGGCCGGTGGCCGAACCGGACCCCGAGGTGGGGGCCGGGCGGCCCTTGGGTTGCGACACCCGGCGGTGCACGGTCGGATCGGGTGCGACCGCATTGCTCCCGAGCCGAGAGCGGGGTACGAGATGGACACCGCAGTCCCTCACGAGCGACGGATCGTCGTCGGCGTTGACGGCTCGTCCCCGTCCAAGCGCGCACTGCGATGGGCCGTCGGACAGGCCGCCGCGACCGGCGCCACGGTCGAGGCGGTGATCTGTTGGCGGTTCCCGAAGGTCCACGGCTGGGCGCCGGCATCGGTCGACCGAGAACTCGGAACGGTCGCCGGCAGGATGCTGGCACAGGCCATCACTGAGATCACTGCGGACGACGAGCCGGTCGAGATCCGCCAGATCGTCGAGTCCGGCCACGCCGCGGAGGTGCTTCTCGAACGGGCGCGCGGCGCTGAGCTCCTGGTCGTCGGCAACCGCGGGCTCGGCGGCTTCGCCGGCACACGGCTGGGCTCAGTGGGCCAGCACTGCGTCCAGCACGCCCCGTGCCCGGTCGTCGTCGTCCGCGGCGACCAGGCCTGACAGCCGGGGCCGCCGGCACCGTCGCCGGGCGGCCGTGAACGAGGTTCCCGGACCTGCGATTGCGACCGAGATCAGACAGAGTAAGACTTCTTAGGCAAGGCTTACCTATTAGCTGACCGGACATGATGGGCTCCGAAGAAGCGCGATAGTCATGACAGGCGACGGCTCGCAGATCGCGCTGCTCGGTGCCATCGCCGGCCTCGCCGTCTTCCTCGGTCTTCCGATCGGACGCCTGCTGTCCGGGTGCGTCGGGCCTGACCGAACAGCTTGCCCCGCGGGCCAGGTGTCGGCCCCGCGCTCGCGGGGGTTGGAGGTAGTTCCAGGACCAGGACATTCCGGAATGATTCGCATTCGAATCGGTGGGCCTCCGGCGAAATGGCTTCCATCCGCTGGCGCATCGAGCTCCGCGTCGCCTCGCCCGGTCCGGGCGGGTGAGGCGACAGCCACGCCGAGTGGTGGGACGGCCACGCGCCGGTCACCGTGGCGTACGACATCGGCGGCTGAGGTCACGGTCGGGTCCGCGGTTCGCGCGTCGATGCCGAGGCCGCGCCCCCTGGATAGACTGACCAGGCGTTCCAGGAACGGACCGGGCGCGGGCGGCGGAGCACCTACGGCGCCACGTCGTCGCGCGTGTACGCCACTCTCCGTGACCGCAGCGGGCAGGGGCGAGCCGGTCGTGGGGCGGCGGGCCATCGATCGGACGGGAGCCCTGCCATGGCAAACGCGTCCAGGTCTCCGGGCGGCTACGACCCCCGGATCACCCGCCCCGTGTCCGCCCGCGCCCCGTCGCCGTCGGCGGCCCGCCAGGGCGCCGCCGAGCCGACCGCGGCCAACGACCGGCTGGCGCTCAACGGCATGGGCAGCTTCGACTGGGACCTCGACAAGGACACCTACCACCTCGACGACGTGGGCCTGGACGTGTTCGACCTCCGGGCCGACGAGTTCGACGGACACCCCTCGTCACTCTCCGCCAGGGTGCTGCCGGCGGACAGCGAGCGGCTTGACGAGGCCGTCTCGCTCGCGCTGCGCGAGGGGCACCTGACCTTCGCGTGCTACTTCCGCCTGGTCTGCCGCGACGGGTCCCTGCGCTGGGCGCACACCCAGGGGCGCGTCCTGCGCGACCCGCAGGCCCGGCCGTACCGCATCGTCGGCATCGTCCGCAACGCCGAGGAGGAGCTGGCCCACGCCGAGGGGATGCGCACGCTCGCCGCCGACCGGCGCCGCCAGACCGACTCCGTGCGCGCCACCACCGAGGCCCTCGCCCGCGCCATCACCGTCCGCGACGTGACCGGCGTGCTGACCGACAGCGAAGGGCTGCGACGCTTCGGCGCGGACGGACTGGCCCTCGGGCTGGTCGACGGGGACGTGATGCGCCTCGTCGCCGCGACCGAGCAGCCGTCGGCGGAGCTCAGGGCCCGGGACGACCTGTCGCTGACCCACCTGGGCGACGGCCTGCCGCTGTCCGAGGCCGTGCTCACCCGGCGCCCGCGGTTCGTCAGCACCAGGGAGGAGCTCACCACCCGCTACCCCCGGCTGCTGCCCTACGCCGAGGAGATGGGGATCGAGGCGGCGGCCTTCCTGCCGCTGGCCGCCCAGGCCCGCTCCATCGGCGCGCTGGGCCTGTTCTACCGGGACGGGCGCCCCTTCAGCACCGAGGACCGCAATATCTGCATCGCGCTCAGCAGTGCCGTCGCGCAGTCCCTGCAGCGCGCCATGCTCTTCGACCAGGAGCGCGAGTTCGCGACCACGCTCCAGAACACCATGCTGCCGCGCCGCATCCCCGAGATCACCGGCGGCGAGGTGGCCGTCCGCTACCGTGCCGGCCACAGCGGACGCGAGGTGGGCGGGGACTGGTACGACGTCATCCCCCTGCCCGGTCGGCGGGTCGGTCTCGTGGTCGGCGACGTGGAGGGGCACGACAGCCACGCGGCCGCCATCATGGGCCAGTTGAGGATCGCCCTGCGGGCCTACGCCACCGAGGGACACACGCCCGCCACGGTGATGGCCCGCGTGTCCAGGTTCCTCGCCGACCTCGACACCGAACGGTCCGCGACCTGCATCTACGTCGACGCCGACCTGGAGACCGGGACGCTGCGCCTGGTGCGGGCCGGCCACCTCGAACCGCTCGTGCGGCGCGGCACCGGCCTGACCGCCTGGGCCGGCGTCCGCGGCGGTCTGCCGCTCGGCGTGGCCACGGTGTTCGGCCAGGACTCCTACCCCGAGACCCGCCTCGACCTCAACCCCGCGGACACCCTGCTGCTGTGCACCGACGGAATGGTCGAACACCCCGGCCGGGACATCACCGACGGCCTCGACGCGCTCGCCGCCGCCCTGCGCGCCGGCCCGCTCGACACCGAGGCGCTCGCCGACCACCTCTGCGGCAGCCACCCCAGCCGCCTCGACAACAGCGACGACCTGGCGCTCCTGCTGCTGCACCGCGCAGCCGTACCCGGCGCCCACACCACCCGGCAGATGACCCAGCACGTCCACCAGGCCGACCCGGAGGGGCTGGCGGAGACCCGGGCCATGCTCCGCCAGGCCCTGGCCGCGTGGGGTGCGACCGACCTGCTGTCCGACGTCGAACTCACGGCGGACGAACTGATCACCAACGCCCTGGTCCACACCGACGGGGGCGCACTGCTCACCATCGAACTGCGGGCCGGAACCGCCCCCTGCATCCGCCTGGAGATCCGGGACCGCTCCAGCGTCCTGCCGCGCCGCCGGGCCCCCGGCGAGACCGCCACCTCCGGCCGCGGGCTGCTGCTGGTGGACGCCCTCGCCGGGAGCTGGGGCGTGGAGCCGCTCGGCAGCGGCAAGAACGTCTGGTGCGAGTTCCCGCTGGCGGCCTGACCGCCGCGCCTGACCGCCGCGCCCGGCCGACCGCGGCACGGCCCGCGGCCGCGGGGCCAGCGGCGGTGGGGTCAGCGGCCGCGGGGTCAGCCACGGTGGGGTTGCGGGGCGCCGAGGCAGGGGGACGGGTGCGGGGTGGTGGGGGCCGTCGCGTCCCAGGCCTGGAGGGCGGCGAGGGCGGCGGCGCGTTCGGCCGGGGCCGGCCGGTCGCCCTCCGCGGTGAGCAGGTAGTCGGCGACCGGGGTGAGCAGCAGGGTGGCGGCGCCGGCCGGCAGCAGGAGGGCCTCGTCCCAGCGGTGCCGGATGACGGTGCGGCGCAGCAGGGTGCCGTGCCGCGGCCGGAGCGGGCGGGCCTCGGTGCGGCGGCGCCGGAGCTCGGGGCCGACCTCGGCCTCCAGGACGGTGCGCACTCCGCCCAGCGGGCCCAGCGGCACGTGCTCGGCGGCGAGGTCGAGCAGGGCGACGGCCTCCGGGGCCAGCCGGTAGGCGGCGACCACCGCGGCGGTCTCGACGGGTTCGAAGGGCTGTCCGGCCAGCTGGGCCACGTCGATGACGTCGCCCGGGCCGAAGGGGCGGCGGAGCCCGTCCTCGGCGAGGGCGATCAGGCACTCGACGTGGTCGTCGGCGGCCAGGTAGGGGCGGACCGGGACGGTGGCGAGGTCGCCGGTGAGAGCGGCGGTCGCGACCCGTACCTGGTACCAGGGGTCGAGCAGCGGGTCCTCGGCCGGCCAGCGCAGGGTGACGGCGGTGTGCCGGGGCCGCTCGCCGAGAAGGGTGACCTCGACGGACTCCACCGGGTGGTCGGTGACCAGCCGGTTGACGGCCTGCCAGAGCGTGGCCTCGGTCGGGCTGACGAGGGCGAGTTCGCCCAGCGGCCGCGGCAGGTCGGACGGGTAGTGGGCGGCCAGCGGCAGGTCCCGGATCGGCCGGACCCCGGTGGCGTCGGCGAGGTCGTCGGCGATCCCGGCGTAACAGCGGGCCCGTTCGCGGGCGCGCTGCAGCTCGGCGCGGGCGTGCTCGCCCATCCGGACGCCCTCCCGGTCCAGCGCGGCGAGCACCAGGTAGGGGAGGTTCCGGCCTGCGCGGGCCCGGTGGAGCAGTTCGACCGGGCCGGCGCCCGGATCGAGCTCGAGCAGCCGGTAGAGCAGGTCGGTGTTCATGGGTGTCCGCCTCCGAGGGCCGTGGGTGGTCGCCGGGCGGTGGCGGGGCGACCGGGTGTGTGGCGGGTCCAGCGGTGCGTGCCGCGCCGACCGTGGACGCCACACCGGTGATTGTGGTGGGCGCCGATCAACACCGGATCACCACGGGCTCTACGATCCCTCGACATTTCGACGGGTGCCGTGGGTTGATAGGGGCTCATCAATCGGGGGCGGGCACGTGCTGGGGCGGGGGCGAGCACATGAAGCGGGCAGGTGCAGGAATGGGTGATTTCCGGTTCTCCGTGCTGGGGCTGATGCGGGCGCAGCGCGGTACCACCGTGTTGAAGGTCGGCAGCCCGCAGCAGCAGGCGATGCTGGCGGTGCTGCTGCTGCGGCCGGGGCACGGTGCGAGCGCCACGGACCTGATCGACGCCCTGTGGGGCGAGGAGCCGCCGAGCACCGCGATGACGACGGTCCGGACGTACGCCTGGCGGTGGCGCAAGGTGCTGCACGGCGAGGGGCCGGACGCGCCGAACGTGCTGACCTCGGTCGGGGACGGCTACCGGCTGGTGCTGCCGAAGCACGCCGTGGACGCGGCGCAGGCGGAGGAGCTGGCGGCGCAGGCCGAGCGGACGGCGGCGGCCGGGGGGCCGCAGCAGGCGCGTGATCTGTTGAACCAGGCGCTGGAGTTGTGGCAGGGCGAGCCGCTGGTCGGCATCCCGGGGCCGTTCGCGCAGCGGCAGCGGCAGCGGTTGCAGGAGCTGCGGCTGACGCTGCTGGAGGAGCGGATCGCCCTGGACCTCGCGCTGGGGCGGTTCTCCCGGTGCATCCCGGAGTTGACCTCGCTGACCACCGAGCACCCGTTGCACGAGCGGGCGTACGGGCTGCTGATGCGCGCGCTGTACCAGGCCGGAAGACAGGCGGACGCGCTGGCGGTGTACCGGAGCGCGCGTCAGTTGTTCCTGGCGGAGCTGGGGGTGGAGCCCGGGTCGGAGCTGGAACTGCTGCACCAGCGGATCCTGGAGGGCGACCCGTCGCTCGCCGCGCCGGCGCCGTCGGCGGTGGTCGTGTCCGGCCCGGACGGCGCGAACGGCTTGAACGGCTTGAACGGCGCGAACGGGCTGAACGGCGCGATCGGGCTGAACGGCGTGCACGGCCCGAGCGGCCCGAGCGCCCCGAACGGGTCGGCCGAGCCGCGGGTCGAGCCGCCGTACCCGCCCGCCGCGCCCGCCGTGACGGACAGGGAGTCGGCCGCCACACCCGCCGGGGCCCCGGCGACCGCCCCCCGCCCGGCCCAACTGCCGCCCGACGCTGCGGACTTCACCGGCCGCACGGTACTGGTCGAGCGGCTGGGCGAGGCGCTCGGCGCCCCGGACCGGCGGGCGCTGGTGATCGCGACCGTGGTCGGGATGGGCGGGGTCGGCAAGACCGCGCTGGCCCTGCACGTCGCCCACCGGGTCCGCGACGCCTATCCGGACGGGCAGCTCTACGCCGACCTGCGGGGCGCCGACGCCACCCCGGCGGACCCGGAGGCGGTGCTCTGCGGCTTCCTGGTGGCGCTCGGCGTGCCGGCCGACGCGGTGCCCGAGGGGCTGGACGCCCGCTCGGCGCTGTTCCGTTCGGTCGTCGACGGCCGGCGCCTGCTGCTGGTGCTCGACAACGTCCACGACACCGCTCAGATCAGACCCCTGCTGCCGGGTGCGGTCGGCTGCGCCGTGCTCACCACCAGCCGGACCCGGCTGTCCGGCCTGCCCGCGCCCGTCCAGGCCGATCTCGGGGTCTTCGAACCGGAGGAGGCCCTGGAGCTGCTGGGCCGCACCATCGGCGCGGAGCGGCTGGCGGCCGAGCCGGAGGCCGCCCGGGACCTCCTGGTCGTCTGCGGCCACCTCCCGCTCGCGGTCCGGATCGTGGCGGCCCGGCTGGCGGCCCGGCCGAGCTGGACGGTGCAGACGCTGGGCCGCCGGCTGGCGGTCGAGCGCCGGCGGATCGACGAGCTGCGCATCGGCGACCTCGAGGTGGAGGCGGCCTTCGAACTGAGCTACCGCCAGTTGTCGCCCGCCCAGGCCCGGGCGTTCCGGCTGGTCGCCTCGGTGGACGGGCCGGACATCGGGCTGCCCGCCGCGGCCGCCCTGCTGGACCTGGACGAGTACGACGCCGAGGACCTGCTGGAGGCCCTGGTGGACGTGGCGATGATGGAGTCGCCGTTCCCCGGCCGTTACCGCTACCACGACCTCCTGCGCGCCTTCGCCCGGCGACGACCCGACGGCCCCGGCACGACGCTGGAGGCCCGTGACCGGCTGCTCGACCACCTGCTGGCCACCGCCTGCTCGGCCTTCCAGTACGCCGTCCCCGGGGACCCGGCCGCCGGCGCGCTCGGTCCGGCGCGCGGGCCGGGCGTGGCGCTCGGCAGCCCGGACGGCGCCCGGGCCTGGGCCGAGGCGGAGGGCTCGGGGGCGATCGCGGTCGCCGCCCAGGTCGCCGCCTGGACGATGGCCGAGGCGCCGGCGGCACCGGACGGCACCGGCGCGCAGGGCGCCCTCCCGGATCCGCTGCGGGCCGCGATCGACCTGCTGATCGCGCTCACGCCCTTCGTGCTGGCCCCGCCCGGTGCCCGGCTGGCCGCCACGGCGGACGCCCTGGCGGCCGCGGCGGACCACCGCGCCGACCCCCGGGCAGCGGGCCGGGCGCACTTCCTGCGCGGCAACGTCGCCCTGGCCACCACCCGGCTGGAGGAGGCCGAGGCGGCGGGCCGCCTCGCCGTGGCCGCCTCGCGCTCGGCGGGAGACACGGTGATCCTGCGCCAGGCGCTGAACGACCTCGGTCTGGTCTGCCAGTTCCTCAGCCGCTACGACGAGGCCGTCGAGCACTACGACGAGGCGTTGCTGCTGGCCCGCGAGCTCGGCCACCGCTCGGGGGCGCTGGTGACGACGGTGAACGCGGCGCTGGCGCGGGTGCGCAGCGGCCGGGCCGCCGAGGCGGTGGAGATCTGCCACGAGGCGCTGGCCGAACTGCGTACCCGGCACGACGATCCGGGCCGGGCGTACACCCTGTACGTGCTGGGGCTGGCGCTGCACGGGCTGGAGCGGCACGAGGAGGCGGTGACCTGGTTCGGCGAGTGCCTGGCGGTGGCCACCGCGGCCGGTCTGCAGGCCCGGGCCGCGCACGCCCGCTACCGGCTGGCGGACAGTCTGCGGTCGCTGGGCCGGACGGAGGAGGCGTTCGAGCACGCCGGGCGGGCGCTGGAGCTGTGCGAGGAGCTGGGGGCGGAGCGGGACCAGGCGCAGGCGCTGGTGGTGCTGGGCCGGACGCTGGCGGACCTCGGGCGCGGGGCCGAGGCGCGGGGCCGGTGGCGGGCGGCGCACGCGATCTTCGTCCGGCTGGGGCTGCCGGACGCCCGGGAGGTGGCGGGGCTGCTGGCCCGGGGATCCGGGGAGGGCCCGTCGGTCGCGGGCGGGGACGGGGGCCCGTCGGTCCGGGAGGGGGACGCCGTCGCGTCGGTCCGGGAGGAGCGACGGGGGAAGGACCGGGAGGCGGCGGTCGTGCCGCTGACGGGCTGCCGGCCGGGGCGTTGACCTGCTGCGGCGGTCGAGGCGACGCGGGGGCGGGTCACACGCCGGGTGGCGCGGGGGCGGGTCACACGCCGGGTGGCGCCGGGCCGGGTCACCGCCGGGCGGGGTGACGGGTAGGGGCCGCTGCCGGGCGGGGTGATCCCCAGGGGGTCACCGCCGGGCCGGATGTCCCGGGAAGAATCGATCCTGCAGTCGGAGCCGCCCGCTCAGGAGCCGGTGCTGTTCCAGTCGCCGGTGCTGCCGTGCACGGTGGTGGAGGTCGGGGTCGGGGCGGCGGGGGTGGGAGTCGGGGTCGCGTCACCGACCACCACCGTCGCCGACCCGGTGCCGGCCGCCCCCGCCACCGCGGCCGTGGCGGTGACGCCTGCGCCGAGGGCGATGGCCACCCCGAGGCCGGCGGCGAACAGGCGGCGGCGGGCGGAGGCGGTGGCCGGACGCTTCGTCATCTCTGGTGCTCCCTTGGTCGCTTCCCTGGTGGGGAAGGGCTCCTTCGTGGTGTGGCACCAGTCTTGCGGGGGCCGTTCAACGGCCGATCTACGGCGGAGCACCGATGGTCACCGACCGCCGGATCAGGCCGCCGCGCGGATCTCCAGGGTGCAGCACTTGACGCTGCCACCGCCCTTGAGCAGCTCGCTCAGGTCCATCCCGATCGGCCGGAAGCCGCGCTCCCGCAGCCGCGCCGCCAGGCCCACCGCCGCCTCCGGCAGCACCACGTGCAGGCCGTCGCTCACCGCGTTCAGCCCGAAGACCTCGGCGTCGGCCTCGCTCACCAGCAGGGCGTCCGGGAAGAGCCGGCGCAGGACGGCCCGGCTGCCGGGCGAGAACGCCTCCGGGTAGTACATGATCTCGTCCCCGTCGAGCACCGACAGCGCGGTGTCGAGGTGGTAGAAGCGCGGGTCGACCAGCTCCAGGCCGACCACCGGCCGGCCGAAGAACTCCTGCGCCTCGGCGTGGCCCTCCGCCACGCTGCGGAAGCCCCGGCCGGCCAGCACGTAGCCCGCGGTCAGCAGGAGGTCGCCCTCGCCCTCGTTGACGTGCTCGGGGTCGTGCGTCGCGAAGCCGCGGTCGCGGAACCACTCCAGGTAGGCGGGGCCCTCCGCGGCCCGTTCGGTGTTGCGGAAGCGCGCGCCGAGCACCCTGCCGTCCACGACGGTGGCCCCGTTGGCCGCGTAGACCATGTCGGGCAGGCCGGGCAGCGGGTCGATCAGGTCGACCCGGTGGCCGAGTTCGGCGTAGAGGGCGTAGAGCCGCTCCCACTGGGCGACGGCGAGGTCGGTGTCCACCGGTTTGGCCGGGTCCATCCACGGGTTGATGGCGTAGGTGACGTCGAAGTGGGTCGGCCGGCACATCAGGTAGCGGCGCGGACGGGCGGTGCGGGTCATCGGGATCCTCCGGATGCGGGGCGGGGAGAGGTGGGGGAGACGGCGGGAGAGGGGACGGGGAACGCGGGTGCGGCAGGAGCGGATGACGGATGGTCAGGCCGCGGGCTTGGACGGCCGGGTCGGGAAGTCCCGCAGGCCGCGCAGCGGGCTGGCCAGCAGCAGCAGACCGGCCGAGAGCAGCACCCCGGCCATCACCCAGATGGTGGTGCGGGCGCCGAGCACCTCGCCCAGGTAGCCGCCGAGCAGGGCGCCCACCGGGATGGCGCTGTAGTTGAGGGTCGCGGAGCTGGCCCGGATCCGGCCGATCAGCTCGGGCGGGCAGTAGGCCTGGGAGAAGCTGCCGGCCAGGACGTTGCCGGCGACCACGCCGCAGACCGCGACGGCCCAGGCGAGCGCGCTCACCGCCAGCGGCAGCCGCTCGCCCGCCAGCGGCAGCAGCAGGATGAACGGCGCGGCCACCAGCTCGCAGGCCAGCAGGCCGCGCGCGGTGCCCAGCCGGCGGGCGATCCGCCCGGCCAGCATCGCCCCGGCCAGGCCGCCGACGCTCACCAGGGCGAACACCGCGCCCACCGCGCCCGGTTCGATCCCGACGCTGCGGACCAGGAAGACCGTCTGCACCGCCTGGATGCCGTTCAGCCCCAGGTTGCCGACCGCCGCGAAGCAGGCGAAGGTCCGCAGGTACGGGTCGCGCAGCAGGAACCGCACGCCCTCGCCGATCTCGCGCGGGATGCCGCGCCGCTCGGACGCCGGCGGGGGGTGCTCCTGCGTCCTGATCCGCCGCAGGCAGATCGCCGACACCAGGTAGGTCAGCGAGTCGACGAGCATCCCGCTGGCGGCACCGAAGGCCTGCGAGAGCAGACCGGCCGCGCCCGGCCCGGCGATCTCCGCCGCCGAGGCCCCGGAGCGCAGCTTGACGTTGGCCTCCAGCAGGTCGGCCTTCGCCACCAGGGTGGGCAGCACCGCGCCGTACGCGGTGGAGAAGAACACCTTCACCGCTCCGGTCAGCAGGGCCACCACCACCAGCTGGGCGAGCGAGAGCGCCCCCAGCCAGGCGGCCACCGGGACGCTGCCGAAGAACAGGAGCAGCAGGAGGTCGCAGACCAGCATCACCCGCAGCCGCGGCCAGCGGTCCACCCAGGCGCCGGCCGGAAGGCCGAGGAAGAGCCAGGGCAGCCAGGCGGCGGCGTTGATCACGCCCACCGCGAGCGGGCCTGCGCCCAGGGTGACCACGGCCACCAGGGACAGCGCCACGCTCCCGACGGCGGTGCCGAGGTTGCTGGTGGTCTCACCGATCCAGAGCCGGCGGAAGTCCCCGTGGGCCCAGAGCCCCCACCGGCTGCGCGGCGGGCGCGGCGGCGCCGGTGACTCGATCGGGACGGTGGTGGTCATCGCGGATCACGCTCCAAGCTTCTCGGCGAGCACGGCGGCGATCCGTGCGAGGGGTTCCGGCCCGGCCAGCTCGCCGTGCGCGCAGTCCAGGCGGTGGGGCTCGACCGCCCCGTCCAGGTACGGGTGCCAGGCCTGCTCGTACGGCCAGTCGGCGGGCTTGCCGGTGGTGGCCCCGAAGAAGACGACGGGGCCCCGGTAGCGGCTGGGCACGTGCTCGGCCATCAGCTTGCGGTGCCGGTCGAAGACCTCCGGCAGGACGGCGACCGCCTCGCCGAGCACGGCCCGCAGGTCGGCGAGCCCCCGGCCGTCCGCCGGGTCGTAGCCGAGCGAGTGGAGCAGTTCGGCCAGCGTGTCGACGGCCTCGACGGGCGGGGCGTCGTCGGTGCGGGCCGCCGGCGCGCCGTCCAGCAGGGCGAGCAGGCCGACCTCGGCGCCCTCCGCCTGCAGGCGGACGGCCATCTCCTGCGCGACGACCGCGCCGAAGGACCAGCCCAGCAGGTGGTACGGGCCGTCGGGGCGGACCGCGCGGATCTGCCGCACGTAGTCCTCGGCGATCTCGGCGACGCTCGCCGGTGCGCCGCCGCGCAGGCCGCGGGCCTGGAGGCCGTAGACCGGCTGGTCGGGGCCGAGGTGGCGGAGCAGGCCGGAGTAGACCCAGCTGATGCCGGCCGCCGGGTGGACGCAGAACAGCGGGGGGCGGTCGCCGCCGGTGCGCAGCGGCAGCAGGACGTCCAGGGCGTCGGCGGCCGGGCCGTGGTCGAGCCGCCGGGCGAGCCCGGCCACGGTGGGCGCCTCGAACAGCGCCCGCATGCCGGGGTCCGTGCCGAGGGCGGTGCGGACGCGGGCGAGCAGCTTCATGGCGAGCAGCGAGTGGCCGCCGAGGTCGAAGAAGTCGTCGTCGATGCCGACGGTCTCCAGGCCGAGGGTCTCGGCGAACAGCTCGCAGAGGAGCTCCTCCTGCGGTGTCCGGGGGGCGCGGCCGCCGGTGAGCAGTCCGAAGTCCGGTGCGGGCAGTGCCGCCCGGTCGAGCTTGCCGCTGCCGGTGAGCGGCAGCGCGGCCAGCGGGACGACGGCGGCGGGCACCATGTAGCCGGGCAGGTGTCCGGCGGCGAAGGCGCGCAGTTCGGCGGTGTCGACCGGGCCGTCGGTGACGACGTAGGCGACCAGCCGCAGGCCGTCCGGGTCGGGCAGGACGGCGGCGGCGCCCACGCCCGGGTGGAGGGTCAGCACGTGCTCGATCTCGCCGAGTTCGATGCGGAAGCCGCGGATCTTCACCTGGTGGTCGGTGCGGCCGAGGTACTCCACGCCGCCGTCGCGGGTGCGGCGGGCGAGGTCGCCGGTGCGGTACATCCTCCCTCCTTGCCCGCCACCGGGCAGGAGGGTCCCGGTTTGCCCGCCACCGGGCAGCAGGGGCCCGGTTTCCGGCTCGAAGGGGCAGGCGACGAACCGTTCGGCCGTCAGGCCCGGCCGGCCCAGGTAGCCGCGGGCCAGACCCGGACCGGCCAGGTACAGCTCCCCCGGCACGCCCGGGGGGACGGGGTTGAGGTGCTCGTCCAGGACGTACGCCCGCACACCGGCGATCGGGCCGCCGAGCCCGGGGCGCTCCACCGCGTCCAGCGGCTGGGCGAGGGCGTAGACGGTGGCCTCGGTCGGGCCGTACAGGTTGTGGGCGGCGGTGCCCGGTGCCGCGCGCAGGCTCGTCCACAGCTGCTGTCCGACGGCCTCGCCGCCGAGCACCAGCACCGGCGGTGCGGCGGCGTCGAGCAGGCCCTCGGCGAGGAGCTGCTCGGCGTAGGACGGGGTGACGTCCATGGCCCCGATGCCGGCCGCGCGGACGTGCCGGACCAGGGCGGCCGGGTCGCGGCGGAGCTCGTCGCCGATCAGGTGCAGCTCGTGCCCGGCGAACAGCCAGAGCAGGCTCTGCAGGGATCCGTCGAAGCCGAGCGAGGCGGTGAGCGCGACGCGCAGCCGGCCGTGGGCGGCCTCGGCGGTGGCGATCAGCCCGCCGCGGTGGGCGGCCAGCAGGGCGGCGATGCCCCCGTGCGGGACGACGACGCCCTTGGGGCGGCCGGTGGATCCGGAGGTGTAGATGAGGTAGGCGGCGTTGTCGGCCGTGGCGCGCGGTGCCGGGTCGGTGTCCGGTCCGTCGGCCGCGCCGAGGTCCAGGATGGGCCGTGCGGTCAGGGCCTCGGGCTTCGGCCAGCCCTCGTCGGTGAGGACGAGGGCTGCGCCCGCGTCGGCGAGGGTGGCGGCGGTGCGCTCGGCCGGGTGGTCCGGGTCCAGGGGCAGGTAGGCGGCGCCCGCCTTGAGCACGGCGAGGATCGCGACCACGCTCCCGGCCGAGCGCGGCAGGGCCAGGGCGACCACCGACTCGGGGCCGACGCCCGCCCCGATCAGGTGGTGGGCGAGCCGGTTGGCGCGGGCGTTCAGCTGGGCGAAGGTCAGCCGGGTGTCGCCGCAGACCAGGGCGACGGCCTCCGGGGTCGCGGCCGCCTGGGCCGCGAAGGCGGCCGGCAGCAGCGGGACCTCGGCCGGCAGGACGGGGCCGGCCGTGGGCAGGGCGGCCCGCTCCTCGGCGGAGAGCAGCTCGACCCGGCCGATCGGCAGCCCGGGCTGCGCGGCCACCGCGGCCAGCAGCCGGCCGAACCGGACGGCGATCGCCTCGACCGTCGCGCGGTCGAACAGGTCGGTGGCGTAGTCGATCGCGCACTCCAGCCCGGCGGGCGCGCCGTCCGCGTCGAAGGACTCGCCGAGGCCCACGCTCAGGTCGAACTTGGCGACCGTCCCGTCGGAGGACTCGACGGAGGCGTCGAGCCCGGCCGGGGCGAACGGCGCGGAGTCCCCCTGGCCCTCCAGCAGCAGCGCCACCTGGAAGAGCGGGTGGCGGGCCAGCGAGCGGGCCGGGTTGAGCTCCTCGACGAGCCGCTCGAAGGGCACGTCCTGGTGGGCGTGGGCGTCGAGTTGGGTCTCCCGGACCCGGGCCAGCAGCTCGGTGAAGCTCGGGTCGCCGGAGGTGTCGGTGCGCAGCACCAGGGTGTTGACGAAGAAACCGACCAGGTCGTCCAGGGCCTCGTCGGAGCGCCCGGCCACCACGGAGCCGATCGGCACGTCGGTGCCCGCGCCGAGACGGGTGAGCAGGGCGGCGAGCGCGGCCTGCAGGGTCATGAACATCGTCACCCGGTGCTCGCGGGACAACTCGCCCAGCGCACGGTGGAGTTCGGCGCCGTAGGGCACCACGACCCGGTCGCCGTGGTGGCCGGCGGTCGCCCGGCGCGGCCGGTCCACGGGCAGCGACAGCTCCTCCGGCAGACCGGCCAGCGCCTCGCGCCAGTAGCCGAGTTGGCGGGAGAGCAGGCTCTCCGGGTCGTCCTCGGCACCGAGCAGCCCGCGCTGCCAGAGCGCGTAGTCGGCGTACTGGACGGGCAGCGGCGCCCACTGCGGGGCGGCGCCGTCGGTGCGGGCCGCGTAGGCCGTGGCGAGGTCCCGCAGCAGCGGGCCCATCGACCAGCCGTCCCCGGCGATGTGGTGCAGGACCAGGGCGAGCAGGTGCTCGCCGGGCGCGGACGGGATGACGTGGGCGCGGACGGGCAGGTCGGCGGCCAGGTCGAAGGGCCGGGCGGTGCAGCTCGCCGGCGCGGTGCCGGGCGGCAGCAGCTCGACGCGGACCCGGGCCTGCTCGGCGGGCAGGATCCGCTGGTGGGGGGTGCCGTCCTCCTCGGCGATCAGGGTGCGCAGGCTCTCGTGCCGGGCCACCACGTCCCCGAGCGCCAGCTCCAGCGCGGCGGTGTCCAGCTCCCCCGCCACGCGCAGGACGAGCGGCAGGTTGTAGAGGGCGCTGGGGCCCTCCATCCGGTCGATCAGCCAGAGCCGCTGCTGGGCGAAGGACAGCGGCAGCCGCTCCGGCCGCGCACCGCCCCCGGTGAGTGCCGGGCGCCCGGAGCCCTCGCCGCCCAGGCGGGCGGCCAGCCCGGCCACCGTCGGCGCCTCGAAGACGTCCCGGATGCCCAGTTCCGCGCCCGACGTGGAGCGCACCCGGCTGAGCAGCTTGGTCGCCAGCAGCGAGTGCCCGCCCAGGTCGAAGAAGTCGTCGTCGATGCCGACGGAGTCCAGCCCGAGCACCTCCGCGAACAGCCCGCAGAGGATCTCCTCCTGCGCCGTGCGCGCCGCCCGGCCGGCCGACAGCGCACCGAAGTCCGGGGCCGGCAGGGCCCGGTGGTCGACCTTGCCGCTGCCGGTCAGGGGCAGCGAGTCGAGCAGGACGACGGCGGCGGGCACCATGTAGCCGGGCAGCGATTCGGCGGCGAACCGGCGGAGCTCGGCGGCGAGTTCGGGCGTGTCCCGGTCCACCGTGCAGTAGCCGACCAGCCGGTCGCCGGTCTCGCTCTCCCGGACGGTGACCACGCACTGCCGGACGGCGGGGTGGCGTGCCACCACCTGCTCGATCTCGCCGAGTTCGACCCGGAAGCCGCGGATCTTCACCTGGTGGTCGGTGCGGCCGAGGTACTCCACGCCGCCGTCACGGGTGCGGCGGGCGAGGTCGCCGGTGCGGTACATCCTCCCTCCTTGCCCGCCACCGGGCAGGAGGGGCCCGGCACCCGGCTCGAACGGGCAGGCGACGAACCGTTCCGCCGTCAGGCCCGGCCGGCCCAGGTAGCCCCGGGCCAGACCGGTGCCGGCCAGGTACAGCTCCCCCGGCACGCCCACCGGCACCGGGTTGAGGTGCTCGTCCAGGACGTACGCCCGCACACCGGCGATCGGGCCGCCGAGCCCGGGGCGCTCCACCGCGTCCAGCGGCTGAGTGAGCGCGTACACGGTGGCCTCGGTCGGGCCGTAGAAGTTGTGGCCCGCGGTGTCGGGGTGCTCCCGCAGCCGCTGCCACAGGGCCTGGCCGATCGCCTCGCCGCCGAGCAGCAGCAGGCGCGGGGCGGGCGCGTCCAGCAGGCCCTCCTCGATCAGCTGCTCGGTGTAGGACGGGGTGAGGTGCAGGGCGTCGATGCCGGCCTCGGCGGTGTGGCGGACCAGCGCCGCCGGGTCGCGGCGCAGCTCGCCGATCAGGTGCAGCTCGTGCCCGGCGTACATCCAGAGCACGGGCTCCAGGGAGGCGTCGAAGCAGAGCGAGGCGGTGAGCGCGATCCGCTGCCGGCCGTGGGCCTGTTCGGTGCGCTGGATCAGGGCGGCCCGGTGGGCGGCCAGCAGGGCGGCGACGGCGCCGTGCGGGACGACGACGCCCTTGGGGCGGCCGGTGGAGCCGGAGGTGTAGATGACGTAGGCGGCGTCGCCCGGGTCGACGGCGCGCTGCGGGTCGGCGGAGCGGGCCGGGTCGAGGGCGTGCTGCGGGTCGGCGCTGCAGCGCGGGTCGGCGGCGCCGTCCGCGGGGGGTTCGGTGACGTCCAGGGTCCGCAGCCCGGCCAGGACCTCGGGCAGCGGCCAGCGGTCGTCGGTGAGGGCGAGCGCCGGGCGGGCGTCCGCCAGCATGTGGGCGGTGCGCTCGGCCGGGTACTCGGCGTCCAGCGGCAGGTAGGCGGCGCCCGCCTTGAGCACGGCCAGCATGGCGACCACCGTCTCCGCCGAGCGCGGCAGGGCGAGGGCGACCACGGACTCCCGGCCCGCGCCGGCGGCCAGCAGGTGGTGGGCGAGCCGGTTGGCGCGGGCGTTCAGCTGGGCGAAGGTCAGCCGGGTGTCGCCGCAGACCAGGGCGACGGCCTCCGGGGTCGCGGCCGCCTGGGCCGCGAAGGCGGCCGGCAGCAGCGGAGCCTCGGCCGGCAGGGCGGGGCCGGCCGTGGGCAGGGCGGCCCGCTCCTCGGCGGAGAGCAGCTCGACCCGCCCGATCGGCAGCCCGGGCTGCGCGGCCACCGCGGCCAGCAGCCGGCCGAACCGGACGGCGATCGCCTCGACCGTCGCGCGGTCGAACAGGTCGGTGGCGTAGTCGAGGGCGCAGTCGATCCCGGTGAGCTCGCCGTCGGGGCCGAAGGACTCCTCGGCGATCAGGCTGAGGTCGAACTTGGCCGATCCGTTGCCCGCTCCGAGGGGTTCGACGCGCAGGCCCGCCGTGGCCGGCTCGGCCTGCTCGTTGCTCTGCAGCACCAGCATGATCTGGAAGAGCGGGTGACGGGCGAGTGAGCGGGCCGGGTTGAGCTCCTCGACCAGGCGCTCGAACGGGGTGTCCTGGTGGGCGTAGGCGCCCAGGGCGGTCTCCCGGGCGCGGCCGAGCAGCTCGGTGAAGCTCGGGTCGCCGGAGGTGTCGGTGCGCAGCACCAGGGTGTTGACGAAGAAGCCGACCAGGTCGTCCAGGGCCTCGTCGGAGCGCCCGGCCACCACGGAGCCGATCGGCACGTCGGTGCCCGCGCCGAGACGGGTGAGCAGGGCGGCGAGCGCGGCCTGCAGGGTCATGAACATCGTCACCCGGTGCTCGCGGGACAACTCGCCCAGCGCACGGTGGAGTTCGGCGTCGAGGCCGAGCGCCACCCGGCCCCCGCGGTGGGAGGCGACGGGCGGGCGGGGGCGGTCCGCCGGCAGCGTGGCCTCCTCCGGGAGGTCCGCCAGGGTCGCTCGCCAGTAGGCGAGTTGGCGGGCGGCCAGGCTCTCCGGGTCGTTCTCCTCGCCGAGCAGCCCGCGCTGCCAGAGCGCGTAGTCGGCGTACTGGACGGGCAGCGGCGCCCAGCCGGGGGCGGCGCCGTCGGTGCGGGCCGTGTAGGCCGAGGTGAGGTCGCGGACCAGCGGGCCGAGGGACCAGCCGTCGCTGGCGATGTGGTGCAGCGCCAGGACCAGCACGTGCTCCTCCGCGGAGACCCGCAACAGGGTGGCGCGGAGCGGGAGTTCGGTGCGCAGGTCGAAGGCGTGCCGGCACAGCCCGGCCACCGTGTCGGGCACCTCGTCGGCCGGGCACTCCCGGGTGTCGAGCCCGACGGCGGCCTCACCGACGGGCAGGATCCGCTGGTGGGGGGTGCCGTCCTCCTCGGCGATCAGGGTGCGCAGGCTCTCGTGCCGGGCCACCACGTCCCCGAGCGCCAGCTCCAGCGCGGCGGTGTCCAGCGGCCCGGTCAGGCGCAGCGCCAGCGGGGCGTTGTAGAGGGGGCTGGGGCCCTCCATCCGGTCGATCAGCCAGAGCCGCTGCTGGGCGAAGGACAGCGGCAGCCGCTCCGGCCGCGCACCGCCCGCGGTCAGCGCCGGGCGCCCGGAGCCCTCGCCCAGGCGGGCGGCCAGCCCGGCCACCGTCGGCGCCTCGAAGACGTCCCGGATGCCCGGCTCGGCGCCCAGCGCCACCCGCACCCGGCTGAGCAGCTTGGTCGCCAGCAGCGAGTGCCCGCCCAGGTCGAAGAAGTCGTCGTCGATGCCGACGGAGTCCAGCCCGAGCACCTCCGCGAACAGCCCGCAGAGGATCTCCTCCTGCGCCGTGCGCGCCGCCCGGCCGGCCGACAGCGCACCGAAGTCCGGGGCCGGCAGGGCGGAGCGGTCCAGCTTGCCGTTGGCGTTGAGCGGCAGCGCGTCCAGGGCGACGACCGCGGCCGGGAGCATGTAGCCGGGCAGCGTCCGGGCGGCGGCGGCACGCAGCCCGGCGGTGTCCAGCAGGCCGTCGGCGACCACGTAGGCGATCAGCCGCAGCCCGTCCGCGTCGGGCAGGACGGCGGCCTGGAGCACCTGCGGGTGGGCCGTCAGGGCGCGCTCGATCTCGCCGAGCTCGATCCGGAAGCCGCGGATCTTCACCTGGTCGTCGGTGCGGCCCAGGTACTCCAGCTCGCCGTCGCGGGTGCGGCGGACGAGGTCACCGGTGCGGTACATCCTGGCGCCCGGCTCGAAGGGCGAGGCGACGAAGCGCTCCGCGGTCAGGCCCGGGCGGTGCAGGTAGCCGCGGGCCAGGCCGGCGCCGGCCAGGTACAGCTCCCCCGGCACGCCGACCGGGACGGGGTTGAGGTGCCCGTCCAGGACGTGGGCGCGGGTACCGGCGACGGTGCGGCCGAGGACGGGCCGCCCGGTCGCCGCCAGCGGGTGGGTCAGGGCGTCGACGGTGCACTCGGTGGGGCCGTACAGGTTGTGGGCGGCGGTGCCCGGGGCCTCGCGCAGCCTGGTCCAGAGCGCCTGGCCGACGGCCTCGCCGCCGAGCAGCACCAGGGCGGGTGCGGGCTCCTCCAGCAGGCCCTCCTCGATCAGCTGCTCCGCGTAGGAGGGGGTCACCTCCAGCACGCCGATCCCGTGCTCGCGCACGTGGCCGACCAGGGCCCGGGGGTCGCGCCGCACGTCGCCGCCGATCAGGTGCAGCTCGTGGCCGGCGACCAGCCACAGCAGGCCGTCCCAGGAGGCGTCGAAGCAGAGCGAGGCGGTGAGCGCGACCCGCTGCCGGGCGGTGCCCGCCATCACGCCGGTGCGGTGGGCGGCGAGCAGCGCGGCGATGCTGCCGTGCTGGACCACGACGCCCTTGGGGCGGCCGGTGGAGCCGGAGGTGAAGATGACGTAGGCGGCGTCGGACGCCGCGGCCCGCGGGGCCGGGTCGGTCTCCGGGGTGGCGGCGTCGTCGCCGAGGTCCAGCACCGGGTGCCCGTGGAGGACCTCGGGCAGCGGCCAGCGCCCGTCGGTGAGGACCAGCGCCGGGCCCGCCTGCGCCAGGGTGTCGGCGGTGCGGTCGGCCGGGTACTCGGCGTCCAGCGGCAGGTAGGCGCCGCCGGCCTTGAGCACGGCGAGGACGGCGACCACCGTCTCCGCCGAGCGGGGCAGGGCCAGCGCCACCACGCGCTCGGGGCCGATGCCCGCGGCGATCAGCCGGTGGGCGAGGCCGTTGGCCCGGGCGTTGAGCTGCGCGAAGGTCAGGGAGAGCTCGCCGCAGACCAGCGCCACGGCGTCCGGGGTGGCGGCGGCCTGCGCCTCGAAGGCGGCCGGCACCAGCGGCACCTGCCCGGGCAGCGGCGTGTGGGCGTCCGCGGCCCGCTCCTGCTCCGTCAGGACGTCCAGCTCGGCGACGGAGCGGCCGGGGTCGGCGGCGACCTGGCGCAGGATGGTGTCCAGGGCGGCGGCGAGCCGTTCGGCGGTCTCGCGGTCGAACAGGTCGGTGGCGTACTCGAGGACGCCGGCCAGCCCCTCGCCGGCGCCGCCGGCGCCCTGCCGCTCGACCAGGCGCAGGGTGAGGTCGAAGGTGGCCGTGCCGAAGTCGACCGGCTCCTCCGTCACCGTCACGCCGGGCAGGTCCGGGCCGTCCTCGGCGGCGCCGGCGAAGGCCAGCATCACCTGGAACAGCGGGTGGCGGGCGGTCGACCGGGTCGGGTTCAGCTCCTCCACCAGCCGCTCGAACGGCACGTCCTGGTGGGCGTGGGCGGCGAGGTCGGTCTCCCGCACCCGGGCCAGCAGGTCCGCGAAGCTCGGCCGGCCGGACAGGTCGGTGCGCAGCACCAGGGTGTTGGCGAAGAAGCCCACCAGCTCGTGCACGGCCTCGTCGAGGCGCCCGGCCAGCGGGGTGCCGACGGGCACGTCGGTGCCCGCGCCGAAGCGGTGCAGCAGGGTGGCGTACGCGGCCCGCAGGACCATGAAGAGGGTGACGCCGTGCTCGGCGGCGAGTGCGGTGAGCCGGGCGTGCAGGGCGGCGTCGAACTCCAGCGGGACGACGGCGCCGCGGTGGGTGGCGACCGGCGGCCGCGGGCGGTCCAGCGGCAGCGGCAGCTCCTCGGGGACGCCGGCCAGCGCCTCGCGCCAGTGCGCGAGCTGCCGGGAGACCGGGCTGTCCGGGTCCTCCTCCGAGCCGAGCAGTTCGTGCTGCCAGAGCGCGTAGTCGGCGTACTGGACGGGCAGCGGCGCCCACTGCGGGGCGTCGCCGTCCACGCGGGAACGGTAGGCCCGGGTGAGGTCGCGGTAGAGCGGGCCGAGTGAGGCGCCGTCCCCGGCGATGTGGTGGACGACCAGGACCAGGACGTGCTCCCCGGCTCCCTCGCTGCGCAGGTAGGCGTGGACGGGGAGGTCCGCGGCGAGGTCGAAGGTGTGGCCGGCGAGCTCGTCGGTCGGGCGGTCGGTGACGGTGAGCAGGCCGGTGGCGGGGGCGTCGAGGACCCGCTGGTACGGCGTGCCGTCCTGCTCGCCGAAGACGGTGCGCAGGGCCTCGTGCCGCCGGACGACGTCGCCGAGGGCGGCCTCCAGGGCGGCCGGGTCGAGCGGGCCGTGCAGCCGCAGGGCGAGGGTGACGTTGTAGGTGGCCGAGGGGCCGTCGGCCTGGGCGAGGAACCAGAGCCGGCGCTGGGCGAAGGAGAGCGGCACCCGCTCGGGCCGGGCGACGGGCCGCAGGGCGGGGCGGGCCGGGGCGGGGGCCTCGGCGGCGCGGTCGGCGAGCCGGTCGACGAGTCCGGCGACGGTGGGGGCCTGGAAGAGGTCCCCGATGGAGAGCTCGACGCCCAGCTCGGTGCGGGCCCGCCCGGTGAGGCGGGTGGCGAGCAGCGAGTGGCCGCCGAGCGCGAAGAAGTCGTCGTCGATGGTGATGTCGTCGATGCCGAGCAGCTCGCCGAAGAGCTCGCACAGGGCCCGTTCGCGCTCGTCGCGCGGGGCGCGGCCGGTGCCGTCGGCGGCGAGGTCGGGGGCGGGCAGGGCCCGGCGGTCGACCTTGCCGTTGTCGTTCAGCGGCAGGGTGTCGAGGACGACGACGGCGGCGGGGACCATGTAGCCGGGCAGCGAGGTGCCGGCGAAGGTCCGCAGCTCCTCGGGGGTGAGCGAGGCGTCGGCGGTGCAGTAGGCGACGAGGCGGGTGTCCCCGGGGCGGTCCTCGCGGGCGATCACGATGACCTGGCGGACGGCGGGGTGGCGGGAGAGCGCCGCCTCGATCTCGCCGAGTTCGATCCGGAAGCCGCGCAGCTTGACCTGGCCGTCGATCCGGCCGAGGAACTCCACGGCGCCGTCGGCGCGCAGCCGCACGAGGTCCCCGGTGCGGTACATGCGGGAGCCGGGTTCGTCGGACGGGTCGGCGAACGGGCAGGCGACGAAGCGTTCGGCGGTCAGGCCGGGCCGGTTGAGGTAGCCGCGGGCCAGGCCGGCCCCGGCGATGTACAGCTCGCCCGGGACGCCGGGCGGGACGGGCTGCAGCCGGGCGTCGAGGACGTGGCTGCGCATGTTGTCCAGCGGGCCGCCGATCGGCACCCGGGGGCCGTCGAGGTCGGCGTGGGTGAGCGGGTGGTGGGTGGCGAAGGTGGTGGTCTCGGTGGGTCCGTAGACGTGGGCGAGCAGCAGGTCGGGGCAGGCGTCGAGGACGCGGCGCATCAGGACGCCGGAGGCGGCCTCGCCGCCGGTGCAGACGACGCGCAGGGCGGCGAAGGTCTCCGGGGCCTGTTCGGCGACCAGGTCGAACAGGGCCTTGGTGAGGAAGGCGGCGGTGACGCCGTGGCGGCTGGTGACGGCGTGCAGGGCGGCGGCGTCGAGGGCGCCGGGCGGGGCGACCACGACGGTGCCGCCGGCCAGCAGCGGCGTCCAGATCTCGTAGGTGGCGGCGTCGAAGGCGTGCGGGGAGTGCAGCAGGACCCGCTGGTGGCGGCCGTCCTGCCAGCGGCGGTCGGCGGCCAGGTCGAGGACGTCGCGGTGGCGCACGGCGACGCCCTTGGGCCGGCCGGTGGAGCCGGAGGTGTACATCGCGTAGGCGAGCTGGTCCGGGTGGACGGGCACGCCGGGGCGGTGGGCCGGGGCGCCGCTCTCGTCGCCGGGGCGGACGACCGCGGCCCGGTGCGGGAAGCCGGGGTCGGCGCGGTCGGTGAGCAGCACGGGGGCGCCGGTGTCGGCGAGCACGTCGGCCATCCGCTCGGGCGGCAGGCCGGGGTGCATGGGCACGTAGCAGCCGCCGGCCTTGAGGACCGCCAGGGTGGCGACGACGACGTCGACGGAGCGTTCCATCAGCATCGCGACGGGGGTCTCGGTGCCGACGCCGAGGGAGATCAGGTGGTGGGCGAGCCGGTTGGCGCGGGCGTCGAGCCCGGCGTAGTCGAGGGTGCCGCCGTCGTGGGCGAGGGCGGTGGCGTGCGGGGTGAGGTCGGCCTGCTGCTCGAAGGACTCGGCCAGGGTGCCGGTGCGGCGCGGGGCGGCGGTGGCGTTCCACTCGGTGAGGATGCGGGTCCGCTCCTCGGGGCCGAGGACGTCCAGCGTGCCGATGGGGGCGTGCGGGTCGGCCGCGGCGACGGCGAGGAGGCGGCCGAGCCGGTCGGCCAGGGCGGCGACGGTGGTGCGGTCGTAGAGGTCGGCGGCGAACTCGATGGAGCCGGTGAGCCCGGCGGGGGTGCCGTCGGGGCCGTGCTGCTCGGCGATGCCGATGTTGAGGTCGAACTTGGCGACCCGCAGGCCGATCGGTTCGGGGGCGGACTCCAGCCCCGGCAGGTCGAGTCCGGCGTCCTGCCCGTGGTTCTGCAGGACGAGCAGGGTCTGGAACAGCGGGTGGCGGCCGAGGGCGCGGGGCGGGTTGAGCTCCTCGACCAGGCGGTCGAAGGGGATGTCCTGGTGGGCGAAGGCCTCCAGCTGGGCCTCCCTGACCCGGCCGAGCAGCTCGGCGAAGCCCGGGTCACCGGACGTGTCGGCCCGCAGCACCAGCGAGTTGACGAAGAAGCCGACCAGGTCGTCCAGCGCCTCGTCGGAGCGGCCGGCGACACCGGTGCCGAGCGGGATGTCGGTGCCGGCGCCGAGCCGGGTGAACAGGGCGGCCAGGCCGGCCTGGAGGACGGTGAACAGGGTGGTGCGGTGGGTGCGGGCGAGGTCGAGCAGGGCGGTGTGCAGGTCCGCGCCCCAGGCGAGGTCCACGGCGTCGGCGGCGCCGCTGGGGGCGGGCGGTCGGGGGCGGTCCGTCGGCAGCTCCAGTTCCTCCGGGAGCGCGGCCAGGACGGTTCGCCAGTGGTCGAGTTGGCGGGCGAGCAGGCTTTCCGGGTCGTGTTCGTCGCCGAGCAGGTCGCGCTGCCAGAGCGCGTAGTCGGCGTACTGGACGGGCAGCGGCTCCCAGTCGGGGCCGCGGCCGGCGAGCCGGGCCCGGTAGGCGGTGGCGAGGTCGCGCAGCAGCGGGCCGAGCGACCAGCCGTCACCGGCGATGTGGTGCAGGACGACGAGCAGCACGTGCTCGGTCGGTGAGAGGGTGAACACCGTGATCCTGATGGGCGGTTCGCCGCTCAGGTCGAAGGTCTCGGCGGCGGCCGCGTCCCGGTGGCCGGGGTAGTCGGCCGGTGCGCAGTCCACGACCCGGAAGCGCGGCTGCGCCTCCTCGGCCGGCAGGATCTGCTGCACCGGGACTCCCCCGACCACCGGGAACACCGTGCGCAGGGACTCGTGACGGGCGACCACGTCCGCCGTCGCGGCGCGCAGCGCGGCGGTGTCGAGCTCGCCGCGCAGACGCAGGGCGAACGGCAGGTTGTACAGCGCGGTCGGCCCCTCGATCTGGTCGATCAGCCAGAGACGCTGCTGGGCGTACGAAACCGGGATCACGGTGCTTCCTCTACTCACGTCACGGCACGGGGTGTTCGGAGGGGTCAGGCGTCGGCCAGGACGGGCCGGACACTGGGCCGGCAGTCCAGGACGTCGACGGGCTGCCCCATCGAGACGGCGATCCTGCGGTCGCCGCGGTACGGGTCGCGGCCGTGGGCACAGAGCACGTTGTCGACCAGCATCACGTCGCCGACCTGCCAGCGTTCGCGCACGGTCGCCGCGTGGTAGGCCTCGTTGAGGGCGTCGACGTCGGCGCGTCCGAGCGGTTCGCCGTCACCGAAGCCGGTGTTGAACGGGAAGCCGTCCGGTCCGAACTCGTCGGTCATCGCCTCGCGGATGTCCGGGTCGAGCGACCACTCGTTCCAGAACGCGAGGTGGTTGAACCAGACCTCCTCGTCGGTGGCCGGGTGGCGGATGGTGCCGGGGCGCAGCTGCCGGGTGCGCAGGTTGCCGTCCGGCAGCCACTCGCAGGTGATGCCGTTCTCCCGGCAGTAGGCCTCGACCTCGGACCGGTCCTCGGTGGCGAAGGCGGTGCGCCAGCCGAGCGAGACGTAGTCGGAGTAGTTGCGGGTGAGCGTCCAGCCGGAGGCCCGCATCCGCTCGACGAGGTGCGCGGGCAGCTCGTCGAGCACCCGGCGGCAGTCGGCGGTCGGGGTGGCCCCGCCCTCCTCCGGGGCGACCAGGCAGGCGAAGAGCAGCCGGCCGGGGAAGGTGAGGGTGTAGCTGTTCTCGTTGTGCATCCGGATCGGCTGGGCCGGCGGCAGGTCGGTGGAGGAGAAGACGCCGTTGCCGTAGTCGCTGCGCGGGGTGGCCTTCTCCCGGTACGGAGTGCGCTCGGGGATGAGGACGTCGCGCACGGCGGCGACGTCCTCGGTGCTCGCGACCGGCAGGCCGCGCAGGAAGATCGTGCCGTGCCGGTGCAGGGCCTCGGTGAGGCCCGCCTCGTTCTCGCGCAGCCACTCGCAGGCCTCGCCGAGGTCCGCGGTGCGCGGCGCGTGGGCGAGGGCCGGGCGGCCGGGGTTCAGTTCCCAGGTCGGCATGGTGGCACTCACTGACCGGCGAGGGAGGCGGTCAGGCTGGCGGGCCTGATGTCGGTCCAGTTGGCCTCGATGTAGTCGAGGCAGCCCTGGCGGGTGTCCTCGCCGTGGACGGTGGTCCAGCCGGCCGGGACGTCGATCCAGACGGGCCACAGGGAGTGCTGGTCCTCGTGGTTGGCCAGCACCAGGTAGCCGGCGTTGTCGTCCTCGAACGGGTTGCTCATGGTGTCCTCCTTGGGTTGCTTCGAAGGTATGGCCGGGGCGGGGGACGGAAGGGCAGGAGTCGAGGCAGGAACTGGGCAGTTCGGCCGGTGCGGGACGACCGCCCGGGCGGGACCGGCCGGCGCGGGCCGGGGTCGGGCGCGGGCGCGGGCCGGGCTCAGCGCGGGGTGAGCCGGACCGGGAAGTGGTCCAGGCCGAAGTTGATGATCGAGCGGTTGTGGGTGACCGGACCCGTCGGCTCGATCGTGGCCACGCGGTCGAGCATCGCGGTGAACAGGGCGCCGAGTTCGGCCTTGGCCAGCGGCGCGCCGATGCAGTAGTGGGCGCCGAGGCCGAGCGCGAGGTGCTTGTTGGGGGCGCGGTCGAGCAGGATCTCCTCGGGCCGGTCGAAGGCCTCCGGGTCCCGGTTGGCGGACCACACCCAGACCGCGACGCGGTCGCCGCGGCGGATGGTGCGGCCGTCGAGTTCGGTGTCCCGGCTGGCGGTGCGCAGGGTGTGCAGCCCGACCGAGGTCCAGCGCAGCAGTTCGTCCAGGGCGGTGTCCATGCCGACCTCGCCGCGCTGCAGCTGCCGCCACAGGTCCGGGTGCTGGACGAGCGTGTGCAGCCCCATGGCGGCGGTGTGGCGGACGGTCTGCACGCCGCCGACCACGATGTTGTCCAGGTTGAGGACGACGTCCTCGATCGGCAGCAGCCGGCCGCCGACCCGGTAGGTGGCCATCTTGCTGATCAGGTCGTCGCGCGGGTCGGTGCGGCGCAGCATCACCTGGTGCAGCAGGTACGGGATGAGCTGCTGGTGGCCGGCCCGGCGCTCCTCGGGGGTGCGGCCGAGGAAGGCGACGTCGCAGACCCGTTCGACCATCTCCCGGTCGCCCTCGGGGACGTCCAGGAGGTCGCACATGACGGACAGCGGCAGGGCGGAGACGGCGTCGACGAGGTCCACCTCGCCCAGCTCGACGGCCCGGTCGACGATCGAGGCGGCGAGGTCGGTGATGCCGCGGGCCGCGCCGCGCACCGGGCCGGGGGCGAAGAACGGGTTGGCGGGGGCGCGCAGTTCGCGGTGCCGGGGCGGGTCGGTGAGGGCCATCATCCGGCCGGAGCCGACCGGCACGTTGCCCTCGCCGGCGCCGAGCAGCGAGCCCTGTTCGGAGCTGTAGAGGGCGGCGTTGCGCAGCACCTCGGCGGAGTGCTTGTACGAGAGCACCGACCAGACCGGCCCGTCGTCGACGGTGTCGGTGCGGTGGACGGCCGCCTCGCTCCGCAGCTCCGCGACCAGCTCGGGGGTGTCGGGGCGGGCCCAGAGGTCCGGGTCGGTGAGGTCGATCGCGGTGGTGGTCAGCATGAGTACTCCGTGGTGGGCTGGTGGGCGGCGCCGCGCCGCGCGATGAGGGAGGTCAGCAGGTCGACCGGGCCGGGCCCGTCGACGGTGGCGAGCAGGTGTCCGCCGGGGACGACGTGGTGGCCGGAGCCGCCGCGGGTGTGCTCCGCCCAGCCCTCCAGCCGGGCGGCTCCGAGCATCGGGTCGTCGGCGCCGATGACGGTGTGCAGGTCGGAGCCGATCGGGGGGTGCGGGCGGGGCCGGTAGGTGGCGACCACGGCGAGGTCGGTGCGGATGCCGTGCAGCGCGTGTTCCTTCAACTCCGCCTCGCTCTGGACGAGTTCGCCCATCCCGGCGAGGCGCAGCAGGTCGTCGGCGGTGTGCTGGGGGCGGTCCCGGCCGGTCCAGGTGGCGGGCGGCGAGGCGGAGGCCGCGACGACCAGTTCGGGCCGCCGCTCGGCGGGCAGCGCCCGGGCGACCTCGTAGCCGAGCAGGGCGCCGAAGCTCTGCCCGTAGAAGCCGAACCGACCGGTCAGGTGCGGGGTGAGGGCCTCCACGACCTCGTCGACCAGGAGGTCGAAGCTCGCCGGCATCGGGTGGCCGAAGCGGCCGCCGCGGGCGGGCGGGCGCAGCGCCCAGACCTCCGCGGCCGGGGCGAGGGCGCGGGCGAGCGGGGTGTAGGCGGTGGCGTCCCCCCCGGCGTGCGGGAAGCAGAACAGCCGGAACGCGGGCCGGGGCTGGGGCGCGGGGACGAACAGCCAGTCCCCCTCGACGCGGGGTCGCACCCGCGTGGCGGTGGTCATGCGCCGCTCACCGGGCCCGGGCGGTCAGGGCCGGGCGGGGCGCGGCGGTGCCGGCCTCGACGGCCCGCCCGACGGTGGCGGTGAAGGCGGCCAGGTCGGCCGAGTCGAGCAGGTGGCGCAGCTGGAGCTCGATGCCGAGCCGGCGGCGCAGCAGGTGGACGACCCGCAGCGCGGCGAGGGAGTGCCCGCCGAGGGAGAAGAAGTCGTCGGTGGGCAGGACGCCGCTCACGCCGAGCACGGTGCTCCAGACCTCGGCGACCTGCTCCGCCAGCCCCCCGCCCCCCTCGGCCCCGGCGTCGGCGGCGGACGGCTCCGCGGCGGCGGCCGCGGGGGCGGGCAGCGCCACGAGGTCGACCTTGCCGTTCGGGGTGAGCGGCATGGCGTCCAGCACGGTGATCACCGAGGGCACCAGGTGGGCCGGCACGGTGGCCCGCAGCCGCTCGGTGAGCTCGGCGGCGGTGACGGCGCCGGTGACGTAGCCGGCGAGCCTGCGGTCGCCGGGGGCGGGCTCGTGCACGGTGACGGCGGCGGCCCGGACGCCGTCCAGCCCGGCCAGGGCGTGCTCGACCTCGCCGAGCTCGATCCGGTAGCCGCGCACCTTGACCTGGCGGTCCACCCGGCCGACGTACTCCAGCCGGCCGCCCTCGCCGCGCCGGGCCTGGTCCCCGGTGCGGTACATGCGGGAGCCGGGTTCGTCGGACGGGTCGGCGAACGGGCAGGCGACGAAGCGTTCGGCGGTCAGGCCGGGCCGGCCGAGGTAGCCGTGGGCGAGCCCGGGCCCGGCCAGGTAGACCTCGCCGACGACGCCGTCGGCGACCGGGGCGAGCTTCTCGTCGAGCAGGTGCAGGCGCACGCCCGGCAGCGGCTCGCCGAGGTGCGGGCCGGGGCCGCTGATCGGCGCGGTGACGGCGTCGACGGTGCACTCGGTGGGCCCGTACAGGTTGAGCGCGTCGATGCCGCCGTCGGCCAGTTCGCGCCAGGTGCGCTCGGGGACGGCCTCGCCGCCCATGAACAGCCGCGGCACCCGGGCGCCGCCGAGCGGCTCGCGCAGCAGCTCCCAGTGCGAGGGGGTGAGGTCGAGGTCGGTGACGCCGTGCTCGGCGAGCAGGGCGGCCGTCCTGGCCGGGTCGGCGCGCTGCTCGTCGCCGATGACCAGGACGGTGTCGCCGCGGCAGATCCGGGCCCACTGCTGGACGGAGGCGTCGAAGGAGACGCTGGCGTTCCAGCCGACCACGCCGGGCTCGGCGCGGTAGGCGCCGGCGGCCTCCAGCGCGGTCACCAGGGCCGCGACGGCGCCGCGGGACACCTCGACGCCCTTGGGGCGGCCGGTGGAGCCGGAGGTGTAGATGACGTACGCCGGGTCGAGCGGGTTCACCTGCCCGGGGAGGTCGTCGGCGGTCGGCTCGGGGCCGTCCTCGGCGGCGGCGTCGGGGTGCAGCACCGGCACGCCCTGGGCGGCCGGGAGGCCGTCGGCGCTGATCAGGGCGGCGAGCCGGGCGTCGGAGGCCATGAAGGCGAGGCGCTCGGCCGGGTAGGCCGGGTCGAGCGGGACGTAGGCGGCGCCGGCCCGCCAGACGGCGAGCAGCGCGACCGGCAGGTCGGCGGTGCGGCGGAGGTGGACGCCGACCCGGTCGCCGCGGCCGACGCCGAGCCCGCGCAGGGCGCGGGCCAGGGCGGCGGTGCGGCGGTCGAGGGCGGCGAAGTCCAGGCTGGCGGTGCCGGTCTCCCCCGCGGGGGCGAGGACGGCGATGCGCGCGGGGTGGGCGGCGACGGCGGTGCGCAGGCGGTGCAGCAGGTCGGTCATGACGGTTCCTCAGGACTCTCGGGCCGCGGTGGCCATGGTGTGCAGGGCTGCCGTGTAGGCGTCGATGAACTGCTCGGCGGCGGTGTCGGTGACCAGGGACCGCTGGTGGTCGACGGCGAGCAGCACGCGCTGCGAGACCGGGTCCTGGATCAGCGAGGCGCCGAAGGCGAAGCTGTTGGGCTCGTGGCGCAGGGTCGGCTCGCAGCCGATCCGGCCGTCCACGATGCGGGCCGAGCTGAGCCGGCCCAGGGCGTGGAAGCGCAGGTAGCCGAACTGGCTGTCCAGCGCGGTGTCGGTCATCAGCCGGGCCAGGCGGGCGAAGGGCACCCGTCGGTGCGGCATCATGTCGAGCTCCTCCCGGTGCACCTCGCGGGCCAGGGCCAGCAGGTCGTCGGTGGGCTCGCAGCTGAGCGGGACGGTGTTGAGGAACAGCCCGTACACCTCGGTGCCGCCGAGCCGCTCCAGCCGGCCGTTGACGGCGAGGCCGGTGGTGACGCGCCGCCGACCGGTCATGGCGGCGAGGGCGTGCAGGTGGGCGGCGAGCGCGACCGACTTGATCGGCACGGCCAGCGCGTCGGCGACCTCCCGCAGCTGGTCGGGCGCCTCGGGCAGGACCCGTTCGACGGTGCGCGGCGCCTCGTGCACGTCCTCGCTGCCGGGGAACAGCTGGCCGCTGGCGCCGGAGAGCCGGTCGCGCCAGTAGGCGAGCGACTGCTCGTCCCCGGCGGCCCGCCGTTCGACGGCCACGAAGTCGCGGAAGGCGGTGCGCGGCGGCGGGGTGGGGGCGCCGAGCGGGTCGGCGGCGAGGGCGGTGTGGCGTTCCAGGATCTCGGTGAGCAGGGAGGTGAAGCTCCAGCCGTCCAGGATGGCGTGGTGCTCGGAGACGGTGAGCTGGAAGGCGTCCTCGGCGAGGCGCTGCACGGTGATCCGGAACAGCGGCGGGGCGGTGAGGTCGAAGGGGGTCCGGCGGTGGGTGTCGAAGACCTCCCGGACGGCCGCGTCCTGGTCGGGTTCGCCGCGCAGGTCGGCGAAGTCGACGGGGGCGGGCAGCCGGCCGTGGACGAGCTGCAGGGGTTCGCCGTAGCCGGACAGGTCGAGGCCGGTGCGCAGCACCGCGTGGCGTTCCATGGCCTCGGCGACGGAGCGGCGGAAGGCCTGTTCGTCGAGGTGGCCGGAGATCCGGTAGGAGTTGACGTTGTGGTAGCTGTCGGTGCCGCCGGCGATCTCCATGTGGAAGACCATGGAGAGCTGCATGGACACCATCGGGTAGGCGTCGGCGAGCCCGGGCGGCAGGTCGGCGCGGTCCTCCGGGGTGAGCAGGGCGAACGGCTCGCGGGCGTCCGCGTCCTCCTCGACGGGCTGCGCCAGGGGCAGCAGGGCGGCGACGGTGGGGGCGTTGAAGACGTCCCGCAGGGTGACCCCCCAGCCGCGCTCGTGCAGCGCGCCGGCGAGCTGGACGGCCCGGATGGAGTCGCCGCCGAGGTGGAAGAAGTCGTCGTGGACGCCGATGCCGTCCACGCCGAGGACCTCCGTCCAGACGGCGGCGAAGGCCTCCTCCTCCGGGGTGCGCGGCTCGACGTGGCGGCCGCCGGCGGCGGTGCTGCGCTGGCCGGGGGCGGGCAGCGCGGCGCGGTCCACCTTGCCGTTGACGGTGAGCGGCAGCGACTCCAGCACGGTGTAGCTCGCCGGGACCATGTACGGCGGCAGGGTGCGGCCGAGGAAGGCGCGGACGTCGGCGGGCTCGCGCCCGGTGACGTACGCGGCGAGCCGGTCCTCGTGCACGGTGACGACGCAGGCGTCGACGTCCGGGTGGGCGGCGAGCGCGTTCTCGATCTCGCCGAGCTCGATGCGGAAGCCGCGCAGCTTGACCTGGAAGTCGGCGCGCCCGATGTACTCGAGTCCGCCGTCGGGCAGTCGGCGGGCGACGTCTCCGGTGCGGTAGAGCCGGGCCCCGGGCGGGCCGTACGGGTCGGCGACGAAGCGGCCGGCGGTGAGGCCGGGGCGGCCCCAGTAGCCGTGGGCGAGGCTGCCGCCGCCGATGTACAGCTCGCCGGCGGCGCCGGGCGGCGCCGGCCGCAGCCAGTCGTCGAGGACCTGCGCGGTCAGGTGCGGCATGGGCGCGCCGATCAGGCTGCGCTCGAAGCCGGTGCTGCCGGCCAGGTCGTGGGTGGTGACGTGGACGGTGGTCTCGGTGATGCCGTACAGGTTGCAGAGCCGGGCCGGCGGGGGCGGGTCGAGTTCGAACCAGCGCTGGACGACGGCCGGGTCCAGGGCCTCCCCGCCGAGCATGATCCACTTCAGTGCGGACAGGTCGCGCGGGCTGCGGCGCAGCACGGGCTCCAGCTGGCGCAGCGCCGAGGGGGTGAGGCAGAGGAAGGAGACCCGCTCCTCCTCCAGCAGCTGGGCGAACTCCTCGGGCGAGCGGCTGGTCACGTAGGGGACGACGACCAGGCGGGCGCCGTGCAGCAGGGCGCCCCACATCTCCCAGACCGTCCAGTCGAAGGCGTAGCTGTGGAAGAGCGTCCAGGTCTCCTCCGGGCCGAACCCGAAGTGCTCCGCGCCGTCCGCCATGAGGCGGCTGACGTGCTCGTGGGCGACGGCGACGCCCTTGGGGCGGCCGGTGGAGCCGGAGGTGAAGATGATGTAGGCGACGTCGCCGGGGCGGCCGGCGGCGGGCGGGCGGGTGTCCGGCCGGGCGGCCAGGTCGGCGGCCTCGGCGGTCAGGTCGTAGGCCTGCCAGGGGCCCTCCGGCACGCGGTCCGGTCGGTCGGTGACGACGAGGGTGACGTCCGCGTCGTCGAAGACCAGCGCGGCGCGGCCGGCCGGGGCGGCCAGGTCGACGGGCACGTACGCGGCGCCGGTCTTCAGCACGCCGAGGACGGTGACCAGGACGTCGGCGGTGCGGTCCAGCAGCATGCCGATCCGGTCGCCGGGGCCGGCCCCGCGGGCGCGCAGGGCGTGCGCCAGGCGGTTGGCCCGGCGGTCGAGCTCGGCGTAGTCGAGGGTGCGGTCGGGGTCGCTGACGGCGGGCCGGTCGGGGTGGGCGTCGGCGGCCCGTTCGAACAGGTGGTGCAGGCAGTGGCCGGGGGTGTCGGTGGCCCGGGGGGCGTCGGCGCCGCGGGTGGTCAGCCGCAGCACGGTGGCGTCGGGTTCGTCCAGGGCCGCGGTGAGCAGGGCGTCGAACTCGGTGGCGAGGCGCCGGACGGTCTCCGGGTCGAACAGCTCGCTGCGGTACTCGGCCTCCCCGCGCAGCTCGCCGTCACCGCCGTCGGCGTCGCCGCCGTCGAAGACGGACCAGGTGAGGTCGAACTTGCTGGTGCCGTTGGAACGCACCCGGGTCTCGGCGGTGGCCGGGCCGAGCGCGAGCGGGGTGCGGTCCTCGCTGTGGGCCCCGAACACCACCTGGACCAGCGGCGGGTGCTGTGCGCTGCGGGGGGCGCCGAGGTGGTCGACCAGCTGGTCGAAGGGCACGTCGAGGTAGCCGTAGGCCTCGAAGGCGACGTCCTGGACGTGCTCCAGCAGGCTGCGGAAGCCCATCGCCGGCGCGAGCCGCAGGCGCAGCGGCAGCAGGTTGACGAAGTAGCCGAGGAGGTGCTCCAGTTCGGGGCGGTCGCGGGTGGTGACCGGGGTGCCGATGACCAGGTCGTCGGCGCCGGTCCAGCGGTTCAGCAGCAGGGCGAAGGCGGCCAGCTGGACGGTGAACGGGGTGACGCCCTCCTCCTCGGCCAGGGCGCGCACCCGGGCCGCCGTGCCGGGGGCGAGGCCGAACGCCTCGGTCCGTCCGGCCGCGCCGCGCTCCGCCGGACGGGGCCGGTCGGTGGGCAGTTCCAGCAGCGGGGGCGCGCCGTCCAGCTGCTCCTTCCAGTGGGTCAGGTGCTCCTCGTACGAGGTGCCGAGCAGCTCCTCGGCGTGGTCGGCGCACTGCACGGTCAGCTCCGGCAGCACGGCCTCCCGGCCCGCCACGGCGGCGCCGTACAGCTCGGCCAGCTCGCGCCCGAAGACCTCCGCCGACCAGCCGTCCCAGACGATGTGGTGCACGGTGAACAGCAGCGTGGTGCGCTCGTCGGCGAGCCGGAAGGCCTCGGCGCGCAGCAGCGGGCCGGTGGCCAGGTCGAAGGGCTCGGCGCAGCGGGCCGCGAGCAGCTCCTCCAGGTGCTCGGCCTGCCGCGGGCCGGCGGCCCGCAGGTCGGTCACCGCGAGCGGGACGGCGAGGGCGGGGTGCACCTGCTGGCGCGGCCCGTCGGGGTGCAGCGCGAAGGTGGTGCGCAGCGCCTCCTGCCGGGCCACCACGGCGTCCAGCGCGCCCTGGAGCAGCGGCAGGTCGAGCGGGCCGGTGACGTCCACCGTCCAGGGGGTGCAGTAGGTGACGGCCTGCGGGTCGAGGCGGTCGAGGAACCAGAGGCCGCGCTGCAGCCCCGAGACGGGCGCGGTGCGCTCCGGGTGGTCGGACGGGCTCACGGCCTCGTTCCCTTCGTGTGCGGTCCGGCCCGTCATCGGGCGGCCAGGCGTTCGGCGATGGCGCTCACGGTCCGGGCCCGGAACACCAGTTGCGGGGGGACGCGGGTGCCGGTCTCCCGGGACAGCCGCATCGCGACCCGGACGGCGGCCAGCGAGTTGCCGCCGATCCGGAAGAAGTTGTCCTCCCGGCCCACCTCGGCGAGGTCGAGCACCTCGCGCATCGCGTCGGCGACCAGCCGTTCGGCCCCGGTCAGCGGCTCGGTGGCGGCGGCCCGGCGCCCGGCGGGGGCGGGCAGCGACCGTCGGTCCACCTTCCCGTTGTGGTTGAGCGGCAGCGCGTCCAGGACGTCGAGGGTGGCGGGCACCATGTGCTCGGGCAGCAGACCGGCCAGGTGGTCGAGCAGGGCGTCCGGGCCGGGCGCGTCGGCGCCGACGGTGACGTAGGCGGCGAGGCGGCGGTCGCCCGGGGCGGGCTCGTGGACGGTGACGGCGGCCTCCCGGACGGCCGGGTGGCGGGTGAGCGCGTCCTCGATCTCGCCCGGCTCGACCCGGAAGCCGCGGATCTTGACCTGGTCGTCGATCCGGCCGGTGACCTCCAGCAGGCCGTCGGCGCCGACGTGGCCGAGGTCGCCGGTGCGGTAGAGGCGTTCGCCGGGGGCGCCGAACGGGGAGGCGACGAAGCGCTCCGCGGTCAGGCCGGGCCGGCCGAGGTAGCCGTACGCGAGTCCGCCGCCGGAGGCGTACAGTTCGCCGGTCACCCCGGGCTCGACCGGGCGCAGCAGTTCGTCCAGGACGAGGACGCCCTTGCCGTTCAGCGCTCTGCCGATCGGGACGGAGGCGCCGGTGACGTCCTCCGGGCCGACCTGGTGGCAGGTGGTCAGGCCGAGGCTCTCGACCGGGCCGTAGCCGTTGGCGACCGCCAGGCCCGGGTGGTTCTCCAGGGCCTTGGCCACGTGGGTGACGGAGGCCCGCTCACCGGCCGTGATGGCGAGCCCGAGGCCGTCGTAGGTCTCCGGGAACTCCTCCAGCAGGAAGTTGAACAGGCTCGCGGAGAGCTGGAGCTGGGTGACGCCGTGGCGGCGGGTCAGTTCGGCGATGGTCTGCGGCTCCGGCCGCTGCCCGGGCTGCAGGACGCAGACGGCGCCGAAGCAGAGCGCGCCGTAGAGCTCCAGCGCGAAGGCGTCCCAGGAGACCGGCGAGCACTGCAGCCAGACCTCGTCCGGCCCGAAGCGGGCGTAGTCCTGGCCGAGGTAGGTGGTGGTGAGGGCGCGGTGCGGGACGGCCGTCGCCTTGGGGCGTCCGGTGGAGCCGGAGGTGAACATCACGCAGGCGAGGTCGGCGCCGTCCACCGGCAGGCCGAGGTCGTGCGGGGCGTACCGGGCCAGTTCGGCGGCCGAGGCGTCCAGGTCGACCCGGTTCGGCACGGCGAACGGCACCGGTCCGTTCCGGTGGGTGATCACCGTGGCGGCGCTCGTGTCGGCGACCGCGCCGGCCAGCCGCTCGGCCGGGAAGTCCGGGTCGAGCAGGGTGTAGGCGGCGCCGGTCTTGAGCGCGGCGAGCAGCCCCGTGACGAGGTCCGGTCCGCGCTCGGCCAGCACCGCGACGGTGTCGCCGCGGCCGATGCCCCGGCCCGCCAGGTGACGGGCCAGCCGGTTCGCCGAGGCGTTCAACTCGCCGTAGGTGACTGTCCGTTCGCCGGAGACCAGGGCGGTGGCCCGGGGCGCGCGGGCGGCCTGCGCCTCGAACAGGGCGTGCACCGGCACCTCCACGGCGGCGGCCAGGGTGCCCAGCCACTCCTCGCACAGGCCGGCCATGGTGGCGGCGTCGAAGAGGTCGCTGTCGTACTCGAAGCGGCCGGTGAACCCGGTGCCGCGGTCGTCCACCGAGACCGACAGGTCGAAGCGGGAGACCGGGTTGGAGTGCAGGGCGCGGGTCACGGCGTGCCCGCCGACCGTGAACGGCCGGGAGTCCAGCGGGTGCAGCTCCAGCAGCACCTGGCAGAGCGGGTTGCGGTCCTCGGGGCGCTCGTCGAGCACCGCGTTGGCGATGTCGTCGAAGGGCACCTCCTGGTGGCGGTAGCCGCCGATCGACACCTCCCGCACGTGCCGGACCAGCTCACGGAAGGAGACGCCCTCCTCGACGGTCAGCCGCAGCGGCAGCAGGTTGACGAAGTAGCCGATCAGGCCGTCGAGTTCGGCCCGGCCGCGGACGTTCACCGGCGAGCCGAGCACCAGGTCGCGCTGCCCGGAGCGGCGTTGCAGGGTGAGGGCCAGCCCGGCGAGCAGCACCATGAACGGGGTGGCGTCCTCGCTCCGGGCGAGCGCCCGGACGGACTCGGCCACCGGGCCCGGCATGGTGAACCGGTGGAAGGCGCCGCGGAAGGCCTGTTCCTCGGGCCGGGGGTGGTCCGGCACCAGCGCCGGGGCGGTCGGCGCGTCGCGCAGGGTCTCCCGCCAGTAGTCGAGCTGGCGTTCCGCGATGTCGTCCCGGTACTGCCAGGCCGCGTAGTCGCCGTACTGGACGGCGAGGTCCGGGAGCTCGGCGGGCCGGTCCTCGGCCAGGGCGGCGTACAGCTCCTGGAGTTCGGCCTCCAGGACGGGCAGCGAGCCCTCGTCCCAGACGATGTGGTGGAGGAGCAGCAGCAGGGTCGTCGCGCCGTCCGCGCGGAAGACCCGGGCCCGCAGCAGCGGGCCCCGCGCGAGGTCGAAGGGTTCCAGGGCGGCCTCGGCGACCAGGTCGTCCACCCGGTCCGCGGTGGTCTCGGTGAGCGTGAACGGCAGCTCCACCGCCGGGTGGACGACCTGGCGCGGACCGTCCTCGGCGAGCTCGAAGGTCGTCCGCAGGCTCTCGTGCCGCGCCACCACCCCCTCCAGCGCCCGCCGCAGCAGCTCGGGATCGACCGGCCCCGAGAAGCGGAACACCCAGGGCACCACGTAGGTCGGGGCGTCCGGGTTCCACTGGTCGAGGAACCAGAGGCCGCGCTGGAACTTGGACAGCGGGGCCTCGGTGGCGCCCGAGCGCTCCAGCGCCGGGCGCTCGCCGCCGGCCGCGGAGCTCACCGCGGCGGCGAACTCGGCCAGCGTCGGCGCGTCGAAGATGGTGTACGGCGACACCATGCCGAAGACGTCGAAGACCCGGCCGACCACCCGCACGGCGGTCAGCGAATCGCCGCCCAGGTGGAAGAAGTTGTCGTCGGCGCCCACCTCGGGCACGCCGAGCACGTCCGCCCAGACCGCCGCGATCAGCTGCTCGGCGGGGGTGCGCGGCGGCCGGCCGACCGGCTTGCCCTCGGGCACGGCCTGCGGCTCCGGCAGCGCCCCGCGGTCGACCTTGCCACCGGCCGTCAGCGGGAACGCCTCCAGCGCGGTGACCGTCGCCGGGACCATGTGCTCGGGCAGCCGCTCGGCCAGCCAGGCGCGGAGCTCGGCGTACCCCGGCACCTCGCCGGTCGCGTAGGCGGCCAGCCGGCCCTCGTGCGCCACCACGACGCTGCCGGTGACACCGGGGTGCCCGGCCAGCACCTGCTCGATCTCACCGGGCTCGACCCGGAAGCCGCGGATCTTCACCTGGTGGTCGCTGCGCCCGAGGAACTCCAGCGGCCCGTCCTCGGCGGTGCGGCGCACCAGGTCCCCGGTGCGGTACATCCGGGCGCCGGCGCGGCCGGCGGCGGCGTCGGCGGGTGCTCCGGCGGGCGGCTCCACGGGCTCCTGCGCGACGGCCGCCGCGAACGGGTCGGCGACGAAGCGCTCGGCGGTGAGGCCGGGGCGCCCCAGGTAGCCGGAGGCCAGCAGCGGCCCGCCGACGTACAGTTCGCCGGCCGTGCCGGGCGGCACGGGCCGCAGCCGCTCGTCCAGGACGTACAGCCGGCGCGCGCCGACCGCGTCACCGATCGGGACCAGGGCCTGCGGCTCCTCTCCCGCCAGCCGGTGGGTGGTGGCGGTGACGACCGTCTCGGTCGGCCCGTACGCGTTCAGCAGCGGCACCCCCGTCGCATCCCACCAGGCGGCGGCGGTCGCGGGCTCCAGCTTGTCGCTGCCCGAGATCATCAGCCGCAGGGTGCGCGGCGCCCGGCCCCCGAGGGCCGCGACCACGTCGCCGAAGTAGCCGGCGGCCAGGTTGGCGACGGTGACGCCCTCGGAGTCCAGCAGGTCGGCCAGCGCGGCCGGGGCGAGCAGCCCGTCCTCCGGGAGGACCAGGCAGGCGCCGACGGACAGCGCGCCGAGCACCTGCTCCACGGCCACGTCCACGGTCGGGCGGGCGAACTGCAGGACGACGTCGCGCTCGGTGAGCCCGAAGGTGTCGACCACTGCCGCCAGGTGGCCGGTCAGCGCGGCGAGCGGCACGTGCACGCCCTTGGGGCGGCCGGTGGTGCCGGAGGTGTAGATGACGTAGCCGGCGCCGCCCGCCGCCGGGCGACCGGGCCCGGACGCCGCACCGGCCCCGGCGCGCCCGGTCGGCTCCTCGCCGTCGAGGACGAGCGAGGCGCCGGCGTCCTCGGCGATCCAGCGGTTGCGGTCCTCCGGGGCCTTCCGGTCCAGCGGCAGGTAGGTGCCGCCGGCCCGCAGGACCGCCAGCAGCCCGACCACGTGGTCCAGCCGGTCCCGGCCGGAGACGGCGACCGTCCGCCCGGGGGCGAGCCGGGCCGCGAGGGCGGCGATCAGGCCGTCCAGCTCCCGGTAGCTGATCGTCCGGCCGCCGGTCCGGACGGCCGGCCGCTCCGGGAAGCGTCGGACGGCGGCGGCGAAGGGCGCGAATCCGGCTTCCGCGAACCCGGTCTCCGTGAATCCGGTCTCCGTGAATCCGGCTTCCGCCGGTCCACCGTCCGCGAGTTCGTGTGCGGTGAATTCGGCAGGGAATCCGCGTGAGGACATCATCCACCCCAGATCGTGAGAATGTTCGGCGACGAGAACGACGATAGGGGGAATGTCGTGGCCCTATCGGCAGAATGAGCGGAGGGAAATCGGCAGTTTCCTGGTGCCGCCTCCCGAACAGGCAGGACGTACGGCAGGAACTACCGGCTCGGGGTTCCCGGGAAATCCGCGGGGGACCACACGTCATCCCGGTCCAGGTCCTCCGGGGCGTATTTCCCGAGCGCACTGATCAGCAGTCGGAGTTCCAGCGCCAGGCATTCCGCGAAACGGTGGAGCCCGGATTCCCGGTCCTCCGCGACGGCGATCAGCGCCGCACGTCCGAGGCCCACCGCGCGGGCCCCCAGCGCCAGGCTCTTGACCGCCCGGGCGCCCTCCCAGATCCGCCCGGAGACCAGCAGGGAGGGCGGCGGCGCGGGGGCCAGCCGGCGCAGGCACTCCGCGAGCGGCAGCCCGACGTGCGGCAGGAACACCCCGGGCGCCCAGCCCGTGCCGCCCTCCGCACCGTCCACCACGACGGCGTCCGCCCCGGCATCGTGCGCCACCCGGGCGGCCTCGGCCACGTCCCGGCCGGGGTAGAGCTTCACCCAGATCCGCACCCGGGGGTAGTTGTTGCGCATCAGTCGGATCTGCTGGCGCAGGATCTCCGCGGTGAAGGTGCCGGGGGTCGCCGAGCGCAGCACCCGGCCGTCGCCGAACAACGGGTCCAGCCCGAAGCGGTCGCCGAGCGCCGCGGCGGCCGCGGCGTCGAGCACGGTCATTCCGCCCAGGCCCGGCTTCGCGCCCTGGCCGACCTTCAGCTCGAAGGCCAGCCGGCCGGACTCCAGCAGCGGCAGCGCGGCCGGATCGCTGTGCACGAGGTTCCACACCTCGGCGTCGGCGTCCTCGGTGCTCTGCTGGACGGCCACGCCGCCGAGCCCGTCCGGGAGTTCCTCGGCGTAGGCGCGCAGCCGGCCGAGCAGCGTGCGGTCGGCCGCCTCGCCGAGCCGGCCGTAGCCGTTGACCGGCACCACGTTCTCGCCGATCACCATCGGGATCCCGAGCGCACCGGCCTGCCGGCTCAGCGCCAGCCCGACGTCGCCGCCGGCGGCCCGGGTGGAGCCCGTCGCGGAGACGTAGACCGGCAGGGAGGAGGCGAACCCGCCGATGGGGGTGGCGAGTTCGACGTCCCGGTAGTCCGGCTCCCGGCCGAGGTCGATCAGCTTGGCGAGCCGCTTCGGCAGGAACAGCGGCGGGACGATCCGCAGCGCGTCCAGTGCGTCGGGCTCCGCCGCCGCCCCGTCCGCCGGCCCGGGCCGGCCGGCGCCGAACAGCACCCGGCCGTAGTCCTCGGCGGGCGGGAAGGCGGCGGCCGCCCCGGCCCGGGCCCGGCGCCGGACCTCCTGCTCCGGGAACCCCGGTGCGCTGAGGTCCCGCTCGGTGTCCACGCCGCCCGGACCGGCGGGGGTGGGCTGCCCGGCAGGGGCGGGCGTTCGCCCGCCCGGCTCGGCGAGGGCCTCGCTCGGCGCGGTCACGGCGACACCACCCCGGCGACCTTGGGGAAGGCGCTGGCCTGCCAGACGGCGTCCAGCCCGGCGACGTAGCGGGTGAACCGCTCGACGCCGATGCCGAAGCCGGCGCTGGCCGGCACGCCCTCGCGCACCAGGTCCAGGTACCAGCGGTACTTCTGCGGGTTCTCACCGGTCTCCCGCATCCGGGTGATGATCTCCGCGTAGTCGTTGGTGCGCTGGCTGCCGCTGCACAGCTCGCCGTAGCCCTCCGGCGCGAGCAGGTCGAAGTTGCGCAGCAGGCCCGGGTCGTCCGGGTGCTCCCGGTCGTAGAAGCCCCGTGAGCCCTTCGGGTAGTCGGTGACGAAGAACGGCCGGTCCCGCCGGGCCGACAGCAGGGCCTCGCCCTCCCAGTCGAGTTCGGCCTCGGCGCTCTGCGGGTGCCCGATCCCGCGCAGTTCCTCGACGGCCTCCGCGTGCCGGAGCCGGCCGAAGGAGCCCTGCAGGAGCTCGGCGAACGCCTGCGGGTCGCGGCCGAGTTCGGCGAACTCCTTGGGCAGCTCGCGCACCGCGCCGTCCACCATGTGCACCACCAGCTCCTCGGCCAGCTGGACGACCTCGTCCCGGCTCGCGCCGGCGACCTCCACGTCGAGCTGGTGGAACTCGGCCAGGTGCCGGTTCGTCCCGGCGGTCTCCAGCGGTTCCAGCCGGACGTTCGGGGCGATGCAGAAGATCTTGTCGAAGGCGAGCAGCGAGGCCTGCTTGTACAGGATCGCGCTGGTCATCAGCTTGTAGCGGTGGCCGTAGAAGTCGATGTCCACCTGCTTGGAGCCGCGCGCACCGGGGTCGGTGACCGGGCCGATGATCGGCGGCAGCAGCTCGGTGAAACCGCGGCCGCGCAGGAACTCGCGGGCGGAGGACAGCAGTTGCTGCTGGACGCGGAGCGCGCTCCGGGTGGTCGGCGCGGTCAGGTGCCGGCCCGGGTCGGTCGGGGGCAGGGGCGTGGCGTCGGGCATGGTCGGGGTCCTCTTCTCGCGGGGGGTCGGTGGGCGTGCGGGTGCTGGGTGATGGGAGGCCCGGCGCGCCCGGGGAGGGGCGGGGGCCGTGGAAGGGCGCGAGCCGTGGTCGGGCCGTGGTGAGCGGTGGACGGGGGGTGCGCCGCCGGTCGGCTCAGCGCGCGGCCGGAACGCTGCGGGCGGCGGCCGGCTCGGAGGCGTCCCCGGCCCGGCCGTCGTAGCTCCGCTGGACGTGGGAGAGCGCGGTCAGCAGTCCGGCCGAGCCGAGGATCGGCGGGCGGCCGCCCTCGACGAGCCCGGCGATCGGCATCGAGCCGACGGCGGACCAGTACAACCGCCCGTCCGGGCCCAGCGAGCTGCGCGCCCGCCCGGCGTTGTCGGGGTGCAGGCAGTAGGGCACGTCCAGGTAGCCGGCGGCGAACGCCCGGACCAGGGCCCGCCCGAGGTCGGCGTCGAGGTCGAGCACCGCGCCGATCAGCGCCCTGGCCTCGGCCTCGATGCCGGTGCCCGGCAGCGCGGCGGGCCGCGGGCGGTCGCGCTCGGCGGCGGCCGCCGCCGCGGCCGTCTCCAGCGCCCGGACGTTCTCGGCGACGGTCGGGATGCGGTGTGCCTCCGCCGTGGTCTTGACGATCAGTCTGGCGGCGCCGCCGCGCACGGCGAGCCGCGCCGCGTCCTCCAGCAGCAGCCGCGCGCCGCCGGGCGAGCGCGGGTAGACGCCCATGTAGGCGTAGACCACGAGGTGCCGGTCGACGTCCGGGAGCAGCTCGCCCGAGATCCGGCCGAGGGCGGCCAGCGCCTCCTCGTCCTGGCGCGCGTCGGCCTGCTGGGCGTAGCTGAGCGAGATGCTGCGCAGGCCGTGCTGGCGGAAGAACAGTGCCTCCAGCACGCTGATGGCGATCAGCAGGGAGGGCGGGCAGAGCTGGCCCATCATGCAGCCGCCGAAGGTCTCCAGGTGCGGATCCGCACCGAACTCCCGCACCGAGGCCAGGAGTTCGCAGCTGCGCTGCCAGTTGGACACGGCCTTGTGGAGCGGGGTCCGGCCGTACGGCAGGCAGTAGGAGACGGGCCCGCCCTCGGTGGCGTCCAGGCCGACGGCCAGCAGCGCCTCGACGATCCGCTCCGGCGCGGCCGAGCCGTGCCGCACCTGCACCGGGAAGCCCGCGTCCGCCACCCCGTGCAGCACCGCCCGGGTGACCTCGACCGGATGGGTGGCGATCGGGTAGCCGTTGAGGCCCGCCCCGGCCGCCAGGGCGCGCCGCGCCGCGTCGAGGTCGCCGGTGCGGGTGTAGCTGTCCAGGGTGATGGTGCCGACGGTGACGGCGGCCGCCCCCCGGGTGGCGAGCAGGCCCTCCCGCATCCGGGACGCCTCCGCCATCCCCATCCGGGGCTGGACGACCAGGGCGCCGGCCTCCGCGGCCTGCGCCACGAACCCTCCGAAGCTCGTCACAGCAGGACCCGGGAGCGCAGCCCGCCGACGAACTCGCGGAACCCGGCCACCGAGCCGCCCTCCTCGAAGACCGCGTCGAATCCGGCCTCCAGCAGGGTCCGTTCGCGGTCGGGGTCGTCGGCTCCGGCGATGCCGAGCTTGCCGCCGATGACGGTCGGGGTGGTCCGCAGCTCCGGGCAGGCCCGCAGGGCCGGGATCACCCTGAGGCCCTCCTGGTGGCCGTGGCCGTTGACGCTGCTGATGACGATCAGGTCCGGTTCGATCCGGCGGCACTCGGCGAGCAGCAGCCCGTCCGGGACGCAGGCGCCCAGGTTCGTCACCCGGTGGCCCAGTTCCTCCAGCAGCAACTGCAGGAAGACCAGGTTCCAGGTGTGCGAGTCCGAGGCCATCGTCGTCACGACGACGTCCAGCCCGGTCTGTTCGGCATTTCCGTGCTCCACAACTCAGCCCTCATCGGTAGAGATCGTCGATGGCGTGCCGCCGACGCCCCGGCCGGCGGTCCGGGAACTCCGGCGCGTGTTCCGCGGCGGCCCCGGCCCCGGGGAGAACGTTAGGAACGATCGGGCCCGGCAAGCGGCAGGTCGGGCGGCAGGTCAGGCGGCAAGAAGCGGCAGAACCGGCGCCGGCGGAAGCGCCGCCGGCACGGCCGGCCGGCCCCGGGCGGGCAGGCGGGCGCGGCCGGTGGGCACGGTCGGCCGTTCGGCCTGCCGCCGGTCAGACCGCGGCGGCCAGCAGCGGGAGCTCCCCGGACGGTGCGAGCCGGAATCCCGGTTCCTCCCGGACGAGGCGCCGGCACAGGTTGAGCACCGTGAAGCGCACGCCGTCGCGGGCGGGCACGCTGCGGATCAGGCCGCGCGAGAGCAGTTCGTGCACCGTCTCCAGGCAGGTCTGCAGCGACCAGCCGCTGCGGACCACCGCGTCCTCCCCCGACCAGTCCCCCGGCTCGTCCACCAGCACCTCCAGCAGGTCGCGCTGGCGGTCGGTCAGCCGCCGGATCGCCGGTTCCACCTCGTCCCGCACGTCACCGCGCGCCCCGAACACCACCGGCGGGGCCGCCAGCGTGAACGGGACGGCCGTCAACCGGGCCACCAGCTGGGACGTGGACTGCACCAGCGCCCACCCGGCCGCGCGCTCCAGCGCACCCGGCAGGCCGTCCAGGTGGCGGCAGAGTTCCGCGACGGCGGGCGCCTCGGAGGGCTCCAGGGTGTAGCCGGGCCGCAGCCTGCTCAGGTGCGAGAGCAGCAGCCGGACGGCGCCGACCTGCGCCAGCGCCTCCGGATCGGCGTCCAGCTCCGGCTCCGGGACGGGCAGCGGCGCGAGCGGGATGACCTGACCGCCGGGGAGCGGGCGGGCCTCCCGGGCGGTGATCAGCACCCGCAGCCCCGGGCAGTGGTGGAACAGCTCGTCCAGCCGGCCGGCGTCCACCCCGCCGTCGGCGCCGTCCAGCACCAGCAGGGCGGGCTGGTTGCCGAGGTTCCGGATGATGTCGTCCAGCAGCCCGCGCCAGGGGTGCGGGCCCCCGCCGCAGTCCACCCACCGCACCGACCAGCGGGCGGCCAGGTGGAGCCGGCCGGCCACCTCCAGGGCGAGCCGGGTCTTGCCGACGCCGCCGAGCCCGACCAGGGAGACCAGCCGGTCGCCGTGCACCGCGAAGGCGTCGGCCAAAACCTGGGCCTCCATCTCCCGCCCGACGATCGCCCCGCGCGCCACCGGCGGCGCGGCCGGTGCGGCCGGCGCGTCGTCGGCGAGCGGGTGCCGGCGGGCGGCCTCCTCGAAGTCCGTGCGGCTGCGGCCCTCCAGCCGCAGCGCGTCCGCCAGCAGCCGGACCGTCTCGTTGCGGGGCCTGCGCACCCGGCCGCTCTCCATGTCCCGGATGGCCCGCACGCTCAGGGTCGCGTGATCGGCCAGGCACTGCTGGGTCAGCCCGACCCGCTCGCGCCGTAGCCGCAGCAGCTCGCCGAAGCCCGCCGCCGTTCTCACCGCTTGCACCGACTGCCCGCCGTCCATGCCTCGTCTGCCCTTCGTGGTCCGGACTCCTACTGGGGTCGGGTCCGGTGACGGCATCAGCCCCGGGTACCCGCGCGGCCCGTGGTCCGGCCGCACGGGCACCGGTGGTCAGGCTGTGGCCTCCGAACCGGTTCCCTCTGGTCCCCGATGCTCCAGGCTTGCCGTCTACGCACGATCAACGGCCGATCACCGGCCCCACCCACGACCTTCACGGCTGCCTCACAGCCCTCCCGGAACCCCTGCTCACGGCCCCGCCCGGAGCACCGCGCGGCCCCGCCCGGCCCGCCCCCGGCCCCATGACGAGCGCCGCCCGCTCCGCCGTCGGAGTGACGGCGGAGCGGGCGGCGCTCGTGTCCTGCGGTGAGCCTGTCGGGTCAGTACCGCTGGGCCTGGGTGACCTTGGCGACCAGTGCCTTGTCCCGGTCGATCGGGCTGAAGGCCGTCCGGGTGGCCTTGGCCCCCGCGGCGACGTCCGGGATGCCGAGGTAGGAGGTGTCCACGACCTTGCCGGTCTCGTCGAGGAACTCGACCTTGACCGCGTACGACGTCGTCGAGCCGGTGCTGTTGACCACCGTCACCAGGGCGGCGTTGAATCCCGCGGCCTGGGCCTTCGGCAGGCCGGTGAGCGTGACGTCCGAGACGGCGTTGCCTGCACCCCCGGTCTTCGACAGGACGTCCTGCGCCTTGGCCCGGTCCGCGGCCACCTGGGCCGAGACGGACGACTCGAACGCGGACGCCGCCGCCGACAGCGACTCCATCGCCTTGGAGGCGGCGGCCGAGGCCGCGGACGCGGCCGCCGAGGCCGACTCCAGCAACGAGGACTTGGCCGAGGCCACGGAGGAGGGCAGCTGGCCGGAGAAGGAGTTCACGTCCGGGGAGAAGGAGCGCGACGGCGTGGGCGAGGAGGAGCCCGAGGAGCCGCAGCCGGCGGCGACCAGCACCGTGCAGCCCAGCGCCACCGCGGCGAGTCCGGCCCTGCGGCCCGTCCGACCCGACGCCCGTCCCGGCCTGTCGTTGAAACGCGGCATGCCCCTGTCCCTGCCTCACGGCCGAACCCTCAGCGGCCCGATCCTGCTCGGCACCAGCCTCCGCCGCTCCCCGCCGTTCCCGCCACCGGGCCTGCTGCGAACAGGTCACCGCGGGCCGGCGGCCGGAGTCCCGGCCCGGGTACGCGGCAGGGCCCGTACGGTGCGACCGGTCGTACCGTACGGGCCCGGTTCCGGGGGGCTCGGCCGGGAGAACCCGCGGGTTCTCAGTTGGCGGCGAGCTGGGCCGCGAAGATCGCGTGGTTGAAGTAGGCCTTGGCCTCCTGGATCAGGCCCTCGCCGTTCAGCTGGTAGACGTTGATGCCCGACCAGTTGACCGGCTTGCCGTCCTTCGCGACGGCCGCGCCGTGCCAGGAGACGGCGGTGAACTCGCCGACGTTGTGGGCCTCCAGCGGGGTCAGGCCGAGGAAGGGGTCGAAGTTGGGGATGACGGACTTGATGAAGGTCCGGATCGCCTCGCGACCCTTGATCGGCTCGGTGCCCACCGGGTCGTGGAAGAGCGCGTCCTCGGCGAAGGCGTCGGCCCAGCGGTCGGCGTCGGCCGACTGGGAGGCCTCGAAGAACTGCAGGACGGCCTTGGGCATGGCGGGGAGAGTCATCGACTCGCCTTTCTGTCGGGGTGTTCGGGATATCTCGTGATGGCTGCCGAACGGGCTCCGGGCCCGTCGGGCAGGTCTGGGGGGTGAGGGCGGCCGCCGCGGTCCGGCGGCCGGCTCAGGGGGGCGGGCGGCCCGGTCAGGCCGGGCCGGCGTCCACGGTGCGGCGCTGCCGCAGCAGGTCGACCCGGCACAACTCGTCGGCCTGGAGGCGGTAGTAGAGCCGGGTGCCCTCGCGCCGCCGGGTCAGCAGGCCCGCGTAGAGGAGCATCTTCAGGTGGTGGCTGATCGTCGGTCCGGACTGCTCGAAGGAGTCCAGGAGTTCGCCGACGAAGGCCTCGTTGGCCTCCCGGCCGAGCAGGATGGAGACGATGCGCAGCCGGATCGGGTCACCGAGCGCCTTGAACAGACCGGCCAGTTCGTCGTGCGGGAGCGTCTCGGTCGCGGCTGCCGCCCGGGTGCCGGCGGCGGTGCCGGCGGCGGCGCCCGTGGCGCTCGGGAGGGGACGGACGGAGTGGGGAATCATTGCTCTCCTCACGGGCGAGTGGGCGGGAACCGGCTCAGCCGGCCACCGGGTGGCGGCGGTCGTGGCGGCGCATCAGCGGGACGGTCAGCAGACCGACCGCCGCGAGCACGGCCTGGACCGCGCAGACCCCGCCCCACCCGTAGGAGCCGAAGCAGGCGCTGGCGACCGCCGCGGAGACCGCCCCGCTGAGGAAGACCGCGACCATGTAGACGGTGTTGGCCCGGCTGCGGGCGTTGGGGACGTAGGCGAAGATCCGGGCCTGGTTGGCGATCTGGCTCCACTGCACCCCGACGTTGGCCAGGACGATGGCCACCACGAGGGCGACGAGCAGCGAGCCGCCGAGGGCGTAGGCGCCGGCCGAGACCAGGGTGAGCACCAGCGAGGCGATGATGATCGGCTGCGCGCCCTTGCGGTCGATGTAGCGCCCGGCCCACGGGGCGGACACCGCACCGGCCAGGCCCAGCACGCCGAACAGGCCCGCCACCGCACTGCTGTAACCGTAGTGACTGTTCGTCAGGACGAGCACGAGGGTGGTCCAGGTGGCGCTGTAGGCGCCGAACAGCGCGCCGTGCAGCACGCAGGCGTGCCGTACGGCCGGCTCGTCGCGCACCAGCCGGGGCAGCGAGGCGAGCAGGCTGCCGTAGCTCATGGCCGGGCGGGCGCCCTCCTTGGGCAGCAGCGAGACGGTGAGGGCACCGGTGGCCGCGGTCAGGACGGCGGCCAGCAGGTAGACGGCCCGCCAGCCGGCCAGTTGCCCGACCGCGCCACCGATCACCCGGGAGCCCACGATGCCGGTCATCAGGCCGATCTGGACGTTGGCCACCACGGCGGCGCGCTTCTCCGGCGGTGCGAGTTCGGAGGCGAGCGGCACCAGGACCTGCGGGATCACGGTGGCGGCGCCGATCGCCGCGGTGGCGGCGGCCAGCACCCCGAGGCCGGGGGCGGCCGCGGCCACCAGCAGCACGGCGGTGGTGACGCCCAGCATGGTGGCGAGCAGCGGCCTGCGCCGCCGGACGTCGCCCATCGGGACCAGGAAGAGGATGCCTGCCGCGTAGCCGAACTGGGCGCAGGTGACCACGATGCCGGCGGAGGAGTGGGAGATCCCCAGGCTGTCGCTGAACAGTTTCAGCAGCGGCTGGGCCAGGTAGACGTTGGCGACGGTGGCTCCGCTGCACACCGCCATCACCAGGAACAGCATGGGGCGGACGGTGGTGGGGCCGGGAGGGTCGGCCACGGCACGGGGGAGAACCGGAGTGTCTGTCATGACAGATCCTTGGTCACGCGGATGGGGTGAGCGGGCTGGTGCGCTGATCGCGCCGGGGAAGGACGGATCCCCGGGCACGGCGAGGGTGTTGAACCGGCCGTGTGGCACCGGCGGAGGAGGCAGCCGGTCGGTCGGCGGCGTCACGACGAGTTCTACACCAACCAGATGGTTTATTCAATCGGTTGGTCGGGCTTGACCCGGCCGACTAAACTAACCAGTCACTTGTTTACCCCTCCCCCCGTCCGCGAGACCCGAGGATGCCTGGCCGATGACCTCACGCTCCGAGCAAACCCGGAACCGGATCTACCAAGCCGCGCTCGACGAGTTCGCGCGCTACGGCGTCGCCGGCGCGCGCGTGGACCGGATCGCTCGGGAGGCCCAGGCCAACAAGCAGGCGATCTACCTCTACTTCGGCGACAAGGAGACGCTCTTCGCCACCGTGCTCAAGCGGTCGCTGGGCGAGCTGGCGGCCGCCGTGCCGCCGCCCACCGCCGACGGCGAGGTGGACGTCACCGACTACCTCGACCGCCTCTTCACGTACCACCAGAACCACCCCGAGGTGACCCGCCTGCTGCTCTGGGAGGCGCTGGAGTTCACCGACCAGACCGTCCCGGACGAGGAGTCCCGCCGGGCGCACTACCAGCAGAAGGCCGCCGACCTGAACAGCGTGCGGTCCGCCGAGTCCGAGCAGATCAGCGCGATCGACGCGCCGACGCTCCTGCTGATCTTCACCGGGCTGGTGGGCTGGCCGATGGCCGTCCCGCAGGTCAGGCGCATGATCGTCGGCGACGACGAGGGCGCCCTGGAGCGGGTGAAGGCCTCCGTCATCGCCGCGGCCGTGGCCATCGCCGGCCAGAAGTGACCCGGCCCGCCCGGGGGTGCCGCACGCACCCCCGGGCGGCCTGACCGGGCGGCCCGACCGGCTCCGCACCCGGCCGGCGGACCGGCACCGGACGCCCTCCCGGCCCGCTCCGCACCCGGCCGGCGCCGGTACTTCCACCTTCATCGAAAAGCTTGTCCGGGCGCGGGGCCCGCCCTAGGTTGGGGGCTCAGCCACGGCTCACGCGTTCCCCGCGGGCCGGAGGCCCCCGAGCCGCTCCCCGGCAGTCCGCGGGTCGAGCCCCCGCCTGCCCGGATACCCCTGCGAGGTGCCCCGGCCTCGATCCCGGCGGCGCGCGACCGACCCGGCCGGGGAGCGGCGTCCCCGTGGTTCGGGGCCCACCGACCGAGAGGCGGCCGCGGGCCCACCGACCGAGAGACAGGTGAGTACCCCATGAGTACGGCAGAGCAGGCCCTGGTCGGCCGTCGCACGGCCCTCGGCTTCGGCGCGCTGCTGGGCGCCGGCGCGCTGACGGGCGGCCTGGCCGCCCCGGCCTCCGCGGCGCCCGCCCGCGACGAGGCGGCCCCCGACGCGAAGCACTACCAACCGCCGCACGGCTACGCCGGGTTCCCCGCGATGCCGGCCTCGGTGCTGCAGTTCTTCGCCGCCTCGCAGCGCGCCGACGCCCGCGCCTGGGCGGACGCCTTCGCCGAGGGCGCGGTCTTCCACGACCCGGTCGGCCGGCCCCCGATCACCGGCCGCGCGGCCATCCGGGCCCGGATCGCCTCGGTCCTGCCGAACTTCCGCCCCTTCCTGGGCATCACCCCGCTGGAGGCGCACGCCACCGCCGACTTCGTCGCCGTCACCTGGCGGGGTGCGGCGGTCACGCTGTCCAACCGGCCCGTCAACTGGTCCGGGATCAACGTCTTCCAGCTGGATTCCGCCGGTCTGATCAAGGAGTGCAGGGCCTACTTCGAGTACGCCGTCTTCCAGGCCCAGCTCGACCCGAAATAGACAACCACCTTCGACAAATCCACCACCGGATCCGCGACGGAGCTCCCGCGGACCGCACGCCGCCCCGCCCGGGCCGGCACCGCGGTCCGCGGGAGCTCTTTTGCTTCCGCCGTGTTTCGGGCCGCCATTCCGGTACCCGGAAGGTAGGTCGCCGGTAGGGCGAAAGAACGTTCGACTGTTTCGATGGGAACTGTCCTCGAGGGGCCCGTGCGGGTCTCCGACGGTGGGTCATCACCGCACCTCAGGACCGGACGGCGCCAAGTCCGTCGCCTTCTCGACAGCTACCAGAGGAGCTTTCCCATGCACATTCTGGTGACCGGCGGCGCCGGATTCATCGGTAGCAACTACGTCCGCCGTCTGCTGACCGGCGGACTGGGCACCGATGTGACCGGCGTCACCGTTCTCGACAAGCTCACCTACGCCGGGAATCTGGAGAATCTCGCCCCCGTCTCCGGCGACGGCCGACTGCGGTTCGTCCACGGCGACATCGCCGACGAGGAGCTGGTCCCCAAACTGCTCTCCGAAGTGGACGCGGTGGTGAATTTCGCCGCCGAGTCCCACGTGGACCGCTCGATCGGCAACTCCGGCGAATTCGTGCGCACCAACGTCGTCGGCACGCACAACCTGCTGCGGGCCGCCCTCCAGGAGGGCCTGGCGCGCTTCGTCCACGTGTCCACCGACGAGGTGTACGGCTCGATCGACGAGGGCTCCTGGACGGAGGAGTGGCCGCTGGAGCCCAACTCCCCGTACGCCGCCGCCAAGGCGAGCGCCGACCTGCTGGTGCGCGCGTTCGCCCGCACCCACGGCCTGAACGTCAGCATCACCCGCTGCAGCAACAACTACGGCCCGTACCAGTTCCCCGAGAAGGTCATCCCGCTGTTCGCCACGACGCTGATGCGCGGCGGCACCGTCCCGCTCTACGGCGACGGGCTGAACGTGCGCGACTGGCTGCACGTGGACGACCACTGCCGCGGCATCGACCTGGTGCTGCGCGAGGGCGCCCCCGGCGAGGTCTACAACATCGGCGGCGGGCGGGAGTTGACCAACAAGGAGCTCACCGGGGTACTGCTCCACGCCCTCGGCAGGGACTGGAGCTCGGTGCGCGCGGTCGCCGACCGCAAGGGGCACGACCGCCGCTACTCCATCGACGACAGCAAGCTGCGCCGGCTCGGCTACCGCCCGCAGGTCAGCTTCGAGGACGGCATCGCGCAGACCGTGGCCTGGTACCGGGAGAACTCCGCCTGGTGGCAGCCGCTGCTGGCGAACGCCGCCTGATCCGACTCAGTTCCGGAAGACGCACACCTCCGCACCAGGAAGGAACAGCTCATGCGCGGCATCATCCTCGCCGGCGGGTCCGGCACCAGACTGCGCCCGCTGACCAGCGTGCACTCCAAGCAACTTCTGCCGGTCTACGACAAGCCGATGATCTACTACCCGCTCTCGGTGCTGATGCACGCCGGGATCCGCGAGGTCCTGATCATCTCCACCCCGCACCACCTCGACGTCTACCGCGAACTGCTGGGCGACGGCGGGGACCTGGGCATCGAGCTCAGCTACGCCGTCCAGGAGAACCCCGGCGGCCTGGCCCAGGCCCTGCTGATCGGCCGGGAGTTCGTCGGCGACGAGGACCTCTGCCTGGTGCTCGGCGACAACATCTTCTACGCCCACGAGCTGCCGACCATGCTCCGCCGCGAGGTCGAACGGCTGGACGGCTGCACCCTGTTCGGCTACCCGGTCAGCGACCCGGAGCGGTACGGCGTGGCCGAGATCGACGAGAACGGCGCGATCGTCAGCCTGGAGGAGAAGCCGGACCGGCCGAAGTCCAACCTGGCCGTCACCGGTCTGTACATGTACCACAACGAGGCCCTGGACCGGGCCGCCCGGCTCACCCCGTCGGCCCGCGGCGAGCTGGAGATCACCGACCTCAACCTGACCTACGTGCGGGAGAACCGGGCCCGGCTGGTCAACCTCGGGCGCGGCTCGGCGTGGTTCGACACCGGCACCCACGACAGCCTGCTGGAGGCCTCGACCTTCGTGCAGATCCTGGAGAAGCGCCAGGGCATCCGGATCTCCTGCGTGGAGGAGGTGGCCTACCGGATGGGCTTCATCGACCGGGAGCAGCTGACCCTGATCGGCAAGCGGCTCTCGTCCTCCTCCAGCTACGGCCAGTACGTCCTGGAGCTGGCCGGCGCATGACCCCGCCGACCGACACCGCACCGCACGACGGCGCGCTGGTGGAGCCCCGCACCCGTACCCACGGTTCGACCGTGGGCCCGGGCTGCTGGGTCCGCCACGGCGTCTCCCTGGAGGACAGCACGCTGGCCGCCGGCGTCTTCATCGGCTTCCGCAGCGCGATCGCGGCCGCCGACTTCGGGCCGGGCGCGATGGTCGCCTCCCTGGCCCGGGTCGGGGAGCCGGGCGGCGCCCGGGTCACCGTCGGGGCCGGCGCCTGGATCGCCGCCCGGGCCGTGGTCGCCCCCGGCGTCCGGCTCGGCCGGGGCGCGGTGGTGGCGGCCGGCGCCCACGTCACCCGCGACGTCCCCGACGACACCATCGTGGTGGGCCGGCCGGCGCGGATCCTGCGCCACCGGACACCGGTCGAGGACGGCCTGCCGGACCCGTCGGCGATCGTCGCCCTGGTCCGCCGCCGCGCACCCCGCGCGGTCACCCTGCCGCCGAGCTGGCGGGTGGGCACCGGCGGGCTGCTGGACGCCGAGTTCGGCGGCGGCGTGGACGTCCGGATCGGCCCCGGGCCGATCGCGCTCGGACGCCCCGACGGGCCGTCGCCCCTGGGCGGCATCCGGCTCGGCACCGGCGTGCGGATCGGCGCCCGCGCCGTCCTGGAGGCCGGCGGCGGACTGTCGGTCGGCGACCGCACCGTCCTGGGCCCCGACGTCCAGGTCCTCTCCAGCGGCCACGACCTGGGCCGGCGTTCACTGCCCTGGCGGGCCGGCCCGGTCTCGATCGGCGCGGACGTGCTGATCGGCTCGGGCGTCACCGTCATCGGGCCCTGCACGATCGGCGACCGGGCCCGGGTGGCCGACGGCGCGATCGTGGTGGGCGACGTGCCGGAAGGCCGCACCACCCACGGAGTACTCACCCCTTCCGACACCAGGAGCCCGCGATGAAGATCCTGTTCGCACCCGCCGCCACCGGCTCGGGACACAACATGCGCGTCCTGTCGCTGGCCCGGGAGATCCTGGCCCAGCAGCCCGACGCCGAACTGACCGTGCTGCTCGGCTCGTTGCAGTCCACCTTCACGCCGCTGTTCACCGAGGCCGGCGTGACGGTGGTGGACCTCGCGGCCGGCCGGCCGGTGGACTACGCCACCAAGAGCAACCTGGGCCGCCGGATGGACTGGGACGGCTACATCGGCGGCTACCTCGCCCCGGCGTTCGTCAACGGCGAGCGGATCCTGCAGTACCTGGCCCTGATCCAGGAGCACCGGCCCGACCTGCTGGTCAGCGACTACAACATGTCCGCCAGCATGGCCGCCGCCATCCTCGGCACCCGGCACGCCCTGGTCACCGAGCGGTACGACTTCACCCTGTACCAGCTCGACGACCAGACCCTGGTCGACGGCGGCTTCGACATCGAGCCGGAGGACCTGCGGCGCGGCCGCCAGGCCCTGCACGCCTGCTTCGAGTGGATCGTCTCCGGCGCCGAACTGGTGCTGACCGACAAGCCGCTGGTCCCCGAGCTCGACGAGGGCACCGCGGTGGCCCGGGCCCTGCGCCCGGGCGGCAACGCGGTGTTCACCGGCCCGATGGTGCGCCGGATCCCGCCGTCCGACGCCGAGGGCAAGGCCCGCGCCGAGCTCGGCATCCCCGAGGGGCCGCTGATGGTCGGCTCGGTGGGCGGCACCACGATGTTCCTGGAGAACAAGCAGAAGGTCGTCGACCGCTACCTGGAGGCCTACGAGCTGCTCCGCGGGCAGCACCCCGACCTGCAGTTCGTGCTGCTGGGCCGGGAGCCCGTCCCGGCGCCCGAGTCGGTGATCCAGCTGCCCTACCTGCCGGAGTGGATGCCGCTGCTGCGGGAGGCCAACGTGCTGCTCTCCGCGCCCGGCTGGATCACCGTCACGGAGGTGGCGGCGATGCGCATCCCGACCGTCTTCGTGCTCGGCAGCCTCGGCGAGTACCACGAGGTCGAGGCGGCCCGCAGGCTCGACCTGCTCGGCTTCCCGACCTGCATCGACCCCACCGCGGAGCAGCTCGCCGCGACGGTCGCCCCGCTGCTGGCCGTCCGGCCCGACCACGACGCCCCGACCCCGGGCCAGCTCGCCGTCGCCCCCGAGGGCCCGGGCACCGCGCTCGCCGCCCGGCACCTGCTGGCGGCCGCCGGCCGCGCCCGCTGATGGCGGCACCCGCCACCCTCGCACTGCCCGTCGCGACCCGGATGCTGCTGGCCAGCGACGGCTCCACCACGGTGCTGCTGGAGTCGCTGCTGGGCCGCCGGCTGTCGGTGCGGGTCTCGCTCCAGCACCGGGTCGGCGCCGGCCAGGCACCGCCGCAGGCCCTCGCCTCGCTCGGGCTCGGCCCCGAGCACACCGTGGTCGAGCGCCACTCGGTGCTGGTCACCGACGACGACGAGGTCGTCAGCCGCAACCTGGTGGTCTTCACCGCACCCCCGCGCGGCTGGTCCGGCGCCGCCAACGACGCCGTCCCGCTCGGCCACCGGCTGCGCGACACCCTGACCCTGCAGCACCGCCGGCTGCTCGGGAGCGGCACCGACCGCTGGAGCCCGGACGACGAGCCGTGCGCCTACAAGGAGTACCTGATCAGCTGCGACGACGGCGCCCGCCTGTACGTCCACGAGCGCTTCGACCCGCGCTTCGTCCCGCTTCCCGAAACCGTCTGAGACCGACCGAGGAGTCCCGATGTCCCGACCGCCCTCCCTGCACGACTTCTTCACCGAGAACTTCGTGGACGCCCGGGGCCGCGTCCCGGCCGTCCTCGGCCGGGACGCCGCCGACCCGGTCACCCCGGACCGCACCCTGCGGGACGCGGCCCTGGCCGTGCTGGTGCTCGCGAAGGCCGAGGAGCCCGAGCTCACCCGCACCCTGCTGACGGCCCTGCGCGAGTTCGACGACGCACAGGCGGCCGGCTTCCACGAGCTGCTGGACGTCACCGGCACCGTGCACCCCGTCGGCGACGTGCGCACCCCCGCCACCCAGGCGCTCGCCTGGTGGGCGCTGCACCACGCGGGCACCGCCCTGGACGACCCGGCGACGGCCGCCGAGGCCCGGGCGGGGCTGCGCCCGCTGGCCGAGTCCGTGCTCGCCGGCGGCTGGCCGGCCCGCCTGCACCGCGACGGGGCGACCGTGCTGGACGGCGCGAGCCTGCTGGAGCAGGTCGCGGTGCTGGTGCTGGCCGCGCACGCGGTGGACGACGGCGACGCGTTCTGGGCCTCGTTCCTGACCGCCGCCGCCGAGCAGCTGGCCGCGTTCGACTCCGCGGACGGCGCCTGGGCGGCACTGACCGCGCGCGGCGAGCCGGACGCCTTCCACGGCTACCGGCTGCGCTCCAGCGCCCTGGCGGTGCTGGCCTGGTCCGCCCTGCACGAGCGCGCCACCGCCGCCGGATCGCCGGACCTCGGCGCCCTGGAGCACGCCCGCAAGGTGCTGCGCCACCTGGACACCCACGAGCACACCCGCGGCCGCGGCCTGTGGGACCGGGTGTCCGCCGACTCGCAGACCCGGGTCGACCCGCTGCTGGCGCAGTACGGCCGCCCCGACTCGCCGTTCCCCGCGAAGCTGATGCCCGACCACGCGCTGGCCGTGCTGGCCGCCGACCGGGTCGCCGAGCTGTCCGACGACGTGTGGGCCAAGGAGCTGTCCGCGCTGGCCGCCGCCGAGCTCTGGCGCTACACCGACACCGCGGTCGGCGGGATCTTCCAGGGCCAGGGCAGCTGGTTCTCCACCCCGGTGGACGCCACCGTCCCGCTCGCCCGGCACGTCATGGTGCCGCCGCGCTCCGCGGGAGCCTTCTCCGTCGGCAACACCGCGTACGTGCCGTTCCACGAGAAGCACGCCACCACCCAGCTGCTGGCGCTGGCCGCCCTCGGCGACCGCGAGCAGCCCGCGCCGACCGTGCCCGGCCCGGCCCCCGAGCTGAAGCCCTGGCCGCTGGAGCGCGACCTCTCCTACGTCTCCCGCGAGCCGCTGTCCGAGGGACTGATCGACCTGCCGGCCTACCTGGCCTGGCTGCGCTCGACCGCCTCGGGCCTGGGCTACGGCCTGACCCCGTACCGGGCACCGCTGGGCCTGCGCTCGGACCGCACCGCACAGACCTTCTCGGTGCTGCACGTGGTGTCCGACCTGATGGCGCTGAACGAGCCGATCGCCAACCGCGACCAGCTGCTGGCCGGCATCTACGCGACCCAGAACCCGGACGGCGGCTTCGGCGAGCAGCCCAGCCTGCTCTCGGAGGCGTTCACCACCTACTGCGCGGTGCTGACGGCGACCGTGCTCGGCGGCACGGACTACGACACCGACCAGTGCGCCGCGTTCCTGCAGGCCTGCCAGCACGCCGAGGGCGCCTTCGGCAACGCCCCCGGCTACCCGGGCGACGCCTGGCACTGCAACCTGGCCGTCCTGGCGCTGCTGGCCCTGGGCCGGCGCCCGGAGCGGGAGGCCGACCTGGTCGCCTACTTCGCCGCCTGCCGCAACCAGGACGGCGGCTACGGCAACCAGCCCGGCCACCCCTCGGACACCTTCGCGACCTTCCGGGTGGTCGACACCCTGATCGCGCTCGGCCTGGAGCCGCCGCGCCACGAGGAGACCATCGCCTGGCTGCGCGGCCTGCAGACCGAGGCCGGCGGCTTCCGCTACCGCCCGTCGGGCCCGGAGAGCTTCGTCGGCTCCTACCACGCGATCGCCTCGCTGTACGTGCTGGGCTCGGAGCCCGCCGACCCGGCCGCCTGCCGGGCCTGGATCGCCGCGCGGCAGAGCTCGGACGGCGGCTTCGGCCGGGTGCCCGGCGGCGCCTCGGAGACCACCGACGAGGGCTTCATCGCGATCCAGGCGCTGCACATGCTGGAGGGCAAGCTGAACCCGTACTGGGCCGTCATCATGACCTGATCCCGGGTCACCCCGGGCGACCGCGCGGGGCTCCGCACGCCCCGCGCGGTCCACCACCCGCCATGCGCCGTTCCCCACGGGCCGCAGGCCGCTCGCCGCACGCCGCACGCCGTTCACCACGACCGAAGGACACCTTCCGATGATCTTTGACTGCCACCAGCACGTCGTCCTGCCGACCTCCGCCCAGATCGCCGCGATGGACGAGGCGGGCATCGACCGCGCGGTGCTGCTGTCGACCCTGCCGCACATCGAGCACTCCACCGACATCGCCTCGTTCAAGAGCGAGATGTCCGTGCTGCACCGGGTCCTGCAGGGCGAGGCGGACGGCCGCGAGCGGCCCAGCCGGGAGCTGCGGGAGGCGCTGGCCGAGGGCGGCGACCGGTTCGTGGCCTTCGGCAAGGTGCCCGTGGGCCTGTCGTACGAGGACACCGTCAAGGCGCTCCAGCAGGAGGTCCTCGAGCCCGGCTACGCCGGCGTCGGCGAGCTGACCTTCGGGTCCGACGAGGCGGCCAAGCTGGAGCCGGTGTTCCGGGCCGTGCAGGAGGCCGCGGTCGGCGGTCGGGCGCTGCCGCTGCTGGTGCACGGGTTCGCCCCGCAGACCGCCGGGGACATCCGCACCACGGCCGAGCTGGCCCGCCGCTTCCCGTCCGTACCCGTGGTCATCGGCGTGCTGGGCGGCCTGAACTGGCTGGAGACCATCGAGCTGGTGAAGGAGATCCCCAACCTCTACCTGGACCTGGGCTCCTCCTTCGTCTCGCTGGCACCGCGGCTGGCCGCCGCGGAGGTGCCGGAGCGCTGCCTGTTCGGCTCCAACACCCCGTTCGCCGACATGTACACCAACCGGATCCTGGTGGAGCGGGTGATCCCGGACGCCGGCGCCCGGGCCCGGGTGATGGGTGAGAACCTCGCGGAGCTGCTGGGGATCGCGGGCTGAATCTTCACCGAATCTGACGATTCGACAGTCTGACTGAACGTCAGAATCCTTGCAGGGGGCGGACGGGAGCGATTCCCGCCCGCCCCCGCTGTCATGTAGGTCACGTTTCACCGGCCCGGGGCGGCCATGGCGCGGATTTCCGCTGGTCGCAGACCTCGTGACGCTCTGTTATTTAAACCAACCAGTTGCATGAAAAGGACTGATTGAGTCACCCTTACGTCATGCTAGTCCCCGAGATCCCCGCCAAAGCTTCACAGACCCCGGCCGCACGCCGGCTCGGCCGAACCGGCCCCCACCTGCCCTGCGTAGGACTCGGCACCTGGCGCCGCTTCGACCTCCCCGCCGGGCGCGAGCACCTGGCCCGCGAGATCGTCGCCCTCGCCCTCGCCCACGGGGTGCGGGTCTTCGACACCGCGCCCGTCTACGGACGCTCCGAGGAGGTGCTGGCCCGCGCCCTGGGCACCGCCCGGCAGGAGGCCTTCGTCGCGACCAAGATCTGGGCCGACGGCCCCGCCCGGGGGAGGCGCCAGTTCGAGAACCAACTGCGCCTGTTCGACGGCCGGGTCGACCTGCTCCAGCTGCACCACGTGATCGGCTGGCGCAACCACACCGACTGGCTCCAGCAGGAGCGCGAGCGCGGCCGGATCGGCCGGATCGGCCTGACCTACTGGCGCGACCACGCCTTCGGCGGCGGCACCGCGGCCGACCTGGAACAGGCCATGCGCACCGGCGTCTACGACACCGTCCAGATCCCGCTGAACCCGCGCGAACGCGCCGTCGAGCAACGCATCCTGCCGCTGGCCCGGGAACTGGGCATCGGCGTGCTGGTGATGCGCCCCTTCGCCGAGGGCGGCCTGCTGAACCGCACCCCCGACCCCCGCCGACTGGCGGCCGCCGCCGACTGCACCGACGCGTCCGAGGCCCTGCTCCGCTGGGGGCTGTCCGACGAGCGGGTGCACGTCACCCTGCCCGCCACCCTCGACCCCGCCCACCTGCTGGCCAACGTCGCGGCGGGCGCCGCGCCGCCCCTGACCGCCGATCAGCGCACCGCACTGGCCGAGCTGTTCGTCTGACCCTGCCCATCGCCGCCACTGACGGAAGGATCGACACCCATGAACAGTTCCACCGCAGCGCTCGCCTCCGCGGGCTTCCGGCTGCCCATCGTCCACGGGCCGTCCAACGGGGTCGGCAAGCTCGCCCCGCGGGAGGCCTTCCACGTCAGCCTGCTGGGGGCGCCCGCCATCCGGATCAACGGCGAGCCCGTCAACATCCGGGGCGACGCCACCAGACGAGTCCTGGTCCACCTGGTGCTCTCGTCCCCGCACGTGATCCCCAACCACCGGCTGATCGAGTCCACCTGGGGCGGCAACGAGCCCGACAGCGCGATCGACCAGATCCGCAAGATCATCTCCAAGCTGCGCCAGGGCCTGCCCGACGGCAAGGACCTGATCCGCACCGAGCCCGGCGGCTACCGGATCCTGCTCAACGCCCAGCAGAGCGACGTCGTCCTGTGGCGGGACGCCGTCCGCCGGGCCCGCGTCCTGCTGCAGAACGGCGAGGAGCGGGTCGGCCTGGAGCAGTTCACCGACGCCCTGGACCTGTGGCGCGGGCCAGCCCTGGACGGCCTGGAGGGCCACCCCTTCGCCAACGAGGCGGTCTCCCTGCACGAGGAGCGCAACGCCGTGCTCGAGACCTGGTGCCAACTGGCCGTCAAGCAGCTCGGCGCGCCCGCGGTGGTCGCCCGGCTGCGCCGCGAGGTCACCCAGCGGCCGCTCCAGGAGCGGCTGTGGGAGCTCCTGATGACCACCCTCGCCACGTCCGGCCGGGTCCTGGAGGCCCTGGACGAGTACAACAACCTGCGCAAGATCCTCTCCAACCTGCTCGGGGTGCTGCCCTCCCCCCACCTGCAGGCGCTCTACCGCAGCCTGGGGACCAGCGCCCACGGCCTCGCCGCCGCCCCGGCGGCCCCGACCGTGCCCAAGCCGCGCACGGCCGACCGGACCCGCCCGCAGGTACCCGACTGGATCAAGGAACTGCTGCGCGGCCAGGAGCCCAACCCCGGCTACGTGATGGACTCGCGCTGGAACATCCTGCACGGCAACCACGCCATGAAGCGCTGGTTCCCCTCGCTGGCCGGCGACGACGCCAACCTCCTGCGCTGGGCCCTGGCCGACCCGATGGCGAGGGTCACCCTGCACGACTGGGACAGCCACGTCCTGGTCTACCTCGGCATGCTGAAGCTCGCTCTGTCCAAGCACCCCGGCGACCCGGTCCTGACCGGCATCCTGAACGCCTTCAAGGCCCGGGGCGAGCGCGCCTCCACCCTGATGCGGGACGCCATCGAGGTCGAGACCCGCGAGAACCACCAGTACACCGTCAGCGTCCCGCAGATCACGCCGGCACCGGTGCAGGTGGTCTCCCACCTGCTCACCCCGATCGGGAACCCCGACCTGCGCATCGTGATGCTCACTCCGCCCCAGGGGCGGCCCGTCGTCTGACTCCCCCGCGGGAGCCGCTGGAGGTTCGGACACAGGTCGGACAGCGCCGTCCACCTGTTCTCCGACACCCGCCGGGCGGCACCGGGCGGCCCTGCTCAGCACCGGGCGGCCCGCACATCGCGGCCGGGCCGCCATCAGCTTGCAGCCGCGAGCATCACCTGTCAATCCGGTGACTCGCAGGCGATAACTCCCCACCAACTCCATAGGGCAGAACCCTACCCTCGCTGCGTCACCGGCTTGACTGGTGACGGTCGCATCGGGCAGTCTCATCACCTGTCAGGACGGTGACGGGGCCGACGAGATCGGCCCGTCCCGTCGTCGGGAGGTCCGAAAGGTGGGGTTCGACGTGGTGGACATCAGGGGTGGGCGCAGCCGGCTGGCAGCCGGAGCGGTCTCGGCACTCGCGGCGGGCCTGGCGCTCAGCGCGTTCGCCCTCACCGGGATCGCCGACGGCGCGACCACCGGCGCCGGGGCCGACGCCTTCGGCGGCCGCGCCAGGCCGACCATCGTGCTGGAACACGGCGCCTTCGCCGACGGCTCCAGCTGGAACGACGTCATCGCCGAACTGCGCGCCGACGGCTACCCCGTGGTCGCCGCCGCAGACCCGCTGCGCGGACCCGCCTCCGACGCCGCCGCGCTGCGCACCGTCCTGGACCACGTCAAGGGCGACAAGATCCTCGTCGGCCACTCCTACGGCGGCAACGTCATCAGCCAGGCCGCCACCGACGACCCGCTGGTCAAGGGCCTGGTCTACGTGGCCGCCTTCCTGCCGGCCCCCGGGGAGAGCGCCCTGGAGCTCACCGGCAAGTACCCGGGCTCCACCCTCCCGGACGCCCTCGACCCGGTCACCTACCGGCAGGCCGACGGCAGCACCGCCACCGACCTGTACATCCGGCAGGACAGGTTCCGCCAGCAGTTCGCCGCCGACGTGCCCGCCGACCGGGCCGCGCTGATGGCCGCCGCGCAACGCCCCGTCGCCCAGTCCGCACTGACCGAGAAGGCCACCTCCGCCGCCTGGGAGACCAAGCCGAGCTGGGCCGTCGTCACCACGCGCGACCTCAACATCCCGGTGGCCGTGCAGCGCTTCATGGCCGAGCGCGCGCACGCCCGCACCACCGAGGTCGCCGCGTCCCACTCCGTGGCCGTCTCGCACCCGCGCCTCGTCGCGGACGTCATCGAGCGGGCCGCCCGCGCCACCGCCCGCTGACCGGGACGCCGCCTAGTGCTGTGACCGCATAGGTTCACCGGATTGGCGGGTGGCGCGGTTGGATGGGTGGTGACGTCCATTCCGATTACTGGAGGTGGGGTGGCCGAGCCTGTGCGGGTCCGCAGACTGACCGATCAGGAAGGACAGAAGCTGCAGCAGATCGTCCGCCGGGGCAGCACCAGCTCGGTGCGCTACCGGCGGGCAATGATGTTGTTGGCGTCCGCCGGCGGGAACCGGGTGCCGGTTATCGCCCGGTTGGTCCACGCCGACGAGGACACTGTGCGGGATGTGATCCACCGGTTCAACGAGATCGGTCTGGCCTGCCTGGACCCTCGATGGGCGGGAGGCCGTCCCCGCCTGCTCACCCCTGACGACGAGGACTTCGTCGTCCAGACGGCCACCACCCGCCCCGCCAAGCTCAGCCAGCCCTTCACCCGCTGGTCGGTACGCAAACTCGCCGACTACCTGCGGAAAGTACACGGACGCATCATCCGTATCGGCCGGGAGGCCTTACGCTGCCTGCTCCGGCGCCGCGGCATCACCTTCCAGCGCACCAAGACCTGGAAGGAGTCCCCCGACCCCGACCGCAACGCCAAGCTCGACCGGATCGAGCATGTTGTGGAACGCTTCCCGGACCGGGTCTTTGCCTTCGATGAGTTCGGACCCCTGGGGATCCGGCCCACCGCGGGCTCCTGCTGGGCGAAGCAGGGCAGGCCCGACCGGCTGCCGGCGACCTTCCGCCGCACCCACGGCATCACCTACTTCCACGGCTGCTACTCCGTGGGCGACGACACACTGTGGGGCGTCAACCGCCGCCGCAAGGGCACCGCCAACAGCCTGGCCGCACTGAAGTCGATCCGCGCCGCCCGGCCCGACGGCGCCCCGATCTACATCATTCTGGACAACCTCTCCGCCCACACCGGCGCGGACATCCGCCGCTGGGCGAAGAAGAACAAGGTCGAACTGTGCTTCACCCCGACCTACGCCTCCTGGGCCAACCCGATCGAGGCCCACTTCGGACCGCTGCGGCAGTTCACCATCGCCAACTCCCACCACCCCAACCACACGGTCCAGACCCGGGCCCTGCATGCCTACCTCCGCTGGCGCAACGCCAACGCCCGCCACCGCGACGTCCTGGCCGCCGAACGTAAGGAACGCGCTCGCATCCGCAGCGAGAGAGGCATCCGCTGGGGCGGACGCCCACTCGCCACTGCGGCCTGAGCGAACCGGTGAACCTATGCGGTCAGAACAACTAGCGCTGACTGGGCATCGGCTCGGCAACCTCCGAGAAGGCGCCTGATAGGTGGTCCCGGTCAGCCAAAGTGACCTATCCATAGGGTATTTTGACTGGCCTTCTATCTCAAACCGACTATCCAGGACGAATGAAAGGAGAGCACCATGAGCATCACCAGGACCGCACGTAGGACGCGGGCCAAGATGACCGTGTCCATCGCGGCCCTGGCCGCGGGCTCACTCATACTCACCGCCTGCAGCGGAAGCAGCGACAGCGCCAGCAAGCTCGACGGTACCTACTACGTCAAGGACGTCAACGGCACGTCCGACCTCGGCCAGCTGGTCGTCAAGGGCAACAGTGTCTCGCATCATGAGTACAGCTGCGACGGTGTCTACGAGAAGCCGGGCGTGACCAGCACCGGCGAGTTCAACAAGGATCAGTCCCAGATCATCTGGACGGTCGCCGGAGACGACAGCCGCAACAAGCGGACCGGCAGCGAGCCGATCTCAACCAGCACCACCTCGATCAGCATCAGCGGTAGCGCGTACGTGCGGGACAACTCCGATGCGGGCAAGGCTCTGTTGGACGGCTTCAAGACCAAGTGCGGGAAGTAGCGTCGACGTCCCGCTCGGCCGGCCAAGCAGCGCAGAACCCCGTGGGCATCGCGTCCACGGGGTTCTGCCCTTCCTCGGCTGGTCAAGCCTCTGACGTCTACTCCTGAAGCTGCAGCGCCCGGTATTCCTCGATCGTCTCCGGCGGCTGGCCGTATTTCGGGGCATGCCGCTCGACGAAATCGAGTTCGGCCCACGCCTCTGGCCTCCGAATCCTCGACTGGGCCACCACGACGAACATCACGGCGCTGACGCCGATGTTGGACAGACACCACCCCGTCAGCAGCACCATCAGCACCACAGGCAGATCATTCTCGATCTCCATGGTGCCCAAAACGCCCAAGCCTGCGCCGTTGACCAGAAGGCCCGCCACGTACCCCTCGACCGAGCCGACCAGACGCGCCAGGATCCTCGGCTCGTCACGATGCCGCACGGCGCGCACCATCTCGCCGACGAACACTACGGTAGCCACAGCCGCCGCAGCACTCAGTGCCTGCTCACGGATCCCGGTGACCCACCATCGCGCCGAGCTCTACCAGCCACGCGGGAACTCGCCGCGAAGCCTTGATCCGGGCCTCATGCTCCCCTCCTCCTCACGCTCCTCAAAGGACGACGCACCGGGTGAGGGTGATCGTTCTCACCGGGTGCGTCAGCCCTCCACGCTCGCCGTCGATCGGACGATCAGTCTCCCTCGCGCCGGCCTCGGCGGAGGCCACCGGCTGGCTGCTGCTGCGGCTTTGGGGGCCAACTCCCACCACCCCAACCACACGGTCCAGACCCGGGCCCTGCATGCCTACCTCCGCTGGCGCAACGCCAACGCCCGCCACCGCGACGTCCTGGCCGCCGAACGTAAGGAACGCGCTCGCATCCGCAGCGAGAGAGGCATCCGCTGGGGCGGACGCCCACTCGCCACTGCGGCCCGAGCGAACCGGTGAACCTATGCGGTCAGAGCAACTAGGCACCGCGCGCCGGCGAAGGCAGTCGGATGACTCAGGGGTGACGGCCCAGCGGCCGCGCCCGTGAGCCGCACCGACCCGCAAGGAACCAGCCCCACCGCCGGGTGACGCCGGCCCGGAACGCCGACGTCACCGGCCAGAACAGTCACGCATTGTGAGGACACCCCATGGCAGTCGTACGGCTCTCCCTCGTCTCCACGCTCAGCACCGAGGACGTGCTGGCGGTGCTGACCGACTTCGGCCCCTCCCGCCCGGGGGCCTGGTCCACCATCGACGCCGACCACTTCGAGGTCCACGACCTCGGCGACACCTGGGCCGAGGTCACCGAGGGCACCGCCGCCGCCTGGGAACGCGCACGCTACGACTGGCAGCCGGGCGGCGACACCGTCACCGTCACCACCCTGGACTCCAAGCTGTTCGGCGCCGGTGGCGGCTGGGTCTTCCGGATGACCCCGGAGGGCGACGGCACCCGGGTCGACGTCGAGCTGACCAGGCGGCCCACCACCCTCAAAGGCAGGATGCTCGCGGCGCTGCTGCCCGTCGCCGCGCCGCCGGCCCTGCGCAAGTCCCTCGCGGGGCCGCTGCAGGCCGCCTGACCGGACCGGACACCCGCCCGATCGCCCGACCCGCCCGATCGCCCGACGGGGTACCGCACCGCATGACGAAGGGGCCGGCAGCACGCGCTGCCGGCCCCTTCGTCATGCGCGCCCGTCGCGCGTCCTGCGGCCCCGTCACGCGTCCCGCCGCCCGCCGCGGCCCGGCAGTCGACCGTCAACTGACCGATGCCCGCGGTCCGCCCCCGGCCGAGAGTGGAGCCACACACGACGCACCCCGGAGGGGAACCCCTGCCATGCACCGAGACCGATCACCGCTGCGAGCACCCGCGGCACCCGGGCAGCTGCCCGCGCTGCTCCTCGACCTCGACCAGCTGCTCGACGAGTTCACCCGCCACCCCGTGCGGGCGGAGTTCCGCTTCGACCCGGCACTGCCCGCGGTGATCACCGTCGAGTTCCTGGCGGAACGCGGCCCGGGCCTCGTCTGGCGGTTCGGCCGTGAGCTGCTGCACGGCGGACTGACCTCGATGAGCGGCTGCGGCGACGTCCGGATGTGGCCCGCCCAACCCGGCGAGCGGCCCTCGTCCTGGCTGCTCCTCGAATCGCGGGAGGTGGAGGCCCTGTTCGAGGTGCCGACGGCACCCCTCGCGGCCTGGCTCGACGCCACCTACCGGATCACCCCCGCCGAGGCGGAGCTGACCGGACTCGACTGGGACGGCTCCCTCCGCCGGCTGCTCGACGGACCGGGAGCGCCCACCGCGTGAGTGCCGCCGCCCGCCCGCCGGGTGCACCCGCCCCCGGGCCCACCGCCGGGCCCCGGCCTTCCGCACGGCCCGCCCCCACCTCGGCCCCCGACACAGGAGACACCCCGTGAGCCTGCCCGAACCGCGACCCGGCCAGGACGGCCGAGTCGTCATCGACGCCGCCTTCAAGGCGGACGCCCCCGCACGCTACGCCCGGCTCCGGGCGCTCGGCCCCGTCCACCCCGCCGAGTTCCAGACCGGACTGGAGGGCTGGGTGGTCGTCGGCTACGACCTGGCCCGGGAGGCCCTCACCCACCCCGCCCTGCTCAAGGACGCCACGCCCGCCGCCGAGGCCCTCGCCGCCGCCGGCTTCGTCCTCCACCAGCCCTCGGTCGGGCTCGGCGCGCAGATGCTGGAGGCCGACCCGCCCGAGCACACCCGGCTGCGCACCCTCGCCGCGGCCGCGTTCACCCCCCGCCGCACCGCCGAACTGGCGCCGCGCATCGAGCGGATCGCCCACGGGCTGATCGACGCGATGCCGCCGTCGGGCGTGCTCGACCTCGTCGAGGCCTTCAACGCCCCGCTGCCCGCCGTGGTGATCGCCGAACTCCTCGGCATCCCGCCGGAGCACCACCTGGACTTGCGCCACTGGGCGGGCGAGGCGCTCCAGGTCGACTCCCCCGGGCACCGCCCGGCGCTCGCCGCCCTGCACGCGCTGCTGGCCGGCCTGATCGCGGACAAGCGCCGCCACCCGCAGGACGACCTGCTCTCCGCCCTGGTGGCCGTGCGCGACCAGGAGGACGGCCGGCTCTCCGAGCAGGAACTGGTCGGCACCGCCATGATGCTGGTCGTCGCGGGCTACGAGAGCACCGTGAACCTGCTGGGCAACGCCGTGCTGGCGCTCCTGCGGCACCCGGACCAGCTGCGGCTGCTGCGCGAACGCCCCGATCTCCTCCCCGGCGCCGTCGAGGAGTTCCTGCGCCACGACACATCCGTCGAACGCTCGACGAACCGCTACGCCGCGACCGACCTCGAACTGGGCGGTGTGCGGATCCCCCGCGGCGGGATGCTCACCGTCGCCCTCGGCTCGGCCGGCCACGACGCCCCGCAGGCCGGCGGTGATCCCGCGGTCCTCGACGTGACCCGGCCGGCGGCCCGCCACCTGGCCTTCGGGCACGGCGTCCACCACTGCCTGGGCGCCCCGCTCGCCCGTCTGGAGACGGTCGTCGCGCTGCGCACCCTGCTGTCCCGCGTCCCGGAGCTGGAACCGGCCGCCCCGGTCGACTCGCTCGACTGGATCGGCTCCGGGATCATCCGGGGCGTGCGGTCGCTCCCGGTGCGCTACCGCGTCGGCTGACCGCACCGCACCGGCGCGGACAAGCCGTCCCGACGCGGACAAGCCGTCCCGACGCCGACGCCCCGTTCCGGCCCGCAGCACGGGGCGCGGGCCGGAACGGGGGCGGGGTGGGGCGGGGTGGGGCGGGGTGGACGGGCGGGGCGGGCCGACAGGGGGAAGAGTTCGGGGGCGGCCCCGGGGGTCAGTGCCGGGAGGGCAGGACGCAGCGGAAGCTCGTGGCGACGCCCGGGTCACCGTGGCCCGAGTAGCGGGAGACCGCGGGGTAGCGGCAGAGGTCACGGGCGACGCTCTGCCCGGTGGCGGTGACCAGGGTGGCCGGAAGCGTCGCGGGGGCCTCGCCCCGCTCGACCCAGGCGGTCAGCGCGGCGAGGTCGTCGACCGTTCCGGCGCCGCGGTTGAGGCCGCAGTGGACCGCCCCCGGCACGAGGAAGAGCCGGTAGAAGTCGTCGACCCGCCCGGCACCGCCCATCGTCCGCTCGACCTGCCGGCGGTAGTCGACGGTGCCCTGGGCGGGGACGTACTGGTCGGCCTGGCCGTGCCAGCTGAGCAGCTTGCCGCCGGACCTGTGGAAGGCCGACAGGTCCGGGTCGTCGCTGCCGATGATCCCGCCGTACTCGGCGCGGGACTGCTCGAACAGCCGGGTGAACTGGCCGTAGGTGATCGTCGAGACGTCGAACGACGGCTGCCTCTTCAGCCAGGTCGCGACCCAGTACTGCGGCACGGGGAACGGCGCGCCCTTGACCGCGCCGTCCGCGTCCGGCTCCGTCACCCCGGCCAGCGCCGACAGGTCCGCGCCGACCGGGACGCCGGACCACAGCCGGCGGCCCGACTCCGTGCGCGGGCCCTCCCAGATCCTGCGCACCACGTCCGCGACGGCCGCGGTGACGGTCAGCTCCCGGCCGTCGCACACCACCGTGGTGCCGATCAGCCGGCGCGGGTCGAAGTCGCACCGCGCGGCGTCGTTGACCAGGCCGTCCCGGATGCCGTCCAGCGGGTCGCAGGCCTTGACGGCAGCGTCGGTGAAGGCCTTGAACTCGCAGGCGGACGGGTAGGTCCGCTCGTTGTTCATCACCACCTGCGGCCAGAGGGTGGCCACCTCGAACGCGTCCCAGTGGACGGCGGGCGCGTTGGCGAGGATCCCGTCGAAGTCGTCCGGGTAGCGCTGGGCCTCCGTGTAGCCCTGCCGTCCCCCGGTGGAGCAGCCGTTGAAGTAGGAGTAGGAGGGACGAGCGCCGTAGACCCCGGCGACGACCTGCTTGCCGACGACCGAGGCCTCGTGCTGGGAGCGCGAGGCGAGGTTCTCCAGCAGCGCGGTGTTCACCCTCCCGGCGCCGTCCAGCCCCCAGCCGACGTCGACGGCGTCGCCGAGGCCGGCGTCGGTGGTGGTCGCCGCGTACCCGTTCTTGACCGCGGTGCCGAGTCCGACGCCGTTGTCCCCAGCCGCGTAGGCGCTGCCGCCGAGTGCCTGGAAGCGGCCGTTCCAGCCGTCCGCGGGCAGCCAGGTGCGCACCCGGGCGTGGTCGCCGTCACCGGGGTGGGTGAGGGTGACGGTCACCTCGCAGTAGGCGGGGACTCCGGTGACGGTGCCGCCCACGACCCCGGTGCCGTCGACGGTGCCGCCCTCCCGGCGCAGCGCGGTCACGGATTCCACCCTCGTCCCGGCGGGGGCGGTCACGGCGGGGGTCGAGCAGCGGGACGCCGCGGCGACGGAGCCGTCCGCGGACGCCGCGGACGCCGCCGGCAGGTTCACCGCCGCGACCAGCGGCACGCCGGCCGCGAGGACGGTCAGGAGTCGCTTCATGGGTTTCCCCTCCAGGGAAGTGCGTAGAGGTCCGCAGGTCTGCGGGTGCCCGCGGGCTCGGGGTGCGCGGGCTCGGGGTGCGCGGGTGACGGCCGGGCGTCGGAACGGCCAGCCTGACGTCACCTTTCCGAGCGGTGACTCTTCACCTCTTTCGAGGGCATTCCGGCCGACCCCCGGCCCTTGACATGCCGATGAACGCTGGCGTACTACGGCACGGCGACCCGGCCCGGACTGCCGTTCGCCATCCGGTTTCGTCACCCTTTCAACTGGTGACGATGCTGGCATGGCGTCACCTGAGCTGTCAACGAGGCGGCCGGGAGCGCCCCTTGACCGCACGGTCGACCTCCGGAGGCCCGCCCGCCCGGAAAATGCCGAGCGGACCGGCGAGGGCGGCTGTTACGCTCGGATGGACACGAACCGTGTGATCGAGGAGTCGCAGACGTGGTGGGTGAAGACGACATCTCCGGGTGAGACCCGGTCCTGACGGCCGCCGTCCGGTGCAGCGAAGCACCGCCGAGGCGGTCCGTTTCGTCGTCCCCTCTTCCCCTCCCCCACGCCTGCCCAGGGCGGAAGGCCGCTTCCTGCCCTCCAGCACCCCCGAGGTCACCCCATGTCCGACGCCGCCGTCATCTGCTCCGACCTGTCGTTCGCCTGGCCCGACGACACCCCGGTCTTCCACGGCCTGTCCTTCACCGTCCCCGCCGGCCGCACCGGCCTGGTCGCCCCCAACGGCTCCGGCAAGAGCACGCTGCTCAAGCTGATCGCCGGTGAACTCCGGCCCACCGCAGGGTCGGTGACGGTCGGCGGGGTGCTGGGCCACCTCCGCCAGAGCCTCCCGCTGACCGGCGACCTCACGGTCGCCGAGGTGCTCGGCGTCGCCGACGTGATCCGCGCCCTGGACGCCGTCGAGTCCGGGGACGTGAGCGAGGAGCACTTCGCCACCATCGGCGACGACTGGGACGTCGAGGAGCGCACCCGCGCCCAGCTCGACCGCCTCGGCCTCGCCGACCTCACCCTCGACCGCACCCTGCACACGCTCAGCGGCGGCCAGATCGTCTCCCTCGGCCTCGCCGCCCAACTCCTCCGGCGCCCCGACGTGCTGCTGCTCGACGAGCCGACCAACAACCTCGACGCCGCGGCCCGGCACCGGCTCCACGACGCACTGGCCGACTACCCCGGCTGCCTGCTCGTGGTCAGCCACGACCGCGCGCTGCTCGACCGCATGGACGGCATCCTCGAACTCGACGGCGGGCGACTGCGCTTCTTCGGCGGCAGCTTCACCGCCTACGAGGAGGCCGTGCGGGCCGAGCAGGAGGTCGCCGAGAAGAACGTCCGCAACGCCGAACAGGAGCTGAAGCGCGAGAAGCGCGAGATGCAGCAGGCCCGCGAGCGCGCCGAGCGCCGCGCGGGCAACGCCGCCCGCAACCTCAAGAACGCCGGCCTGCCCCGGATCTTCGCCGGCACCATGAAGCGCGGCGCGCAGGAGTCCGCGGGCAAGGCCGGCCAGCTGCACGCGGCCCGGGTGGGCGAGGCCAGGGCCCGGCTCGACGAGGCCGGCCGCGCCCTGCGCGAGGAGCAGCACATCGCCCTGGAACTGCCCGACACCCGGGTGCCCGCCGGGCGCAACCTCTTCCTGGGCGCGGGGATGCAGGTCCACCACGCCGGCCGGGCCGTGTTCGCGGACGGCGGCGTCGACCTCGCCGTCCGCGGCCCCGAGCGCATCGCGCTGACCGGGCCCAACGGCGCGGGCAAGACCACCCTGCTGCGCCTGATCACCGGCGACCTCACCCCTGAGGGCGAGCGGGGCGACGGCGGGAAGGCCGGGGGCGGGCCGGGCAACGACGAACGGGGCGACGGCGGCCGGAGCGACGGCGAGCGGGTCGAGGGCGACATCAGGCGCGGCGACGGCCGGATCGCCCATCTCTCGCAGCGACTCGACCTGCTGGACCTCGACCGCACCGTGGCGGAGAACTTCGCCGCCTTCGCCCCCGAGCGGCCCGAGGCGGAGCGGATGAACCTGCTCGCCCGCTTCCTCTTCCGCGGCGCCCGGGCGCACCTGCCGGTCGGGGTGCTCTCCGGCGGCGAACGGCTGCGCGCCACCCTGGCCTGCGTCCTGTGCGCCGAGCCGGCCCCGCAGCTGCTGCTGCTCGACGAGCCGACCAACAACCTCGACCTGGTCAGCGTGGCCCAGCTGGAGAGCGCGCTCGACTCCTACCAGGGCGCCTTCGTGGTGATCAGCCACGACGAGCGCTTCCTCGCCGGGATCGGCGTGGACCGCTGGCTCCGGCTGGCCGACGGGGCACTGACGGAGACCGCCGCCCCCGGAAGGTGAGCCGACGGGGAGGCGGGGGCCGTCCCGCTCCCGCCTCCCCGTCCCGCCCTCGGATTCCCGGGCGGCGCCCGCCCGCGCCGCTCCGGCCGGCCGGTGACGCTCCTTGCGCCCGAAACCGTCACCTGCCAGCATGGTGATGTGAACCTCGACCATGTCTTCGTCTGCGGGCACCCCGCCCTCGACTTCGCGGCCACCCTCCGCGCACGCCGCTCGACCCGGTTCGAGATGTTCGTGACGCCGGAGCGGCTGAACGCCTGGTACGTCGAGAGCGGCCTGGTGGACAGCATCGCGCCCGGCTGCGAGCAGGACGTCCGAACCGCCACCACAGTGCGCGAGGCCGTCTACCGGCTCGTCACCAACCGCGTCCACGGCGAGGAGTTCGACCGCGAGGCGCTCGCCGTACTCAACGGCGCCGCCCGCAGGGAACCGGTGACACCCCAACTCACCCTCGCCGGGCGGCACAACGAGGGCACCCCGGACCAGGCGCTGGCGACCGTCGCCCGCCAGGCCGTCGAACTGCTCAGCGGCCCGGACGTCCCGCTGCTGAAGGAGTGTGGCAACCCGGAGTGCACCCGGATCTACGTCGACCGCTCACGGGGCACCCGGCGCCAGTGGTGCGGCATGGACTCCTGCGGGAACCGGATCAAGGCCGCCGCCTACCGCGCCCGGAAGAAGACCTCCCCCGCCCTCGGCGCGCACTGAACCACGGGCCGGCACGCCGGGACCACCGGTCGAGCCGGTGACGGCCGCCGCCGCAATCTCCCCCGCCCCCACTCCCCTGCCTTCACTGCGCCTTCCCTACGCTTGACCTCAAGTCGACTTGAGGTCCTACGGTGATCGACGTCCCGGAAATCACCGCACGAGGGGGAACGTGGAGATGGCACCGAAGAAGACGGCACTGAAGGAGTACCCGCGCGAGGAACTGGCCGCCCAGCCGATCGGCGCGTGGACCGGCCAGGCGTACCGGCTGGTGACGGACGCCCTGCGCGCCCAACTGGCCCAGGAGGACCTCACCCAGCCGCACTGGTGGACGCTCAACCACGTCGCCGGCTCCCCCGGGCAGTGGACCAGGGCGGCACTGGTGGAACGGCTCGCCCGCTACGACGACCTCGGGACCGACTTCGACACGGTCTTCGACGACCTCGCCGGCCGGGGCTGGCTGCACGAGGAGGCGGGGGCGCTCACCCTGACCACGGCGGGCGAGGAGGGCCGGCTGCGGGCCCGCGACCGCAACCTCCGGGTCCACCGCCGCATGCACGAGGGCGTCGACGAGGCGGACTTCGTCACCACGATCGAGGTGCTGCGCCGAATGGTCGCCAATCTGGGCGGCGACGGCGACCTTCCCGGCTGACGGGGAGTCGACGGCGGGCGGGCGGGGCACGGGCCGGGCAGGCCGATGCGGTCCCGGTACGGCCGGGGACCGGGCCAACCGTTACTGCTTGACAGGGCGCGTAATACTGTAACGCGCGTGCCCCGGGACGCGGCCGGCACACCTCGCGCCGCCCGCGCCCGCGGGCCCGGCCGCCGCCCCTCCCCCGCAGCTCGGAGCACCACATGCATCCCTTCCTCGACCACCGGGGGCCGCTCGCGTTCGCGCACCGGGGCGGCGACCTCGGCCACCCCGAGAACTCGCTCGCCGCCTTCGAGGCCGCCGTCGCCCTCGGGTACCGCTACCTCGAGACGGACGTGCACGCGACCGCCGACGGCGTGCTGGTCGCCTTCCACGACAGCCGGCTCGACCGGGTGACCGACCGGTCCGGCGCCGTCGCCGAGCTGCCCTGGAGCGAGGTCCGGCAGGCCCGGATCGGCGGCACCGAGCCCGTCCCGCTGCTGGAGGAGCTGCTGGACGCGTTCCCCGGGGCGCGGTTCAACATCGACGTCAAGGCCGCACCGGCCGTCCTCCCGCTGATCGAGGCGGTCCGCCGGACCGGCGCGTGGGACCGGGTCTGCGTCGGCGGGTTCTCCGACACCCGGCTCGCCGCCGTCCGCGCCGCCGCCGGCCCCCGGCTGGCCACCTCGCTCGGGCCGCGCGAGGTGGCCCGGCTGCGGCTGCGCTCGCTGGCCGGGCCGCTGCTGCCCGGGCGCGGGGCGCCGTGGGCCGGCGTGTGCGCCCAGGTCCCGGAGCGGCACCGGGGCGTCCGGGTCGTCGACCGGGCCTTCGTGCGCACCGCGCACCGCCTCGGCCTGCAGGTTCACGTCTGGACTGTGGACGACCCCACACGGATCAGGGCTCTACTCGACCTGGGTGTGGATGGCATCATGGCCGATCGCATCGACGTACTGCGGGACGTCCTCGGCGAGCGCGGCTGCTGGTCAGACGGCAGCAACGGCTCCAGCACGGTGATTGGAACCCCATGAGCACCGCGACCCACCTGCCCGACCACCCGGCGACCGCCACCGATCCCCGCGCCCTGCGCCGGATGCAGTTCAGTTGGTACGTCAACGACTGGGCCAACGCCGCCTTCTCGGCCACCGTCCTGACGGTGTTCCTCGGGCCCTACCTGACCTCCGTCGCCAAGAACGCCGCCGACGCGGCCGGCGACGTCCACCCGCTCGGCCTGTCGGTCCGCGCGGGCTCGTTCTTCCCGTACACGGTGTCCTTCTCGGTGCTGATCTCCGTCGGGGCGATGCTGCTGGCCGGCACCGTCGCGGACCGCACCGGGCGGCACAAGGAGCTGATGTGCGGCTTCGCCTACGTCGGCGCGGCCGCCACCATGGGCATGTTCTTCCTCGACGGCGACCGCTACCTGCTCGGCGGCGCACTGCTGGTGGTCGCCAACATCGCGTACGCGGTGTCGGTCGCGCTCTCCTACGCCTACCTCCCGAGCCTGGCCGGCCCCGACGAGCGCGACGCGGTGTCCTCCAAGGGCTGGGCGTACGGCTACGCGGGCGGCGGGCTGCTGCTGGTCGCCAACCTCGCCCTGTTCGAGGGCCACGACGCACTCGGCCTCTCCTCCGGCACGGCCGTGCGGATCTGCCTCGCCTCGGCCGGCCTGTGGTGGGCGCTGTTCACCGTCGTCCCGATGCTCCGGCTGCCCTCCCGCGCCGGCGCCGCCCCCGCACCGACCGCACCCGCCGGGGACCGCCCGGCCGCGGGCAGCCTGCGCGAACTCGCCCGCACCCTGCGCGGCATGCGCCGCTACCCGCTCACCCTGCTCTACCTGGGCGCCTTCCTCTGCTACAACGACGGCATCCAGACCGTCGTCTCGCAGGCCTCGCTGTACGGCAGCGAGGAGCTCGGCATGGACCAGACCTCGCTGGTCGTCGCCGTCCTGCTGGTCCAGATCGTGGCGATCGGCGGCGCGCTGCTCCTCGGCCGGATAGCCCACCGCTACGGCGCCAAGCGGACCGTCCTCGGCTCGCTGGTCGGCTGGGTGGTCACCCTCGCGCTCGGCTACTTCATGCCCGCACACCAGCCCGCCTGGTTCTACGCGCTGGCCTGCATGATCGGCCTGGTCCTCGGCGGCAGCCAGGCGCTCTCCCGCTCGCTGTTCTCGCACCTCATCCCGGCCGGTCGGGAGGCCGAGTACTTCAGCGTCTACAAGGTCAGCGACCGCGGCACCAGCTGGATGGGCCCGCTGGTCTTCGGCCTCGCCTACCAGATCACCGGCAGCTACCGCTCGGCGATCATCTCGTTGCTGGTCTTCTTCGTCATCGGCTTCGCCGTCCTGGCGAAAGTCCCCGTCCGCCGCGCCATCGAAGCCGTCGGCAACCCCGTCCCCGAACGCCTCTGACCCCACCGGCCCCCGACGGCCCGGCCTCCGGCGACCCCGCCCGAGCCCGGGCCGTCCCCGTCCCCCCGCCTGGTGGAGCCCGCCCTCCGGCTCGCGCTCCCGGCCTCGGCCGACCGCGTTCGCACGGGTGGACATATCGCCAACTCGTTTTGTTCGCATGACCATTCGACCGGCAAAGAGGAAACGGGAAACCCCGCCGATACCCGTTTGACCGGCCCGTTCGCATGCCAGGATTCCAGGCGGAAGCGGCGGGAGACCGCGTCCGGCCCACACCACGGCGGATGCCTGGGCGGGTGAATCCAGAACGGGGGTTGGCATGCACGCGCCTGAAACGCCGTCCGAGGAGTTCGGCCCGGAGCTCCGCAGACGGCGGATCGCCGCCGGACTCACCCTCACCCGGCTCGCCGAACTGCTCAGCTACAGCAAGGGCCACCTCAGCAAGATCGAGCGCGGCCACAAGGCCCCGCCGCCCGAGTTCGCCCGCCGCTGCGACGTCCAGCTCGCCGCCGCCGGCGAGCTGGAGCGGCTCCTGCCGACCGGCCGCCGGCGGCCCCAGGCCGACCCGCACGCGCCCGCCGGCCCCCGCCAGGACCCACCGCTCCCCCACCAGCGCGGAGGAACCGGCGCCCCCGGAGGGCTCGGACGACGGCAACTGCTCGCCGCCGGAGCCACCTCCCTGCTCGGAGGCGGACTCGCCACCGCCCTGCCGGCCGCCGCCGCACCCGCCGGCGCAGCGGACCAGGAGTCCACCCCGGTCGAGGTCTTCCGGACCCACTTCGACCAGATCCGCAGGCTCGGCCAGAACAGCGACCCCGGCACGCTGCTCCCCCTGCTCACCGTCCAGACCCACACCCTGCGCGAACTCGCCGGCCAGGCCGACCCGGTCAACCGCGGACGGCTGCTCGTGCTCGCGGCCCGCTACGCCGAGTACGCCGGCTGGATGGCCCAGGAGGCCGGCGACGACCCCTCGGCGCTCCGGTGGACCGCCCAGGCCGTCGAACTCGCCGAGGGCGGCGGCGACCACGACCTGGCCTCGTACGCCCTGGTCCGGCGTGCCCTGATCACCTTCTACGCGGGCGACGCGGACCGGACCGTCCAGCTCGTCCGACCCGCGCAGGACGGCCGCCTGCCGCCCCGGATCCGCGGCCTCGCCGCCCAGCGCGAAGCCCAGGGGCACGCCCTCGCCGGCAACCGGGAGGCATGCCTGCGCAGCCTCGACCGCGCTCGCCGGCTCCTCGCGACCGCCGCCGACCAGGACGCCGGCGCCCCCGTCCTCGGCACCACCACCGTGGCCGACCCGGCCGCCGTGGTCACCGGGTGGTGCCTCCACGACCTCGGACACCCCCGCAGGGCGGCCGAGGTGTTCGACCAGGAGTACCCGCGGATCCCGGCCCACGCCGTCCGCAGCCGCGCCCGGTACGGACTCCGGCACGCCCTCGCCCACGCCGCCGACGGTGAACCGGAGCACGCCTGCGCACTCGCCGCGGACCTCCTACCCCTCGTCCCCGCCCTGCGCTCGGCCACCATCCGGGCCGGCGTCCGCCAGCTCGCCCGCGAACTCCAGCGGTTCCGCTCCAGCCGGTCCGTCCAGGACCTCCAGCCCGCGCTCGCCAGGGCTCTGCACCCGTAGGGCCCGGGGAGAGCTCCGGCGCGGCCTCCGGACCGCCACCCGCACGCCACCGCCGGACCGTCACCGGAACCGACCGTCACCAGAGAGGTGCTCCGCCATGCCCGACGTCTTCGTCAACTACCGCACCGACGACGAGGAGGCCACCGCCACCCTGATCGAGCGCGAGCTCTCCCGGCGCTTCGGCGACCGGCGCGTCTTCCGCGCCAGCAAGTCCATCGGGATCGGCCAGGCCTTCCCCCGGGAACTGCTGACCGCCGTCCGGCGCAGCAGCGTCCTCCTCGCCGTCATCGGCGCCCGCTGGGCCGACGCACGCAAGGCGGACGGGCGCCGCGCCCTCGACGACCCGACGGACTGGACCCGCCGCGAGATCGTCGAGGCCTTCGAGAGCGGCGCTCTGGTCGTCCCGGTGCTCGTCGGCCGCACCACCCGGCTGGACCGGCACGCCCTGCCGCCAGAGCTCGCCGAACTCGCCGACTGCCAGTACCTCCGCTTCGACACCCGGGACGCGGACTCCGGCCTGCGGCGCATCGGCGACGAACTGGCCAGGACGATCCCCCAGCTCGCCGAGGCCGAACAGCGGATCGACGGGGAGCCCGGCGCCGTCCAGACCCGCAACGAGGTCGGCCGCGTCGACGGCAGCGCCGTGCAGGCCCGGGACTACCGGCACGACCAGAGCGGGGGCATCGGCAACGTGGGCCGCGACGTGGGGACGTTCATCAACAACGCGAGCGGACCGGTCCACACCGGGAGCGGCGCACAGCACAACACCACCCGCCACGGCGGCGTCGAGATCCACGGGGACGGCGGCTCCTACGTCGAACGCGGCACCGTCAACAACGACTTCGGCGGCCGCCGCGACCGCGAGGGCCGCCGGTGATCGAGGCTGGGGACACGACCTCGATCGGCAGCACGCAGGGACCGACTCACACGGGTAACGGCAGCCAGTACATCACCAACAACAACTACTTCGGTTCATCGGAGGCACCGGGTCGTGGCGGTGCCCCTCAGCTGGTGACGCTCGCGCAACGCGAATGGCTGCGTCAGCGTTTCGTCGGACCGCCCGGGTACGGGGCCGCGGCCGCGCGGCTGGAGACACCGGGCACGGTCGTCCTGCTCACCGGCGCTCCCGGAAGCGGGCGCCGTGCGGCGGCCATCGTGTTGCTGCACGGCGCCGGTGAGGGGGGTGACGCACTCCGGGAGGTCTCGCTCGACGACTGGCTGAAGCAGAACGAGTCGGCTGAGCCGGTCGGCGGGGAGCGCATCCTGTTCGACCTCTCGGCCGTCTCGGCACCGGAGTTCATCGATGCCCAGAGCCGCCTGGGTACGTCTTGGGAGAAGCTACGCCGTCTGGATGCGCGGATGGTCATGGTGATCCCCCGGGATCACGAACGCCACCTGCGACCGGACTTCCACCAGCTGTTGGTTCCGATCGGACGCCCCGACGAGGCGGGTGTCCTGGCCCGGCACCTGAGACCCGCGGGAATCGAGCTCTCCCGCACCGAACTGCGGCACTCGGTCTTCCGCCCGCTTCTCGGCCGTTCCCCCATGCGGGAGCTGCAGCAGCTCTCCGCACTGCTGGTCCAGGCCAGATCCGCGGGCGGCGTCTTCGCCACATGGGCAGCCGAAGCGCTCGCAGCCGTCAAGGATCGGACCGTCGAGGTCGCCGAGCAGATCGCCGGTCTCGACGACGGCCGGCAGAAGGCTCTGCTGTTCACCTCCGCAATGCTTGACGAGGCTCCGGCGGATGCGGTGATCCGGCTGTCCGAACGGCTGCTGGCGAAGCTCGGCCACCCCGAGGACACACAGCCCCGCCTCGACCGTCCCGATCCGCTCCAACGCCTACAGGACGTAGGGGTCAAGGTCGAGGACGAGCGGGTCCGATTCGCCGCGCTGGCGTACGGAGCGGCGGTGCGGTCCCACTTCTGGCTCTACTACCCGGACCTTCGCCCGGCGTTCGGCGGCTGGGTCACGGACGCGGTCAGGGAGACCCCGTGGCTGGAGTCCGTCGACCGGCAGCGGCTCATCGGCCGGTACACCGAGCAGACCCTCCGCATCGGTGACGTCCGCACACTGACCGATCTGGTGGAGTCCTGGGCCCAGGACCCCCGGCTGCTCCCCGAGGCGATGCAGGTGCTGGGGCAGGGGCTGCTCAGCGAGGCCTGGGGCACGGAGTTCCGACGGAGGATCTACGACTGGTCGACGACTCCCCGGCTGCCCGGCAACCTCGCCCGGGTCCTGGCGCGGACGTGCGTCGAGGTCCTGGCGCCGCGCTTCCCCGACCAGGCGCTGGTGCGGCTGCACCAGCTGGCTCGCAGGGAGCTCGGCGCCGATCCGCCCGAGGTCCTGGACCTCCTGCTCGGGCTGGTCCGCCGGGACAGGCGGCTCTACCTCCGCCTCCTCGACCGGCTCTGCACCGGCCTGGAGAAACCGGCGCCGGAGCGGTCGGACGCCGGGATCTTCCTGGCCCTGGTGGAGTGCCTGCCCACCTGGGTGCCGCAGCGGGACGTCGCCCGCGGCTGGCGGGGAGTGCTGACCGTGGCACGGGAATCCCGGACCTGGGAGCCCGCCGTGCGGGCCTGGCTCTCGGCGGCCCGGCGGGAGCGGGACGGGGGTGCGCGGCTGATGGGGATCCTCGTCGAGGCCGCCTGCGGCCGGGTCGACGTGCTCAGCCGCTTCTACCTGCTGGCACACGGCTGGGCCGCCGGCCCGGACGACGAGCCGGCTCCGCTGACCCGTAGCGAGGTGGCGGCCCGCTTCTGCCGGGCGATCGACCGCGCACAGGGGATCGAACCGCTGGACCCGGCCGCGGCCGGGCCGGCCGAGGGGAGCACTGCGTGAAGGGCAGCGGAAAGGCGCCGCTCGTCGGTCTGGCCGTCGGGGCCGGTCTGGTGACGGTGGTTCTCGGGGTGTCGGCCAGGTGGCCGGTGTGGCTGTGGGGCGTGCCGGCGGCGGTGGCGCTGGTGCTGGCCGTCCTGTTGGCCTCGGCGAGGTCACCGGTGCCCGAGCCGGATCCGGAACCCGGCCCCGAACCGGAGCCCTGGCCCGAGTTCGAAACCGTCACCGCCCCGGCGGAGCCGCCCTGGGAGGAGACCCGGGTGGACGGCGTGGCGCTGCCGAGCCGGGTGCCCGACTACGACTTCCACTTCTCGGCCACGGTGTGGTGGCGCCCGATCCCGAACACGACCGGGCTGGTGCACGCCGACCCGGCCGGTCTGGCGATCGAGACGGTGCTGGCCCGCGCCCGCCAGGTGACCGAACTCGAGGTGCCCGAGCGGCTGGACCTGGTGCGGCACCGCTTGAACGGTGTGCTCGGCACCCAGCGGCCGGACGCGTCGGCGCTCGTGGAGGCCATGGGCGGACGGGTCGACCTGAGGCTGTCGGAGGACGACCGGACCAGGCTCGGAAAGCTCTCCGAGGTGCGCAAGTCCGAGGAGGTCTGGGAGCACGAGCGCCGCCAGGAGCAGAGCAGGCGTGCCTATCTGGGTGACGACGTCCTGAAGTCGCCCGGTAGCGCGGTGGTGTGGTGGTTGGCCCGGCACGACGACAAGGTCCGGGAGGCCGTCGACATGATCGGTCCGCTCGCCCAGCTGTCGGCGGCGGCCAACGACGAGGACGTGGACGGCCTGTACGAGCACCTGGTGCCGTACCCCGCGCCGAGGCCGGTCCCGTTCCTGGACGCGGTGGCGCCCACCCCGGGGCACCGGGAGGACGACGGGGACGACGGGGACGAGGGCGGGCCGCCCGACCGGCCCGGGCCGACGGAGCCGACCGGGCCGACACGGGGGCCGGCCGTGGTCGGTCCGCTGACCGAGCTGCTGGACGACGTCGATCTGGTGACGGACTCCCCCGAACGGACGGTCTACCTGCACCGGGTCGCTCAGGCCACCGATGCCGCCGGCCGCTCCGAGCAGGCCAGGCTGATCCGGGAGAGCCTGCTCGGAGACGGCTCCGGGCTCCCCGCGGCCGCGCCCGACCCGAGCCGGACCGCGGGCGGTACCGGCGACGGCCCCGGCGTTCCCTGGGCGAAGGTCGGCGGAGCGGTGAACGGTTCCGCCGTGAACGGTTCCTCGCCCGGCCAAGTGCCCGGTCCCGGGGCCCCGTGACGGCGGCTCGGCCGGATGCGCCGCCACCCCCGGCCGGGGCGGTGGGGCGCCGGGCCGGGGGTGGGTGAGTGGGTGGGGTGGGGGTCGCTGCGGGCGGGGGTTACTGCGGGGTGACGTAGGCGCCGGAGATGCCGCCGTCGACGAGGAAGGTGTTGGCGGTCATGAAGGAGGAGTCGTCGGAGGCGAGGAAGGCGACCGCGGCGGCGATCTCCTCGGGCTCGGCGAAGCGGCCGAGGGGGATGTGGACGAGGCGGCGGGCGGCGCGCTCCGGGTCCTTGGCGAAGAGCTCCTGGAGCAGCGGCGTGTTGACCGGCCCCGGGCAGAGGGCGTTGACGCGGATGCCCTCGCGGGCGAACTGCACGCCGAGCTCCCGCGACATCGCGAGGACGCCGCCCTTGGAGGCGCTGTAGGAGATCTGCGAGGTGGCCGCGCCCATGACGGCGACGAAGGAGGCGGTGTTGATGATCGAGCCCTTGCCCTGCCGCTGCATGTGCGGGATCGCGTACTTGCAGCAGAGGTAGACGCTGGTCAGGTTGACCTCCTGGACGCGCTTCCAGGCGTCCAGGCCGGTGGTGAGGATGGAGTCGTCGTCGGGCGGGGAGATGCCCGCGTTGTTGAAGGCGATGTCGACCCGGCCGAACGCGTCGGCGACGCGCTGGAAGAGCGCGCTGACGGCCTGCTCGTCGGTGACGTCGGCCTGGATGAACAGGCCGTCGACCTCGTTGGCGGCCTTGGCGCCGGTCTCCGCGTCGAGGTCGACGCAGACCACCTTGGCGCCCTCCTGGGCGAACCTGCGCGCGGTGGCCAGGCCGATGCCGCTGCCCGCGCCGGTGATGACGGCCACCCGGCCGTCGAGTCGCTTGGTCATGCTGCTCACTCCTCCGTGGAGATGAAGACGTTCTTGGTCTGGGTGAAGGCGTCCAGGGCGTCCGGGCCGAGCTCGCGCCCGAGGCCGGACTGCTTGAAGCCGCCGAAGGGCGTGGTGTACCGCACCGAGGAGTGCGAGTTGACGGAGAGGTTGCCGGCCTCGACGCCGCGGGCGACCCGCAGGGCGCGGCCGACGTCCCTGGTCCAGATGGAGCCGGACAGGCCGTACTCGGTGGCGTTGGCGATCCGCAGCGCGTCCTCCTCGTCGCGGAACGGGACGACGGCGACGACCGGGCCGAAGATCTCCTCGGTGAAGGCGCGGTCGTCGTGCCGCACCGGTGCGAGCACCGTCGGCGGGAACCAGAAGCCGGGCCCGTCGGGGGCGGTGCCGCGGAAGGCGACGGGCGCGTCGTCCGGGACGTAGGAGGCGACCCGGCTGCGGTGGGCGGCGGAGATCAGCGGGCCCATCTCGGTCTGCTCGTCGCCCGGGGCGCCCACCTTGACGCCCTTGACGGCGGGCTCCAGCAGTGCCATGAAGTCGTCGAGGACGGACTCCTGGACGAGGATGCGGGAGCGGGCGCAGCAGTCCTGGCCGGCGTTGTCGAAGACCGCGTACGGGGCGGTGGCGGCGGCGCGGGCGAGGTCGGCGTCGGCGAACACGATGTTGGCGCTCTTGCCGCCGAGTTCGAGGGTGACCGGTTTCACCTGCTCGGCGCAGCCGGCCATGATCTCCTTGCCGACCCGGGTGGAGCCGGTGAACACGACCTTGCGCACGTCGGGGTGGGTGACGAAGCGCCGGCCGACCACCGGGCCGCGGCCGGGCAGGATCTGCAGGACGCCCTCCGGGATGCCCGCCAGGAGGGCGAGCTCGCCGAGCCGCAGGGCGGTCAGCGGGGTGAGCTCGGCCGGTTTGACGATGACGGTGTTGCCGGCGGCGAGGGCCGGGGCGAGCGCCCAGGCGGCGATCGGCATCGGGAAGTTCCAGGGAACGATGACGCCGACGACGCCGAGCGGCTCCTGGAAGGTGACGTCGAGCCCGCCCGCGACCGGGATCTGCCGGCCGAACAGCCGCTCGGGCGCGGCGGCGTAGTACTCGATGACGTCCCGCGCGTTGCCGGCCTCCCAGCGGGCGTTGCCGATGGTGTGGCCGGCGTTGGCGACCTCCAGGGCTGCGAGGTGCTCGCGGTCGGCGTCGACGGCGGCGGCGAACGCGCGCAGCAGTCGGGCCCGGTCGGCGGGGGCGACCCGGCGCCAGCCGTCGAAGGCCGCGCGGGCGCGGGCGACGGCGGCGTCGGTCTCGGCGAGGCCGGCCAGCTCGACGGTGGTGATCACCTCCTCGGTGGCGGGGTTGACGACCTCGTGGAGGTCCGGTTCGGTCATCGGGCGCTCTCCCTGTGGTTCGCGGACGGGCTGCCGGGGTGGCTGCCGGGGTCGGTGCTGGACGGGGTGCCGGGCCGGGTGCCGGTCCCGGCGCCGGGCTGGAGCTCGGACGGGGTGCCGGACGGGGTGCCGGACGGGCCCGCGACCGGGCCGGCGGACCGGCAGGCGGCGACCAGCGCCTGGAAGATCCGCTGGTCGTACGAGTCGGTCTCGGGGTGCCACTGGACGCCCAGCGCGAAGTGCCGGTCCGGCAGTTCGAGCGCCTCGACCGTCCCGTCGGTGCTCCGCCCGGTCACCCTCAGCCCGGCGCCGATCCGGTCGACGGCCTGGTGGTGGTAGCACGAGACCTCGGTGACCGGCCCGAGGACGGCGGCGAGCCGGCTGCCCTCGGTGAGGTCGACGCGGTGCCGGACGAAGGCGGCGGGGACGGTCTGGTGGCTGCCGTCGGGCAGGTGCTGGAGCAGGGTTCCGCCGAGTTCCACGTTGAGCAGCTGCATCCCGCGGCAGACGCCCAGCAGCGGCAGGTCGCGGCTGAGGGCGGCGTGCAGCAGGGTGCTCTCCCAGTCGTCGCGGGCGTGGTGGGGCGGGCCGGTGCGCGGGTCGGCGTCCGCCGCGTACCTGGCCGGGTCGATGTCGGGCCCCCCGGCGAGGAGCAGCCCGTCCAGGGCGTCGAGCAGGTGCTCGACGCCGCCGGGCTGGGGCGGCAGCAGCACCGGGGTGCCGCCCGCCCGGGCGACGGAGTCGACGTAGGTCTGCGGCACGAGCGAGGCGCGCTGGCGCCAGACGGACCAGGCGGCCTCGTCCTGGTAGCTGGTGATGCCGATCAGGGGCCGTCGGCGGTCGTCACGGGTCATGGTGGTTCTCCTGTGCCGTGGTTCAGAGTCGTTCGAAGCCGCGGCGGCGTTCCCAGTCGGTGACGGCCCGTTGGTGGGCGGCGAGTTCGGTGCGTCCGGCGTGGGTGTAGT
>NZ_JBFAZB010000033.1:0-104933 GCF_040681575.1 Kitasatospora sp. NPDC051702
GGCCGGCCTCACCAAGTAACACCCCCCCAAGCACCACCGCCACGGCGCCGCCGCACCCCCACCACGAGGGGCGCGACGGCGCCGTTCGCACGCCCCGGACATCACCCGGGACGCTCCCGGACACACCCCCCAGGCCCCGCCCCGGACACCCCTCCCCGGATGCCCGCCCCGGCACCGGCCCGCTAACGAGGCGGCGTCGGCGCGGCGGCGAGCCGGTCACGAACGGACCGCCGCACGAACGGGATCGGTACCGTCGAGGCGCGGGACCGGTTCGGGACCGCAGGCGACTTCGATCGGGGGGACGATGCGCCGGACCGCCGTACCGCTCGCGCTCGCCGTGCTGCTCGGGCTGGCCGGCTGCGACCCCAGGACCGACCCCGGCCGGAGCCTCCCGCCGGACGACCGGCCCGGCTACGCCGTCCCGACCCCGAGCCCGCCCGGCACCGTGATGCCCGAGCTGCGGGGACAGAACGTGCTGGCCGCCCGCTCCCTGCTGCCGCTCTGGTACCCGGTGACCGTGCGGGACGCCGACCAGCGGGGCCGGGTCGTGGTGGTGCAGTGGCAGTGGCGGGTCTGCGCCCAGGATCCCGCGGCGGGGACGGCGCTGACCGGTCAGGTGGTCGCCCTGCGGGCGATGCTCGCCGAGGAGTCCTGCCCGTAGGCGCGGCGGCCGGCACCCCGTCGAGCCCGACCGGCGCCACCCCGACCGGCACCACCCCGGACGGTCCGCAGCCCGGCCGACGGCCCCGCGACCGGGCCCGCCTCCTCGCGCTCTCTCCGGGCCGGCGCCGCCCGTGCGAAATCCGCTCGCGCCGGCCCGGAGCCGTGTGGCAGCGTGCACCCGGTCCGTCCGCACCCGCCCCGCCCGCACGCCCCGCGCCGAGGAGCAACCCGATGTCGCTGCCGCCCCGACTCGTCCCCCTGCTGACGGAGTTCGACTTCGCCCGCACCCGCCTCACCGAGCGGCTGGCCGGACCGACCCTGGACAGCGGGAACGGCACCCCGGTCGCCGTCAGCCCGCTCACCGACGAGGAGTACCTCTGGGAGCCGGTGCCCGGCTGCTGGTCGGTGCGCCGGCACGCGGACGGGCCGGGCGAGGGCGCGACGGTCCTGGTCGGCGCCGGCGCCTGGGGGCGCGACACCACCCCCTCGCCGCACCCGGAGCCGGCCCCTTTCACCACCCTGGCCTGGAGGTTGAGCCACCTCACCGAGCTGTTGCTGCTGCGCGCCGACCACACCGCCGGCACCCGTTCGCTCACCCGGGACGACTTCCGCCCGAGCGGGGACGCCGCGTCCGCGGTCGCCGCCTTCGACGCCGCGGCCACGGCCTGGCGGGCGGCCCTGCTCACCGCCGACGAGACCGCGCTCGACACCGTGGGGTACTGCACCTACCCGCACGGCGGCGACGCGGAGGAGCCGTTCTGGGAGATCGTCTGGTGGGTCAACCAGGAACTGCTGCACCACGGCGCCGAGATCGCCCTGCTGCGCGACCTGCACCGCTGGTCGCCGCGGCACTGACGAGCCGCCGGGGCCACCCGGCCCGCCCGGGCCCGCTCAGCGCGGCGGGCGGGCGGGGAGCGGCAGCGGCAGGGCGGGCAGACCGTCGATGCTGGTGCCGACGTACGGCTTGCCCTCGCAGTAGGTGTTGAACTCCTCCTCGTCCTTGCGGCCGAAGTACTGTTCGTGCAGGTCGCGGTCGGCGCGGTAGTCCATCAGCGGAACGGCGAACCCGCAGGAGTCGCTGACCCGTTCGGCCCGCACCAGCACGATCGCCCGCAGCCCGGCCCCGTCGGCCTCCGGCGCGAAGCGGCCCAGCAGACCGGCGAAGCGCGGGTCGTCACGGAACACCGGCTCGCCCCGGCCGTGCACCCGCACCACGGTGGGCGGGCCGTCGAAGGCGCACCACATCAGGGTGATCCGGCCGTTCTCCCGCAGATGGGCGACCGTCTCGGCGGTGGATCCGCCGAAGTCCAGGTAGGCGAGCGTGAGTTCGTCGACGACCACGAGGGTGCCGGAGCGGCCCTTGGGCGAGACGTTCACGTGCCCGTCCTCGGCCAGCGGCGCGGTCGCGACGAAGTAGACGGGCTGCCGCTCGATGAACTCGCGCAGCCGGCCGGTGATGCTCTCGTACTGCTTTCCCATGCCCGCCAGTCTGCCCGCATCTCGCCAGTCAAGAAAGCGTGATCCACCACACGAGACGATCACCCGGCGACCGGGGCGCCCGTAGGATGGCACGTGCACATGCCACCTGCTCGTCCTGACAAGGGAGTTGAGATGGCTCACGACGCCCCGGCCGCCCCCGACCCCGGCGACGCCACCACCTACGGAACGGCCCTCGGCGCGCCCGCCGGACCGCTGCGCCCGTTCGTCCTCGGCTACCGCGGCTACCGGCTGACGCTCCACCGGCCGCGGCGGCGCTTGGAGGTGCCCACGGACGTGGTCACCCTGGCGCTCACCTTCGAGGGGTCGATGCGGCTCACCGACGCCGTCGATCCGGGGCCCGGCCACTCCTTCGCCTCGGTCGCCGCCGGGCTGCGCCGCACCGCCACCATCGCCGAACACTCCGGTGTGCTGCACGGGTTGGCCGTCTCGCTGACCCCCCAGGGCGCGTTCCGCGTGTTCGGGCCGATGGCCGGCGACCTGGGCGGCCAGTGGGCCGAGGCCGGGGACGTCCTGGGCCCGCGGCTGCGCCGGCTGTCCACCCGGCTGGCCGACGCCCCGACCTGGCCGGCGCGGTTCGCCCTGCTGGACGCCTACTTCGCCGCACGGCTCGCCGACGGCCCGCGCTGGGAGCCGTCCGTCCAGTGGGCCTGGCACCAACTGCGGCGCTCGCACGGCCTGGTGCCCGTCCACGCCCTGGTCGCGGGCACCGGCTGGAGCCGCCGCCGGCTGGAGCTGCGGTTCCGCCAGCACCTCGGGGTGGCGCCCAAGCAGGCCGCGACCATCCTGCGCCTCCAGCGCACGCTCGCCGTCCTCGCCCGGCACTCGGCGGCCGAGCGGCCCCTCGGGAACCGGCCGGACGGCGGGAACCGGCTGGACGGCGGGAACCGGCTGGACGGCGGGAACCGGCTGGACGGCGCCCGGATCGCCACCCTCTGCGGCTACTACGACCAGTCCCACCTCGACCGGGCCTTCCGCGGCATGGTGGGCTGCTCGCCCCGCGAGTTCCTCGCCTCCCGCACCTCCGCCGCCACCCTGCCCGAACCGGCCGACCGGGTCGCCGGCCGGGTGACGAGCGCCGTCCTCAACCCCGGCGGCTGAGCCCGTCCGGAACCGGGGGGACGAGCCGCGTGCGCACTTTTACAAGACGGGCGCCCCCGCCGTCCGGCACCCTCGGAACGCCCGGCCGGTACGGGGGGACCGGCCGGTCACCGGGCGCCGCAGCGGCCGGCGGGCCGCTGCGGCCGCAACGGCGGCGGCGGCAGCAGCGACAGTGCCGGGAGCAGCGACGGCGGGCCGCCGTGTGTCACCTACGCACGGAGCCCGCCGCCGGAGCGCGCGGCGGCGCGGACGCGCCGCCCGCCGGTCAGCGCTTCATGTAGACGCTGTCCATGAACTCGATGATCTGCTGGTCGGTCAGCCGCTGACCGTTGCGGTGCCCCATCGCGAGGTCGGCCTCGCTGATCATGCCCACCAGCCGCTCGCCGTCGATCACCGGGATCCGGCGGATCTGGTGCTGTTCCATCTTCCGGAGGACCATCTCCATGCTGTCGTCGGCGCGCACGCAGTGCAGGTGGCCGGACAGCTCCATGGCGGTCATGGAGGACGGGTCCTTGCCCTCCGCGAGACATCGCACCACGATGTCACGGTCGGTGATGATGCCCTTCAGCTTCTGGTCGTCACCGCAGATCGGCAACGCGCCCACGTTGCTGTCGCGCATCATCCGGGCGGCCTCGTCGAGCGTCTGGTGGGCGCCGATGCACTGGGCACCGGTGTGCATGATCTCTCGGGCAGTGGTCACGGGGACTCCTTCGTCGATGTCTCCCCCCGGTGATCCCCCCAGCGGCGGTCCCCCCGAGCGGTCGACCTCACCACTCGCGGAGTGACCGCGCCCTCACCATAGGCAACACCCCGCCCACCCGCGACCGCGGCCGCCGATACTGGAGACGTGACCACGGAAGCCCCCGGAGCGACCGGCACACCGGTCGACGAAGCCGTCCGCGCCCGGCCGGCGACCGCGCTGCGCCCCTACGTGGCCTGGTACTCCGGCTACCGCCAGCGCGGCGTCCCGCCCGCCGTGCACCGCGGACTGCCGTCCCCGTACCTGACGTTCATCCTCACCCTGGACGAGCCGCTGGTGGTCGCCGGCCACCCCGACCCGGCGCAGCCGCCCGGCACGTACCCGACGCTGCTCGGCGGCCTGCACACCGGCCCGGCGCTGATCACCCACGACGGCCGGCAGTCCGGCGTGCAGATCGCCGTGCACCCGCTCGCCGCCAGGGCGCTGTTCGGGTTGCCGGCCGGGGAGCTGGCCGGGATCGACGTCCCCGCGGAGCAGGTGCTGGGGCGGCTCGGCCCACTGCTGCACGAGCGGCTGCGGGCCGCCGGCAGCTGGGACGAACGGTTCGCCGTGCTGGACGCCGCGCTGCTGCGGGCCGCCCGCCCCTCCGGGCGGGTGCCGCCCGAGGTGGCCTGGGCCTGGCGGGCGCTGCGGCGCAGCGACGGCGCCCTGGCCGTCGCGGAGCTGGCCCGGGAGACCGGCTGGAGCGCCCGGCACCTGCAGGAGCGGTTCCGGCGGGAGACCGGCCTGACGCCGAAGGCGGCCGCCCGGGTGATCCGCTTCGACCGGGCCCGGCGGCTGCTGGCCGCCACCGCGCCGTCCCCCCGGCTCGCCGAACTGGCCGTCCGGTGCGGCTACTTCGACCAGGCGCACCTGGCCCGTGAGTTCCGGGCACTGGCCGGCGCCGCGCCCAGCGCCTGGCTGGCGGCGGAGGGACCGCAGGACGGGAAGTTCCGAAACGTCCAAGGCGGGGCGGACACGGCGGCCGCAGAGTGGGAGTCGTGAGCAGCCCCCCAGCGACCCCCGAGGAGCACGCGATGGACGACAGGACCCCCACCCCGCAGGTCTGGCCCAGCCTGCGCGCCACCGACGCCCGGGCCCTGATCCGCTTCCTGGTCGAGGCCTTCGGCTTCCAGGAGGTCGTCGTCCACGGCGAGGACGGGTTCGTCGCGCACGCCGAACTGGCCTGGCCCGAGGGCGGCGGCGTGATGCTCGGCTCCGACCGGGAGACGCCCGAGGGCGCCGAGCCCTGGCCGGGCCGGCCGGGCACCTTCACCGCGTACGTGGTCACCGTCGACCCGGACGGCGTGCACGACCGCGCCGTCGCCGCCGGGGCCCGGATCACCACTGCGCTGACCGAGACCGACTACGGCTCGCGCGACTTCGCCGCCGCCGACCCGGAGGGCAACCGCTGGTACTTCGGCACCTATCCGGGCGCGCCGCGGCCCGCCGCGCCCTCGGCGGGGTGAGGCGGGCCGTGGCGGCGCCGGTGGACCGGCTGCGGGCGCTCTGCCTGGCCCTGCCGGAGGTCGAGGAGCGGGTCAGCCACGGGGAGCCGAGCTGGTTCACCGGCTCCGGCCGCCGGGCCCGGCTCTTCGTGATGCTCGCCGACCACCACCACGACGACCGGCTGTCCTTCTGGTGCGCGGCGCCCGGCGGCGCCCAGGCCCGGCTGGTCGCCGAGGACCCGGACCGCTACTTCCGCCCGCCCTACGTCGGGCACCGGGGGTGGCTCGGCGTGCACCTGGACGGGCCGCCGCCCGACTGGGGCCGGATCGAGGACCTCGTCGCGGACGCCCACGCCCTGGTGGGCCCGGACCGCTGACCGCCCACGCCCCGGGCGGTCCGGGCGACGGCGGCCGGGGCGTGCGACGGTCCGGGCGGCGGCCGTGCGCCGCGGCCGCCGCCCGGGCAGACTGACTGCGGGGGCCACCCGCAGGCTCCGGAGAGCGCCCATGCCCCAGCTCACGGTGGACGGGCGCACCCTCGCGCTCTCCCACCTCGACAAGGTGTACTACCCGCGCACCGGCACCCTCAAGGGCGAGGTGCTGCGCTACTACGCCGCCGTCCACGACGCCCTCCTGCCGCACCTGCGCGACCGCCCGGTCTCCTTCCTGCGCTGCCCGGACGGCGTCGAGGCCGAGGTGTTCATCGCCAAGAACCCGCCCGCCGGGACGCCGGGCTGGGTGCGCACCGTCGAGGTCCCGAGCAGCGGCGGCGACCTGCGCCAGGTGGTGCTCGACGACGGCGCCGCCCTGCTCTGGGCCGCCAACCTGGGCTGCCTGGAACTGCACGTCCCGCAGTGGCACGCGGCCGCGCCGGGGCTCGCCGACCGGCTGGTCCTGGACCTCGACCCGGGCGAGGGCGCGTCCGTCCTCACCTGCCGGACGGTCGCCGGGCTGCTGCGCGAACGGCTCGCCGCCGACGGCCTGACGGCCTGGGTGAAGACCTCCGGCTCCAAGGGGCTGCACCTGCTGGTCCCGCTCGAGCCCACCCCGAGCACCCGGGTCTCCGGCTACGCGAAGGCGCTCGCCGCGGCCCTGGAGGCCGAGCACCCCGACCTGGTCGTGCACACCATGGCCAAGGCCCGGCGCACCGGGCGGGTGCTCGTCGACTGGTCGCAGAACAACGCCAAGAAGACCACCGCCGCGCCCTACACCCTGCGGGCCCGGCCGCTGCCGACCGTCTCCACCCCGCTCTCCTGGGCCGAACTGGAGCGGGCCGGCACCGAGGACGACCTCGTGTTCACCCTCGCCGAGGTCCCCGGACGGCTGGCCGCCCACGGCGATCTGTTCGCCCCGCTGCTCGATCCGGGGCAGGCCCGGCCGCTCCCGGCCGACCCGGTGGGGGCGGGCTCCACGGCGACGTCCACGGCGACGTCCGCGGGGGCGTACCCGGACGGGTCCACGGCGACGTCCGCGGGGGCGTACCCGGACGGGTCCACGGCGACGTCCACCGTGAAGCGCGCGGCGAGGGCGGGGCCGGAGGCGGGAGCACAGGCGGGCCCGGAGGCGGCGCCGCCCGCCGCGGCCGCGCCCCGCACCCGGCAGGTCCTGCACCCGCCCGTCGAGGTGATGCGCCCGGCCGCCGTCACCGCCGTCCCGCCCGCCGACGGCCTGGGCGGCGCCGGCGTGCAGTACGAGCTGAAGCTGGACGGCTTCCGCTGCCTCGCCTTCGCCCGCGGCGACCGCCCGCCGTTCCTCCAGTCCCGTACCGGCCGCGACCTCGCCCCCGAGTTCCCGCCGATCGCCGCCGCCGTCGCCGGGCTGCCCGAGGGGCTGGTGCTGGACGCCGAACTCGTCGCCTGGCGCGACGGCCGCTTCGCCTTCGGGGAGCTCCTGCACACCCGCCGGGCCCGGGCCGCCTCCCCGGAGGTCGCCCTCGGCCTGATCGCCTTCGACCTGCTGGCCCTGCCCGGTCGTGACGTGCGGCGGCTGCCGCTCGCCGACCGCCGCCGCCTGCTGCTCGCCGCCCTCGCCGACGTCCCGCCACCGATCAGCCCCGTGCTGGCCACCACCGACCGGGCCGAGGCGCTGGAGTGGATGGAACGCCTCGCCGACACCGGCGTCGAGGGCCTGGTCTGCAAGGCCGCCGGCTCGCCCTACCGTCCGCGCGGCGGCGGCCGGGCCTGGGTCAAGTACCGGCGCAGCGACACCGTGGACGCCACCGTCCGGGCACTCACCGGCCCGGCCGCCCGGCCGCGCGCGCTCGTCCTCGAACTCGACGACGGCCGGGTCCTGCTCAGCTCCCCCGGGCTCACCCCGGTGCAGGCCCGCGAGGTCGCCGCGGTGGCCGCGCCGCTGCTCGGCCCCGCCACCACCGACCCCGACCTCGGCCCGGTCCACCCCCTCACCGGCCCGCTGCGCGCCGAACTCACGCTCACCGGCCGGCCGCCCACCGCCACCTTCGTCCGTCTCCGCTGCGACTGAGGCGGGGGCCGGAGCGGGGGGCCGGAGGCGCGGGCCGGAGCGGGCGGGGGCCGGAGCGGGCGGGGGCCGGAGCGCGGCCGGGTTCGCCCCCGGCCGGACCCGCGGCGCACGCGCCCGCCCGCGCTCAGGCTCCGCGTCGTTTCGCCGCGTGGGCGAACACGGTGACGAAGGCGTCCTCGAACACCGGCAGATCGGCCGGGTCCCGGCTGGTCACCAGCGGCCCCGGGCCGTCCCGGCAGAGGTGCACCTCCTCGTCGACCCAGGTCGCCCCCGCGTTGCGCAGATCGGTGCGCAGACTCGGCCCGGAGGTGAGGGTGCGGCCACGGACGGCGTCGGCCTCGATCAGGGTCCAGGCGGCGTGGCCGATCGCCGCGACCGGGCGGCCCGCCGCGCACCAGGCGCGCACGAAGGCCACCGCGGGCCCGTCCAGGCGCAGCAGGTCGGACCCGGCGACCCCACCGGGCAGGACCAGCCCGTCGAATGCCTCCGCGTCCGCCTCGGCGACGGACCCCTCCACGCCGAAGGTGTCACCGAACGCGGCGCCCGAGGCCTCACCGAAGGCCTCGCCCAGGGCGAGCCGCCGGACGGCCTGGACCCGGCCGGGTGCGGTGGAGAGCAGGCGCGGCACACCGCCGGACTCGGCCACCGCCTGCCAGGGCGACGTCAGTTCGACCTGCTCGACACCGAACGGCGCCACCAGGAAGGCGATCGTCCGGCCGGTGAGCGTGGTGGACGGCCAGCCCATGGGGTCAGCGCGGCTCGCGGCCCGCGAGCTCGACGGCGACCGGCGGAGCGGAGCTGAGCCGGGCGCGCGGACAGTCCAGGTGGACGGCCAGCTCCAAGTGGTCGATCCTGGCCACCAGGCCGACCGGGACCACCACCCGGGCACCGGGCACCCAGGGCCCGGCGTCGACCAGCAGGTGGTCCCCCGAGTCCTGTTCGACCGTGCCGAGCGGACCGTCGACGGCCTGCACCTCGTACCCCGTCAGGCTCAGCTCGGCCGCGTGGTGGGGACCGGGGCGGTACTCCCACAGCTCGGTGCCCATCACGCCTCCGGCTGGTCCCAGGGCCGCCGTTCGCGGCGCTCGTCCCGGTCGGGGGGCCGTGCGGCGGAGCCGTCTCCGGGTTCGCGGCCCGCGGCCCGGCGGCGCAGCAGCGCCGCGACGGCCATCGCGACCGCCACCGAGGCCGTCCACACCACGCCGAGGGCGATCAGCACGGCGGCCGTCGGGGTCCGCACGCCGACGGTGAGGCAGATCGCGGCCATCAGCAGCGCGGTCGTCACCACCCCGGCGGAGACCCGGCGGGCCACGCCGCGCAGCACGCCGCGGAACCGGCTCGGCCGTTTGGCACCCATGGTGCTCAACTTCCGGTCGAGGCGCGCGTCCTGGCGCAGATCGGACTCGATCTCCTCGAGGAGCCGCCGCTCCCATCCGCTCAACGCGGGTCCGTCCATCTCGGTCACCTCCGACAACTCCGGTGACGTGCTCGCACCCGGGCGGTTGCCCGGTTCGGGCCGGCGTTAACCGCCTCGGGGACCGCCTGTTCCCGCGCCCACCGGGCCGAAGGCCCGCGGGCGGGCGAGCAGGCTGTCGTCCAGGACTCGCAGCAGGGCGGCGGCGTCGCGGTGGACCTCGGCCGCACCCGCCGCCCGCAGCAGGGGGCCGGCGTCCACGCCGACCTCCAGGGCGATGCACGGGACCCCGGCCCGCCGCGCCGCCAGCACCTCGTGTACGGTCCCGGCCACCGCCACCGCGTGTGAAGGCCTGCCGCCGACCAGCTCGAGCGCGGCCCTGACCGGGTCGTCGCCCGGGGCGGCCACGGTCAGGGCGGGAGCCCCGGCCGGCCCGGGAGCGGTCAGCACGACCGTCCAGCCACGGGCGGCGCACTCGCGCAGCAGCTCGGCGCAACCGGGCGGCGCTGGCCGCCAGGCGGTACCGAAGACAGCCGCCGAGATCACCGTCATGGCCCACCGCTTTCCCGTTCGAGGCCACGCACCGTACGCGCCCTTCCAGGTTAGGCCGCTCCCCGGCCGAGCGCGCCCTGCCGACCGTCGGTCCCTCCCCGGGCGGGCCGGAAATCCGCTTGGCCACGGACCGTCGGGCCGCGATACTCCGGGGACCCGCTGCCGGGGTCCGCGGGGGGCGATCCGCAGGAGGGGGACGGGATGACGGTGTTCGCGTGCACGCGGTGCGGGACGGCACTGACCACACCGGTGTCCCGGGTCGCGCTGCCCGCGCACGCCCGTCGCGAGGGCGGGGACCGCTTCCTCCCGCCCCTGCTGGAGCCGGGCACGTACGCCGTCGATCCGCTCTGGTGCGCGCCCCCGTGGCGGCCCTGGGAGGAGATCGGGGAGGCTACGGCGGCCGCACTCGGCGTCCACGCGCCGCTGCCCGGGCTGTCCGTCGGCCCGGCCGGCGCGGTCGTGGTGGCGCCGGGCGACACCCGGGGCACCGTCCTGCTGCCGGAGCGCTGCGAGGGCTGCTGCGCCTCGGCCGGCGGCCTCGGGCCGAACCTGGCCTGCGCGGGCTGCGGGCGGGAGGTCGGGACCAGGATCGACGACTGCTACCGGTGGCAGTCCGTGTGGTTCCTCGCGGCGGCCGTGCGCAGGATACCGGCCGACGGCCTGTTCGACGACCGGGTCGACGGGCCGTCGGACGAGGCGTTGGACGAGCCGCTGGACGGGCCGGTCCCCTCGGCCGTGGAGGGCTGGACGGTACCGGCCCTGCCGCCGGTGGAGGCCCCCGGGTGGTGGAGCTCGCAGTGGGAGGCGGCGGTGGGCACGGCGCTGGCCGATCTGCTGGCCGCCTCGGGAGGCGCACCGGTGTCCGTGCCCGACGGCCTGCTCACGGCGACGTTCGGCCGCACGCTCGACGCGCTGCTGCCGGCCGGGCCGCCGGCCCGGACCCTGGCACTGGCCCTGGCCGGTCCCGGGCTGCCGCCCGCGCCCGGCGCCGACCTCCTGCTGGTCCCCCGGCACCCCCGGACGGGCACCGGGTGGCGGCCCGGGACCGCCGCGGGGTCGCCGCCCGCCGGCGGAGCCGCCACCGTCCCGCTGGACGCCGCGGTGTGGAGCTACCTGGCCTTCCCGGAGCCGCGGACGACGGCCCGGCTGCCCGCCGGGGTCGAGCGCGACGACCCGCTGCCGCTCCGGCCGTACAGGCCGTTCGCCCCCGACCGGGCGGCGCTGCTCGACCGGCTGGCCCGCCTGCCGGCCGTCCGACAGCCGTGGCTGCGGGCGATCCACGACCGGCTCCGCGGCGGCTGAGGGCTGTCTCTCCGGTCATCTGCGGAGCCGGCTGAGGATGGCTGCGAGGTGGAGTGCGGCCTGGCAGGCGATGGCGAGCTGGTCAGTGCGCATGGCCAGGCCCCACCACTGTTCCGAGCGGTTGATGCACTGTTCCGGTCTGGAACGGCCCCAGCTCCTCCGGCGGGTCCCGCCAGGGCGAGCACGGGCGCTACTTCCACGCGATCGCCCCACGTGCGCCGGAGCGGTCCGCGGGGCCCGCGTCAGCCGGGCCGCCCGGGCTCCGGGTCGGTGGCGAGGCGGGCGTGCAGGTGCTCGTCGAAGTACTCGCCGCCCTCGTAGCGGTAGGACGCGCGCAGGGTGCCCTCGTAGCGGAAGCCGGCGCGGGTGGCGACCCGACAGGAGGCGTCGTTGCCGACGGCGTGGCAGAGCTCGATGCGGCGCGCGGCGGCGGTGTCCACGCCCCAGCGGGTGACGGCGGTGGTGGCGCGGGTGGCGATGCCCCGGCCGCGGGCGGCGGCGAGCAGCCAGTAGCCGACCATGGCGAGGCCGTCCTCGCGGTTGGTCCAGCGCAGCGCGACGTTGCCGAGCAGCCTGCCGTCGGCGGCGTCGGTGACGGCGAAGGCGGCGGTGCCGCCCTCGGCCCAGCCGGTGTCGCAGCGCTCCAGGTAGGCCTCGGCGGCGGCCCGGTCGTCGGCGCGGAACGGGTTCCAGCGGGCGATCTCCCGGTCGGCCGCGGCCGCGGTCAGGGCGGGGAGGGTTCCGCCGGGCAGCTCGAGGGTGCGGCCCCAGGGGCGCAGCAGGACGTCGCCGAGGTCGAGGGTGGCCGGGCGGAAGGTGCGGTGGTCACCGACCGGGGCCGGGGCGGTCGGTCGGGCTGCGGCCTGGACCGGCTGGGCGGGCTGGGCCTGCCGGCCCGGCTGGGCGGGCGTCTCGGTGCTGCTCATCCGACCTTCCTATCCCGCCCCATCCCGGGCCCGCCAGCGAATTTCCCCGCGGGAGACGACCCGCCCCCGGCACCCCGAGGGTGCGAGGATCGACTCGTGATCGAGCTGCTGACGGCCCACACGTCCGGGTTGGGGCGTGCCGCGCTGGACGAGGCGCGGACCCTGCTGGTCGAGGTGTTCGGGGTGGTCTTCGAGGGGGGTCTGACCGCGGAGGACTGGGAGCACGCGCTGGGCGGGATGCACGTGCTGCTGCGGGAGGACGGGGTGCTGGTGGGGCACGCCGCGGTGGTCCAGCGGCGGATGCTGCACGGCGGGCGGGCGCTGCGCGCCGGGTACGTGGAGGCGGTCGGCGTGCGGGCGGACCGGCGCGGGCTCGGGTACGGCGCGGCGCTGATGGACGCGGCGGAGCGGGTGGTCCGGGGCGGGTACGAGCTGGGCGTGCTGTGCGCCGCGGACGGCGCGGCGGGCTTCTACGGGGGGCGGGGCTGGCTGCCGTGGCAGGGGCCGCTGGCGGCGCTGACGCCGACCGGCCCGGTCGCGACGCCGGAGGAGGAGGGCAGCGTGTTCGTGCTGCCGGGGCCGGTCGCGCCGGACGTCTCCGGCCGGCTGACGTGCGACTGGCGCGACGGCGACCTGTGGTGACCCGCGCCGTGGCCGCTCGAAGGACCGGCCGCGGCGCGGAGCACCGGGCCGGCCACCACCGGACCACAGGTCACCGGGCTACGAAGCACCGGACCGCGGATCACCGGACCGCGGGTCACCCGGGCGCCGCCCTCACCTGCCGGGCGCGACCCGCCCGACCAGGTGGAGCAGCCGGTCGAGGGCGTCCTTGGAGTTGGGCTCGGTGAGGTTGACCATCAGCCGGAAGGCCACCTTCAGCAGGGACGGGTGGCCGAGTCCGGCGGCGCCGGCGGCACCGAGCAGCCGGGGCCGGCCCAGGAGGTCGGCGGCGAGGCGCCCGAGCGCGAAGTATCCCGCGTAGGCGGACCGCAGGGCCTGCGGGTAGGCGCGCAGGGCGAGCTCGCGGCCGCGGTCGGTCCGCCGGGCGAGGGCCTGGACGACGGTCTCGGCGGCGAAGCGCCCGGACTCCATCGCGTAGGCGATGCCCTCGCCGGTGCCGGGGCTGACCGTGCCGCCCGCGTCGCCGACGAGCAACAGGCCGTCGGCGTAGTGGGGTTGGCGGTTGAGCCCCATCGGGAGGGCGGAGCCCCGGACGGGTTCGGTGACGGCTTCGGGGGTGTAGGCGTACTCGGGCGGCAGGTCGTCGCACCAGCGGCGCAGGAGGTCCCGCCAGTCGAGGTCGATGTGCGCGGTGTCGAGGACGCCGAGGCCGACGTTGGCGGTGCCGTCGCCCATGCCGAACACCCAGGCGTAGCCGGGCAGGAGCCGGCGGCCCGGGTCGCCCGGGTCGCGCAGGTCCAGCCAGGCCTCCAGGTAGCGGTCCTCGTGGCGGGGGGTGGTGAAGTAGGTGCGGTAGGCGACGCCCATGGCGCGGTCCGTCCGGCGGTAGCGCTTCATCGCGACGGAGAGCCGGGTGGAGTTACCGTCGGCGGCGACCACGACCGGTGCCCGGTAGCTGACCGGTTCGCGTTCCTCGCCGAGCCGGGCGGTGACACCGGTGATCCGGCCGGTCCGTTCGTCGACCAACGGGCCCGCCACGTTGGCCCGTTCGACCAGCCGGGCGCCGGCCGAGGCGGCCCGGCGGGCGAGCAGTTCGTCGAAGTCGGCGCGCCGCCGGACCAGGCCGTAGCCGGGGAAGGCGGACAGCTCGGGCCAGTCGAACTCGATCGAGCGCCGGCCGGAGACCAGCCGCAGGCCCCGGTTGTGCAGCCAGCCGGCCTCCTCGGAGACGTCGATGCCGAGGTCGGTCAACTGTTTGACGGCGCGCGGGGTGAGGCCGTCCCCGCAGACCTTCTCGCGCGGGAAGGCGGACTTCTCCAGCAGCAGGACGTCCAGGCCGGTACGGGCCAGGTGGTAGGCGGCGGTGGAGCCGGCCGGGCCGGCGCCGACCACGATGACGTCGGCGTCCTCCCCGGTCCGGGCGGACCGGCCGCCGTCTCCGGTCACCTGCTGCTCTGGGCCGGGCATCGCGCACTCCCACGGGTCGGATCGGGTGTGGAACTCGATGGAATCGGAGGGACTCAGACGGACGATAGAGAACCCCGGTGCCCGCCCGCCGCCCCGACACGCGGGCCCGCCCCGATGACCGGTCAATACCGGCCATCGGGGCGGGCCCGGCCCACCCGGCGGGTCAGAGCCCGCCGTTGACCACCGCGCTGGAGACGGCGCCCGGGCTCACGTTCCACTTGGCGAGGATCTTGTCGTACGCGCCGCCGCGGATCACCTGGTCGAGGGCCTTGGAGATCACGTCCCGCAGCGCGGTGTTGTCCTTGGCCACGGTGATGCCGTACGGGCCGGACTGCAGGAAGTGGGTGTTGGCGAGGACGAACTTGCCGACCCGCTCCGGCGTGGTGGTGTTGTACTGGGCGACCGGGTAGTCGTTCAGGTCGGCGATCGCGGTGCCGGAGGCGACCTCGGCGAGCGCCTGGTCGTCGTTGTCGAAGCGGTGCACCTGGAGCACCTTGCCGGTGCGCGGGCAGGCGCCCATCTGGCGGGTGGCGAACTCGTCCTGCAGGGTGCCGCGCTGGACGGCGACGGTCCGCCCGCAGAGGCTGTCGACGGTGCTGAGCGGCACCTGGTTGCCGGCCTTGACGACCATGGACGTCCCGGTCGTGAAGTAGTCGACGAAGTCGACTCCGGGGTCGGCCTGGTGGCCGTCGTCGGCGGCCCCGAGCTGGCGCTGCTTGGTGTCGATCACGGCGGACATGACCAGGTCGATGCTCCTGCTCTGGACGGCCGGGATGAGCTTGTCGAACGGCATGTCGACGAACTCGACGCGCAGGCCGAGGTAGTCGCCGATGGCGGCGGCGATCTCGGGGTCGAGCCCGGCGGGCTTGGCGTCGTTGTCGCGGAAGTCGACCGGTGGGTAGTGGAGGTAGGAGCCGATCTTCAGGACCCCGGCGTCCTTGACCGCCTTGGGGATCCGGTCGCGCAGGTCGGCCTGGCTGCCGGGGACGGACCCGGCGCCGCTGCCGCAGCCGGTCAGCAGTAGTCCGCCGGCGCCGAGCAGGGCGGCGGCGCGGGCCGGGAGCACGGGGGTGCCGGAGCGGCGGTCCCCGGAGCTCCGGGCGCCGGAGCGGCGGTCGCCGGAGCTCCGGACGATCGGTCTTTGGCCGGGAGTGGGGGTGGAGCAGGGGGTGTGGTCGGGGGTGCGGTGCATCGCGATGCGTCTTCTTCGCAGTGAGAGTGCGGGCAGGGAGACGCCGCGCCGGAGTGGCTGCCGGGGTACGCAGTGCGGACCTCGTCGCCGTGTGCCCGGATCGGGCCGCCGGGGGTGAAGGGCGGCCGGTCGGCGGAGGTCCGCCGTCGGGGGCGGTCGGGGTCATCCTCGCACCCCGCGCCGGGCGCCCCGTCGCCGGGTCGGTGGGCGGCCGGTCGGCCTGCCCTCACGCGGGGGCCGGGGCGCGGGGGGGCTGCGCCCGGGCGGGGACGGCTCGGACCTCATGACGTGAGCACGCCGCCCGACCGGCCGGACCACCGACGATGCCCTCACGCGGACCCGTCGCGTCCGGCGGACCTCAGGCCTCGACCCGGTACCAGCCGTTGCCGCTGCGGAACCAGAGCGTCCCGTCCCGGCCGTGGGCGGGCCCCGGGTCGATCCCGCCGGGCAGCTGCAGCCGCTGTCCGCCGGTCCGCTTCCACTGCTTGCCGACCAGCAGGTGCCGGGTCAGCTCGCCGCTCCTGGAGAGGAAGACGCCCTCGCGGCCGCGGACGGCGAATCCGGCCGGCAGCCGCACGGGGCTGGGCCCGGCGGCCGGCGCGGCGTTCCTCCTCGGGCAGCCGCCAGACCTCGACCGGGTGCCGGTTCGTCGCCACCGGGCCTCAGACCCGCGCCGCGAACGCGGAGGACAGCGGCGGACGGACGCTCATCGGGCGGGTCACCTCTGGCAGTCGGGAGGAGGGTCGGCAGGTCAGCGGGGCGGGAGCCACTGTACCGGGGGGTGCGTCACCGGTCCGACGGCCCTTAGAGTCGGGCCCATGGCCTCGAACGACCGCAGCCGTGCGGCAACCACGCTCGACCCCGCAAAGATGATCGCCGACGCCCGCCGGGCGCTCTTCACCATGGTCGGTGTGCTGGCGGCGATCTGGCTGATCCAGCTCGTGAACTGGATGGACGACTACCACCTCGGCCGGCAGTTCGGCGTCGTCCCGCAGGATCCGAGCCGACTGCCGAACATCGTCACCGCGCCGTTCCTGCACTGGAACTGGGCGCACCTGGAGGCCAACTCGGGCCCGCTGTTCGTGTTCGGATTCCTGGCGGCCTACCGCGGCGTGAAGAAGTTCCTCGGCCTGACCCTGCTGGTCGCGCTGACCAGCGAACTGACCGCCTGGGTCTTCGACAGCCCGGACTCGGTCGGCGCCGGGGCGAGCGGCGTGGTGTTCGGCTACTTCGGCTACGTGGTGCTGCGCGGGGTCGTGGACCGCAACCTGGTCGACACGCTGATCGGCGTCGTCCTCGGCGCCTCGTTCGCCTACATGGTGACCGCCGCCCTGCCCGGCGTCGCCCCGGGCATCAGCTGGTCCGCCCACCTGGGCGGTCTGGTCGGCGGCCTGGCCGGCGCCTGGATCTTCCGCGACCGCGCCCCGCGAACGGCGACCACCCCCGTGCCCGTGCCCGCGCCCGCGTCGGCCTCCCGGGCCGGTTCCGGGGCCGTCGCCGGGCGGGCCGCAGCCGATCCGGGCAGCCCCAACGCCGCCCTGCTCAAGGAGTTGGACGACCTCGGCCTCTAGGCCGCGACTGACAAGTCCCGCCCGGCCCCCGGTCTCCCGCCCGGTCGTCAGGGGTTGACCGCCAGCACCACGTAGGCGGCCAGCACCGCGAGGTGGACCGCGCCCTGCAGCGGGGTGGCCCGGCCCGGGACGACGGTCAGGGTGCCGAGCACCACGGTCAGCGTCAGCAGCACCAGGTGCGCCGGGCCGAGGCCGAGGACGAGCGGGCCGGTGAGCCAGTACGAGGCGATGGCGACGGCCGGGATGGTGAGGCCGATGCTGGCGAGCGCCGAGCCGAGGGCCAGGTTGAGGCTGGTCTGCACCCGGTTGCGCAGGGCCGCGCGCAGCGCCGCGATGGTCTCCGGCAGCAGCACCATCAGGGCGATCACCACGCCGACCACCGAGTGCGGCAGCCCGGCGTCGTCCACCGCGGACTCGATGGTCGGTGAAACGCCCTTGGCGAGCCCGACGACGGAGACCAGGGCGACGCCGAGCAGCAGCAGGCTGACGCCGGCGGCGGCGGGGGTCGGCGGGTGGGCGTGGTCCTCCTCCTCCAGCACCCGGCCCTCGGGGGTGACGGGCAGGAAGTAGTCCCGGTGCCGGACGGTCTGGGTGGCCACGAACAGCCCGTACACCACGATCGAGGCGGTGCTCGCGTAGATCAGCTGGGTGGTCGAGAACTGCGGCCCGGGGGTGCTGGTGGTGAAGGTCGGCAGCACCAGGCTGAGCGTCGCCAGGGTGGCGATGCAGGCCAGCGCCGCGCCGGTGCCCTCGGCGTTGAAGACGGCGGTGCGGTGCTTGACCGCGGCGACCAGGATGGACAGCCCGAGGATGCCGTTGCAGGTGATCATCACGGCGGCGAAGACGGTGTCACGGGCCAGGGTGGCGGACTTGTCCCCGCCGTCGGCCATCAGCGTCACGATCAGCGCGACCTCGATCACGGTGACCGCGACGGCGAGCACCAGGGATCCGAAGGGCTCCCCCGACCAGTGCGCGATGACCTCGGCGTGGTGCACGGCGGCCAGGACGGCGGCCACCAGGAAGCAGGCGACCACACCCACCACCCAGCCGGGCAGGTCCCGGTGCCAGGTCAGGGCGAGGACGACGAACGACACCACCGGAACGACGAGGGTCCATCGCGCGGAGGCCGCGCGGAGCTTCGTGATCATGCGCCGAGGATCCCAGACCGGGGGCCCGTCACCCGGGTGCCCGCGCCGGGGTACGGGGGGATGTGACCCGGTTCATCCCGCTTCGTCCGTTCACCCGCCGTAGTCGGCCAGATACCGGAGCACCTTGTCGACGTGCGGGCGGACGCGCTCTGGGACGCCGCCGGCGGTGGCCACCGTCTTGTCGCTGGTCCGGTAGGCCGCGGCGACCAGCGCCGGCAGGTCGCGGGTGTAGCCGCGGTGCTTGAGCTGCTGGTCCAGCCAGCAGACGTAGTTGCCCATGGCCGCGATGGCGTCCCCCGGGTCGAGGTACGACTTCGGGCCGGGGTGGTTCGCGGCCTTCGCCCACGCCTCGAAGACCGCGGGCGTCCACATCGCGATGCCGTACTCGCCGGTCTCCGGTCGCGCCGCGTTCGGGTCGAAGCCGCTCTCGGCCTTCAGCATGGCGGCCAGCAGCGCCGGGGTGATCTCCGGTTCGGGGCAGCGCCGGGCGGCGTCCTCGATCATGCCCCGGTAGGCCGCCGGCACGTCGGAGCCGACCGGGATCGCCCCGGGGGGCGGCGCGGCCCGGTGGGCGGCCGGGGCGAGCGGCTCCGGCGCCCCGGTCAGCGCGAGCACCGCCGCGGCACAGGCCAGCAGGCCGGCGAGGGCGCGTAGGGCGGCGCGGCGGCGGACGGGCGGACGGGCGGCGGCCCGGGCGACCAGCGCCGCGAGGTCGGTGCGGGCCCGTTCCTCCCTCCCGGGCGCCAGGCAGGCGGTGACCACGGCCCGCCACGGCCGGGGCAGCGACGCGTCCAGCCGCAGCGGCGCCGCACCGCGCGCGTACGCCTGGGCGGCCAGCGAGCGGGCCCGGGCGGTGGCGCCCAGGAAGGGGTGCAGGCCGCCGGTGAGCAGCTGGTGGGCGATCACCCCGAAGGCCCAGACGTCGGCGCTGGGGCGCAGCGCGACGCCGCGCGCCCCGGTGCGCTGGGACCACCACTCGGGCGGGACGTGGTCGGGCGAGCCGAGCGGCGGGGCGTAGGCGTGGGTGCCCTCGAGTTCGGCGGTGAGGCCGAAGTCGGCGATCTTGGCGGTGCCGTCGGCGAGCAGCAGGATGTTGGCCGGTTTGAGGTCCCCGTGCACCCAGCCGGCGCGGTGCATGTGGGTCAGTCCGGCGCAGACCTCGGCCAGCAGGCGCTCGGCCCCGGGGACGGGGACGCCGGGGCGGGCGGTGGCCAGCACGTCCTGCAGGCTGCGGGCGGCACGCTCCATCACCAGGGCGACGGCGCCGTCGAGGCCGGGGTGGTCGGGGTCGTCGACGACCGCGACCGCGAGGGTGCGGATCAGGTGGGGGTGGTCGGCGCGGCGGCTGAAGCGCAGCTCGCTGCGGGCGATCTGGGCCATGGTCCGGCGCTGGCCCGGGCTGAGCCGGGCGGGGCTGAGCAGTTTGACGGCGGCCGGGGTGCCGTCGGGGCCCTCCGCGGCGTAGACGCTGCCCCAGGCGCCGGCGCCGAGCAGGGCGCCGGTGCGGTAGCCGGCGAACCGGTAGCCGGCCGGGACTTCGAAGGTCGGGGCGTCGTACGGCTGGGGGTCGCAGGGCTGGGCGCCGCGGGGCTGGGCGTCGGGCGGGCCTCCCTCGGGCGGCGGCGGGTCGGTCCTCACGGCGGGTCGGTCCTCACGGCGGGTCGGTCCTCAGGGGCGCCGGGGCGGGAGCAGGGCCAGGTGCTCCTCCCGGACGAGGTCGAACTTCAGTGCCAGGGCCGCGAGTTCCTCGCGCTTTCCGCCGCCCGGCGCCTCCTCGTAGGGCTCGCGCAGGCGCAGTTTCGTCCACACCAGGTAGTCGATGTGGTAGTTGACCGCCGAGCGGGTCAGTCCACGGCAGGAGGGCAGCGCACGCAGCCGGGCCAGCACGTCGGTCACCCCGGGGACGGCGGCGGCGGAGGGTGAGCGCAGCCTGGGCTCGCAGAGCGCGAGCAGCACCAGGAAGTACTTGGCGGTCGGGTCGAGGGCGAACGGGCTGACGGTGCGTTCGCCCTCGGAGCCGCCGGCGTCCTCGACTCCGCCGCCCGCCGACCGTCCGGGGGCGGCGCCGCCCGGGCCGGGGGCCAGGTAGGCGTGCTGCGGGGCGAAGACCTTGAACGAGACGGGTTCGCCGAGCGCGGGCAGCAGCACCCGGGAGAACTCGAACGGGACGGGTGCGCCGAGCCGCCCCGGCGCCACCTTGACGTGCTCGCCCGCGCCCTCCAGGTTCTCCACGACGTAGGTGGCCGTGGTGCTGAAGTTGGAGAGCAGCCAGTAGTCCTCGGCGGCGGTGACCTCTCCCGCGCGGCGCGAGACACCCTGGTCCGTGAGCGGGATGGGGGCCGGCCGGCCCGGCTCGCCGCGCCCGAAGACCGCGGTCTCACCGGGCCCCATCCGCAGCAGTTCGGGGGCCCGGCCGGGCGCCACCACCGGTGCCGGGTCGGGAAGTTGGACGATGACCGTGTCCACGCAGACACCTCCGTCGGTCGGGTCGATGGTATCCGCCCTTTCCGCTCCGATGGCAGTTCGCCACCCGGACGGGTGAAGGAGCCGGACCACCGCGACGGGCGGGGCGCCGACGAACTGATCGTTCGTCAGTCGGCGATCTGTCCGCGTGCTGAACACTGCGAGAACGGTTGCAGCACGTAGTTGAATGGTCACCTTGAGTGTGACGTAACACACACGAAACATGTTCACGTTCTGTGCAAGACTCATCCCAAGGAGTGAGACACCCTTAATTTCCAAGGAGGTTCATATCATGCGCGCTCGGATCGCAGCCGTGATGGTGGCGACGGCAGGGATCGCGGGTCTCTCGGCCGGACCGGCCCTGGCGACCCCGACGACGGCCGAGACCGGCACCGTGGCCTGCGCCGCCGTGCTCAACCAGCCGTGCATCTCACACCAGGCCGACGGTGAGGGCTTCGTCGGCACGGCCCAGGTGTCGGCCGCCCCGGGGCAGTTGACGGTCCTCCGGGTCGAGGTCCGCACCCAGAAGGCCTGGGGCAGCCCGTGGGAGACGGCCACGTCGACCACCGCGGTCCGCCTCGGCTCGGTGAAGGCGACCACCCCGCGCGTCGTCACCAACGACCTGAAGATGATCTGCGCCACCGCCGGCCCCGCGCTGGACGCCGCGCAGCAGGTCACCACCTGTACCAACCCGTTCTGATCCTTCGCCAACCCCCGTTTGGCGAAAGGGATCCGGAACGCGGGGGCGGCACTCGGCCACCCCACGGGCCTCAGGGCCGGCCACCGTACGCGGTGGCCGGCCCGTTCGGCGTTCCGGCCCGTTCGGCGTTCCGGCCCGCCCCCGGGCCCGTGCGCGTCAGCGCTTGCGGAGCCAGTCCGCGAAGGCCGCCAGGGCCGGAGCCGGGTCGCGGCGGCCGAGGCCGATCCGGAAGCGGTCGGCCGGCGTGGGCGTCAGCTCGGAGCGGAAGATCCCGGCGGGCAGCAGCAGGACGCCCGCCTGCTCGACCAGCGCCGTGCAGAACTCCTCGACCCCGTCCGCGCCGAGGTAGCGCGGGTAGGCGACACAGCCGCCGTCCGGGGCGCGCCACTCGAAGAGGTCGGCGAACTCGGCGAAGAAGGCGTCGAACTGCGGGACGTTCTCCGCGATGATCGCGCGGTTGCGCTCCAGGATCCGCTCCCGGTTGTTCAGCGCGATCCGGGCCAGCACCTCGCTCGGGGCGGAGTTGCAGATCGTGGTGTAGTGCTTGGCCCGCTCCAGCCGGGAGCGCAACTCCGCGTCCCGGCAGGCGATCCAGCCGATCCGCAGGCCGGGCAGGCCGAGCGCCTTGGAGGTGACGTTGAGCGAGAGGGCGCGCTCGGAGAGGTCGGCGGCCTGCGGCAGGGCGCGGGCCCGGTCGCGCTCGAGGCCGCGGTAGACCTCGTCGGAGAAGAGCCGGATGCCGCGTTCCTCGCACAGCTGCGCCAGCCGCGTGAAGTCGGCGGCGTCGATCACCTTCCCGGTGGGGTTGTTGGGGAAGTTGACCGACACCACCCGGGTGTTCGGGCGCAGCGCGGCCTCGACGGCGTCCAGGTCGAGCGCCCAGTCCCGCGCCGCGTCGAGGGCGACCCCGGTCACCTCGCAGAGGGAGAGCGGGATGGTCTCGGCGGACTGGTAGTTGGGGGTGAGCACCACGGCGTGGTCGCCCGGTTCGAGGAGCACCTGCATGGCGAGGTTGAGCCCCTCCTGGGCTCCCCCGAAGCAGATCACGTCGTCGGCGTCCACCTGCTCGTACGTCCCGGCGATCGCCCGGCGCAGCCCCGGGTCGCCGAAGGTCTCGGTGTAGCCGAGGGCGAGGGTGTCCCACGCCTCCCGGTCCTCGGGGCCGGCCAGGGCGAGCAGCTCGGCCATCGTCATGGTCTGGGCGTCGGAGGCGGTGAGGTGGTGCCGTGCGGTGAACTCCCAGCGGGAGAAGTGGGTCTCGAGTCGGAAGTCGGGGAGCCTGGTCATGGCTGGTCGCTCGCTCTCGTGCGGTGGTGCGCTGGTGCGGGGGTGTCCCCGGGTCCGGCGTTCCCGGGTCCGGCGTCACGGGGTTCGGCGTCACGGGGTTCGGCGTTCCGGGATTCGGTGTTCCTGAGTTCGGCGAGCAGGGTGTAGACGGTCGAGCGGGACACCCGGAGCGCGGTGGCGACGGCGGGGGCGGCCCGGCGGACGGCGAGGACCCCGGCCTGGTCGAGTTCGCGCAGCACCGCGAGCCGGTCCTCGCGCCCGAAGCGCTCGAGCGGGCGGCCGTGCGCACGCACGTATCCGCCGATCACGTCGTTCATCCGTTCCGTCCAGTCCCGTTCGAACAGCGGCTCGGGGCGGGGGGCGGTGGGTGCGGCGAAGCCGGCCAGCAGGGCGGCGGCCTGTTCCAGCGGGCCCCGGTCGAGGTTGACGCAGAGCACCGCCGAGGGCCGCCCGGCGTCGTCGCGCAGCACGGCGCTGACGGAGGAGAGCCGGCGGCCGTCGGGCAGCAGCTTCTCGTAGGGGCCGTAGACGTCGGGGGCGGACGGGTCGAGGGCGTCGAGTTCGCCGAGCAGCGACGGGTCTCCGGGGGCGCGTGTGGTCATCGGGTTCCACACGGCCAGCACCCGGTCCGCGGCGGCGTCGTGCAGCACCACCTCGGCGTAGGGGCCGAGCAGCAGGGCCACGGCGCGGCAGGCGGGGGCCCAGGTGCGGATCCGCGGGTCGGCGGCGTCGGCGGCTGCGGCGGGTTCGGCGGTCATGTTCGGACTGTACGTCCAGTCCGGACGTTTCGTCCAGGCGTGCGGGCACGGGCCCCGGGGGTGCGACGGCTGCGGGAACGGCGGAGGGCCCCGCCCGTGGGTACGGGCGGGGCCCTCCGCGCTTCGACGGCGGCCGGTCAGCGGCTACGGGTCAGCGGCAGCCGGCCGGTGGCCGGCGGTCAGCGGCTACGGGTCAGCGGCAGGTGATCAGCAGACCGAGGACGGCGGTGCAGCTACGGGTGTCCCGGCTGGTGGCCGGGGACGGGTCGGCGGGCACGCCGGCGGTGCGGGCCACCGTGACGTCGAAGGTGCGGACCAGGCTGAGCAGGCCGACCGAGACCGAGAAGTGCCGGGTGGTGCTCGCGCCCTTGGCCAGCGGGGCGGTCACCGCGCAGGTGAGCTTGGTGCCCGCGACGGTGCAGTCGCTCGAGGTCGCGGCGAGGCCGACGGGGAGGTCGGCGGAGACGGTGGCCGAGGTCAGCGGGTCGGGGCCCTGACCGGTCAGGGTGACGGTGTAGTCGACCCGGCTGCCGAGCAGGCCGCTCACCGGGGTCGCGGCGAGGGCGACACCGAGGTGGGCACTGGGGGCCGCGTAGGTGAACCGGTCGCCGGCGACGGCGGCGCTGGTGCCGCCGGGCGTGGTGACCCGGACGTCCACCGGACCGGTCACCGTGGTGGCGGGGGCGGTGGCGGTGCAGCTGGTCCTGGTGCAGCTGAACCTGGTGGCGGCACCGGCCGCGCCGAAGGTCACCGCGGTGGCGCCGTTGAGGTCGGTGCCGGTCACGGTCACGGCGGTGCCGCCGACCCCGGAGCCGCCGGCCGGGCTGATCGCGGTGACGGCGGGCACCGGCAGCGGGAAGTTCAGCACGTCGACGGCACTGCCGTTGAAGTCGGCCAGGTAGCCGTGCCGCCCGTCGGGGGCGACGGCCAGGGTGTAGGGGTTCGCCCCGACCGGCACGGTCGCGGTGACGGTCCGGCTCGCGGTGTCCACCACGCTCACGGTGTCGTCGTCGTAGTTGGACACGTACGCGGCGGCGCCGTCCGGCGAGATCGCGACCGCGTACGGGCCGGAGCCGACCGCCACCGTTCCGGTCAGCGTGTTGGCGGCGGTGTCGAGGACGGCGACGGTGGCGTCGTCGGCGTCGGCCGCCCAGAGCCGGGTGCCGTCCGGGCTGAGGGCGAGCCCGAAGACGCTGTGGCCGACGGGGACGGTGGCGCCCACCGTGCCGGTGGCGGTGTCGACCACGTTCACCGCCTTGGCGCCGGAGGCCGCGACGTAGAGGCGCTTGCCGTCGGCGGAGAGGGCGAGTCCGTGCGGTTCCGCGCCGACCGGGACGGTCGAGGTGACGGTGGCGGTGGCGGTGTCCAGCACGCTGACGGTGCCGGCCCCGGCGTTGCTGACGTAGGCGCGCGTGCCGTCGGCGGACAGGGCCAGGCCCCACGGCTGGGCGCCGACCGGGACGGTGGCGGTGACGGTGTTGCCCGTGGTGTCCACCACGCTGACGGTGCCGTCGAGGTGGTGAGTCAGGTAGGCGCGGTGCCCGTCCGGGGAGACCGCGACCGCGTAGGAGCCGCTGCCCGCGGTGAACGTGCCGGACACCGCCCTGGTCGCGGTGTCCAGCACGCTCACCGTGCCGGTGCTCTGGCTGGTGACGTAGGCCCGGCCGCCGTCCGGCGTGAGCGCGACGCCCGCCGGGTAGTCCGCCACCGCCACGTGGGCGGCGACGGTCGGCGGCGGCGTCACGGCCTCGGCGGTGACGGGCTGCGACAGCAGCGCGGCCGTGGCCGCGGTTATCGCGGCCACGGCCGTCCGGGTGCGCCGGGGTGCACGGGCTGTTCTCACGGGTCTCTCCAGGATGGTCGGTCAAGGAAACGCAACGCCGGTCGCTCCGGCGCCCCCGCGGTTCCGGAACCGCACGAAGCGTAGAAGCACCCCTGACCGACCGTCAGGGGCTGATCGGTAATGTCGCCAACTGTTCAGATTCGATCGATTCGACCCACCCGGTCCGACCCCGACCCGATCCTGAACCGTTCCCGGTCCGATCCCGGCGCGATCCCGATCCGCCCCCGCCCGATCCCGCTCCGCCGTCGACCCGGTCGGGATCGTGCAGAAAATTGGAGTTCCGGAATCGCATTCGCTAGCGTTCCGCACGTGAGGCTGACCAAGAGCACCGACATCGCCCTCCGGATCGCCATGCGACTGGCCGTCCTGGGCGAGGAGGCCAACCCGACCACCCGCGAGGTGGCCGAGTCGGTCGGGGTGCCCTACACCCACGCGGCGAAGGTGGTCAGCCGGCTGCAGCACCTCGGGGTCCTGGAGGCCCGACGCGGGCGCGGCGGCGGGCTGATGCTCACCTTCGCCGGACGCACCGGCTCGCTCGGACTCCTGCTGCGCGAGCTGGAGGGGGTCGGCGACGTGGTCGGCTGCGAGGACGACCCGCCGTGCCCGCTGCGGGCCGCCTGCCGGCTCCGCGGTGCGTTGCGGACGGCGCAGGAGGCCTTCTTCGCCACCCTCGACCCGCTCAGCATCGACGACCTGGTGGCCTCCCCCACCGGGCCGGTCCTGCTCGGCCTCACCAGCAGACCCACCGACTGATCCGCCCCGGGCCCGCGCACCCGCGCTCGGCCTTTAATATGCATCTCAGATACCAGTTTGGAGCCCGACTGATGCTGTCCGCCAAGTCCGCCGAGGTCGTCGAGGCCACCCTGCCCGCCGTGGGCGGTGCCATCGGGGACATCACCCCGCTCTTCTACGAGCGGATGTTCGCCGCCCACCCCGAGCTGCTGCGCGACCTGTTCAACCGGGGCAACCAGGCCAACGGCACCCAGCGGCAGGCCCTCGCCGGATCGATAGCCGCCTTCGCGACCGCCCTGATCGCCCACCCGGACCAGCGGCCCGACGCGATGCTCGCCCGGATCGCGCACAAGCACGTGTCCGTCGGCATCCGCAACGACCAGTACCGGATCGTCCACGAGCACCTGTTCGCCGCGATCGTCGACGTGCTCGGCGAGGCCGTCACCCCGGAGGTCGCCGCCGCCTGGGACGAGGTGTACTGGCTGATGGCGAACGCCCTGGTGGCCGTCGAGGACCGGCTGCGCGCCGAGGCCGCCGCCGGCGGCGACCCGGCCGACCTCTGGCGCCCCTACACCGTCGTCGCCCGCTACCAGGAGACCGACACCGTCACCACCTTCCTGGTCCGCCCCGCCGACGGCCGGCCCGCGCCCGCCGCCCGCCCCGGCCAGTACGTCTCGGTCCGCACCGAACTCGCCGACGGCGCCCACCAGATCCGCCAGTACAGCCTCTCCGGCACCGCCGACGGCGCGCTGCGCTTCAGCGTCAAGCGCGAGCCCGGCGGCGAGGTCTCCGCCCACCTGCAGGACCACCTGCACACCGGCGGCACCGTCGAACTCTCCCCGCCGCTCGGCGACATCGCCCTCGCCGACGGCGACGGGCCGGTGCTGCTCGCCTCCGCCGGCATCGGCAACACCCCGATGACCGCGATGCTCCACCACCTCGCCGCCACCGGCTCCCCCCGCACCGTCGTGTCGGTGCACGGCGACCGCGACCAGCTCAGCCACGCCTTCCGCGCCGACCTCGCCCAGCTCACCGCCAAGCTGCCGAACGCCACCGCCCACGTCTTCTACGAGCAGCCGCTCGGCGAGTGGCCGGCCGAGCGCACCGGGCTGGTCGACCTCTCCACCGTCGAGGTCCCGGCCGGCACCACCGCCTACCTGTGCGGACCGCTGCCCTTCCTGCGCACCGTCCGCGAGCAGCTGCTGGCGGCGGGCGTCCCCGCCGCCGACATCCACTACGAGGTGTTCGGTCCGGACCTCTGGCTCGTCTGAGGCCCCGCCGCACGCGGCCCGCTCGGGACGGATCCCGGGCGGGCCGCCGCCGCGCCGCCGGCCGGGCCGCACCCGGAGGCCGGGCCGCCCGCGGCCGCCGCCGCAGTCGGTCGACGGCGCACTCGGCCGACGGCGCCCGCGATCACGCCGGCCGGAGCTCCAGCGTGCAGCACTTCGCCCCGCCGCCGCCCTTCAGCAGCTCCGAGACGTCCACCGGCACCGGTTCGTAGCCGGCCTCGGCGAGCCGCCCGGCCAGGTTCTTCGCGGTCTCGGGCAGCAGCACCCGGCGGCCGTCCGAGACGGCGTTGAGGCCGAACACCTCGGCGTCGGCCCGGTCGGCGAGGATCGCGTCCGGGTACAGGGTGCGCAGCACGGCCCGGCTGTCCGCGTCGAAGGCCTCCGGGTAGTACATGACGTGGTCGTCGGCGAGCACCGCCAGCGCCGTGTCCAGGTGGTAGAAGCGCGGGTCGACCAGGGTCAGGCTGACCACCGGGACCCCGAACAGCGCGCCCGCCTCGGCGTGCGCGGCCCGCGAGGTGCGGAAGCCCGAGCCGGCGAGCACCCGGCGGCCGACCACCAGGTGGTCGCCCTCGCCCTCGTTGACGTGCCCGGCGCGGCGCACCTCCTGGTAGCCGTTCGCCCGGAACCAGGCCTGGTAGGCCGTGGACTCGGCGGCCCGCTCCGGGTACCGGAAGGTCGCGACCAGGGCCCGGCCGTCCAGCACGGTCGCGCCGTTGGCGGCGTACACCATGTCGGGCAGGCCGGGCACCGGGTCGATCAGCTCGACGGTGTGGCCGAGGCGCCGGTACAACCGGTGGAGCCGCTCCCACTGGCGCAGCGCGAGCGCGGTGTCGGTGGGCTGCGCCGGGTCCATCCACGGGTTGATGGCGTAGTCCACGGTGAAGTGCGTCGGCCGGCACATCAGGTAGCGCCGCGGCCGGGCGGTGCGCTCCGGGGTCTGGGTGGGCATTCCTCCACCGTCCTTGGGTGCGGGGGGTTCGGGGCGGTCCGTGGTTCGGAAGACCGTTCGACAGGCGGCTGCCCCGGCGGCGCCGTTCGCACACCCGCGCGGACGCCCCCGGCTGGCGCAACCCCCCGCGCACCCGGCGCGAGCCCCGGCGCACGGGCCGCGGTGAAGGGGGCGCGGTGAACGGGCCGTCGCGCACGGGCCGTCGCGCACGGGCCGCGGCGAACGGGCCGCGGCGAACGGGCCGCGGCCCGTCAGGTGCCGCGGGCGGACGCACCCCGCCCCGCCCCACCTCGCCAACCGCGCGACCTCCGCACCGCGCGACCTCCACGCTCTGCACCGCGCTACCAGCGCACCGCGGCGAAGTCCACCGGGGCGGGCCGCAGCGACCGGCAGCGCTCGGCGAGCGCGCGCAGCCGCCGGTCCGCCTCCGCGGCGGGCATCCGGCGCCGCTCACCGTGGCCTGGCAGCAGCCACTCGAAGTGCAGCGCACCCAGGCTGCGGTCCAGCGAGGCGGAGAGCTCCTCGATCGAGTACCAGGTGATGCTCTCGTGCACCTCCACGTCCCCCGTGGTGCGGGACCAGTAGAGGGTGTCACCGGTGAAGCAGTACCGGTCGTCCACCGCGTAGAGCACGCTGCCCCGGGTGTGGCCGGGGAAGGGACGGGCGGTGACGCCCGGGGCGATCTCCACCGAGTCGAGGCCGCGCAGCACCCGGTCGGCGTCGGGCGCGGCGTCCAGGTCCCCCTCGTGGATCCAGAGCCGGGCACCGAGCCGGTCGGCGTACCGGCGGCCGTGCGCCGCGTGGTCCCGGTGCGTCAGGAGTACGTCGGTGACGGGGCCGAGTGCCTCGTAGCGCGCGGCCAGCGCCTCGGCGAAGCGGGGCGTGTCCACCATCAGCCACCCCGTGGGGCGGCGGCACAGGTAGGAGTTGGCGCCCGCGGTGTGGCGGGAGTTGTGGCCGAGCAGCAGCACCTCCTCGTCGAGGGCGAGCGGGAAGGGGTCGCCCGCCGGGTCGAGCGGGCCGGCTGCCGGGCGGACGGAACGGGTGGGGCAGGCGTGGGCGGCCGCCAGGAGGCTGCGGTGCTCGGCCTCGTCGCGCGGCTGGCGGACCAGTTCGGAGCGCCCGCGGTGCTCGCGGATCAGCCCGGGGGCGAGCTGCCGGGCGACGTCGCAGTTGGTGCAGCGGTCGTCGACGGTCCAGTCTCCGGGCAGGCCGGAGGAGGCGTTCGGAGTCATGGGTGGCTTCCCCTCGTCACGGGACGGCGGCCGGCGACAGGGCCCGGCGGCCGGCGCGATCGCGCTCCTCGAGGATGGTCCGGGCACGCCAGGAAGCGGAAGGGGGCGCGGATCTTGTGCTTTCCGGTGACCGGCGCTCTGGCCGGCGCTCTCACCGGCGCGGGGGGTACGTGGCCCATCTCACGCGCCTCCCCGGTCACCTACGGTGGCGTAGGTCACTTGAGAAGGTGAACTATCTACTTCATGCCGAACCTCCAGGAGACCCTTGACCTCAGTTCGTACGCCGCCCTCGGGGACAGCTTCACCGAGGGCCTGAACGACCCCGGAGCGGACGGCGCCTTCGCCGGCTGGGCCGACCGCCTCGCCAAACTGCTCGCCGACGCCCGCCCGCCGGGCGGCTTCCGCTACGCCAACCTGGCGGTCCGCGGCCGGCTGCTCGACCAGATCGCCGCCGAACAGGTGCCGCAGGTCCAGCGGCTCCAGCCGGACCTCGCCACCTTCTGCGCCGGCGGCAACGACATCCTCCGCCCGGGCAGCGACCCGGACGAGGTGGCCGAGCGCTTCGAGGCGGCCGTCGTCCGACTCACCGAGGCGGCGGGGACGGTGCTGATCTGCACCGGCTTCGACACCCGGGACGTGCCGCTGCTGAAGCACCTGCGCGGCAAGATCGCCACCTACAACGGGCACATGCGGGCGGTCGCCGACCGCAACGGCTGCCAGGTCGCCGACCTGTGGTCGCTGCGCGCCGTGCAGGACCGGCGTGCCTGGAGCGAGGACCGCCTGCACCTGTCCCCGGAGGGCCACCAGCGGGTCGCCCTGCTCGCCGCCCGCTCGCTGGGGCTGCGCACCGAGCAGGACCCGGAGGCGCCCTGGCCCACCGTCCAGGAGCTGTCCGCCGCCGACCAGCGGCGCGAGAACATCCAGTGGGCCCGCGAGTACCTGCTGCCCTGGGTCGGGCGGCGCCTGCGCGGCGAGTCCTCGGGCGACAACGTCGAGGCCAAGCGGCCCGACCTGCTGCCGCTCTGACCCTGCGTCAGACCCGGTCGGGTGCTGCGGGCCGCTCGGTCCGCAGCACCCGGCGTCCCCGGTGCACCCGGCGCCCCCGGAGCGCGCTCAGCGCCCGGTGGACCAGCGCGGCGGACAGCGCGCCGACCAGGTACCAGAACAGGTCCGGCGGGTTGAAGGTCGACCCCAGCACCAGACGGGCCGGCGTGCTGCGCCGGCCGAGCTCCTCGGGCACGCCGGTGAGCTGCAGGAACTCCACCGCCCAGCTCACCACGGAGGCCGTCACGGCCGCCCGCCACGGCCGCACCCGCGGCGCGACCAGCACCACCAGCGCGTACACCAGCACCGTGTAGAGCGCGTCCCCGGCGGCCTTCGCGGGCTCCCCGCCGAGCAGCGCCCGCGCCCCCAGCCCGGCCGCCACCGTCAGCCCCGCCGCCGCGCCGGCCGCAGCCCGCACCCACCCGTCCCCCCGAAGACCGTCCATCCGGCCCACCCTACGGGCCGCCCGCCCCGCCCCTCGACCCCGCTCCCCCGCACGCCGTCAGCACCCCCGCCACGCCCCGGCCACCACACCTCCGCCCACCGGCCCCCTCCCCCCAGGAACCACTGCCCCACCCCGGACGTCACTCCCCCTGCACGCCGTCCGCGCAGGTCGCGGACGGGTGGGACGAGAAGGGCGGGCCGGGAGCGGTGACGCAGGTGATAGACGCGGTGGACGGGGTGGGGCTGCCGGGGCGGCGGGCGTTCGCGGTGGCCGGGTTCGCGTCGGGGCAGGACGGCCGGGCCCGCGAGCGCGGGAAGGCGCTGCGGACCAAGGTGCCGCGGGAGCAGCACGCCGAGCTGGTGCCCGTGGCGGGGCGGCCGACGGCCGTCGAGGCGATCGAGGCGTCCAACGCGGGCCGGATCGGCGCGCTGGTGCCGATCCGGGTCGGCCGGATGGCCGCCACGCCGTTCGCGTTCCTGCGCGGTTCGGCCGGTCTGATGGCCGCCGACCTGGTCGGCACGCCGGACACCGGGGTGTCCGCCCAGCTGTGCGGGGACGCGCACGCCGCCAACTTCGGGCTCTACGGCGACGCCCGCGGTCAACTCGTGATGGACATCAACGACTTCGACGAGACCGTGCCCGGCCCGTGGGAGTGGGACCTCAAGCGGCTGGCCGCCAGCCTGGTGCTGGCCGGCCGGGAGACCGGCGCCGGCGAGGGCACCGCGCGCGCCGCCGCCCAGCACGCGGCCGGCTCCTACCGCCGGACCATGCGCACCCTGGCCAAGCTGCCCGCGCTGGACGCCTGGAACGCCGTCGCGGACGAGCAGCTGGTGTCCTTCGCCGACGCCCACGACCTGGCCGACGTGCTGCGCAAGGTCGGCACGAAGGCGCTCGGCAACACCAGTGCCAGATTCGCCGCCCGCAGCACCGAGCGGACGGACGACGGCGGTTGGCGCTTCACCGCCGCTCCGCCGGTGCTCACCGAGGTGTCCGACGCGACCGCCCGGGCCGTCGCCGCCTCGCTCGGCCCCTACGTGTCCACGCTGCCCGCGGAGGTGCGCACCCTGCTGTCCCGCTACCGGGTGCAGGACGTGGCGTTCCGGGTGGTGGGCACCGGCAGCGTCGGCACCCGCTCGTACGTGGTGCTGCTGACCGACCACCGCGACCAGCCGCTGGTGCTCCAGGTGAAGGAGGCCCGGCCCTCCGTGCTGCTGCCCCACCTGCAGCCGGCCGGCCACCCGGTGCCCGGCCGGGACGGGCACGAGGGCCGCCGGGTGGTGCTCGGCCAGAAGCACATGCAGGTGGTCAGCGACACCCTGCTCGGCTGGACGACGGTGGACGGGCTCCCGTACCAGGTGCGGCAGTTCCGCAACCGCAAGGGCAGCGTCGACCCCGCCGCGCTGCTGCCGAACCAGCTGGACGACTACGCGCGGATCACCGGGGCCCTGCTGGCCCGCGCGCACGCGCACACCGCGGACCCGGCGCTGCTGGCCGGCTACTGCGGCAAGAGCGAGGCACTGGACGAGGCGGTCGCCGCCTTCGCCGTCGCCTACGCGGACCGGACCGAGGCCGACCACGCCGACCTGGTCGCCGCCGTGCGCGCGGGGCGGCTCCCGGCCGAACACGGCGTCTGACGCCCGCTCCGCCGCCCGCGCCCCTCGCCTGCTGACGGCGTCCCGCTGGTGCCGCCCGTCGAGGCCGCCGAAGCCGTCCGGCGCCTCAGCGAGCGAGGAACGGCGCGACCGCCGCGACGAACTCGGCGGGCCGGGCGGCGTGCACCAGGTGCCCGGCCTCGACGGTGACCGACCGGCAGTCGGGGATCCGCCCGGCGAGCTCGACCAGCCCCTCCTGCGGGACGTGGCTGGTCGGGCCGCCGCCGACCACCAGGGTGCGGGCGGTGATCCGGGACAGCCCCTCCCGCCAGGCCGGGTCCGGGCTGTCGATCTGGGCCTTCACGGCGCCGACCACCGCCCAGTCGAAGTGCACCGGGCCGTCCGGCCCGTCCGGCACCGCGGAGGCCGGCCGCGGGTACGGCGCCGGCACGTCCTCCAGGACCAGCCTGGCGACCCGCTCCGGCCGGTGCTGCGCCAGCAGGTGGGCGACCACGCCGCCCATCGAGTGGCCGACGAGGTCGACCCGCGCGAGCCCGAGCGCGTCGAGGAGGGCGAGCACGTCGTCGCGCATCTCCGGCAGCCCGTACCCGGCGGTGCGGCCGCTGTCGCCGTGACCGCGCAGGTCCGGGGCGTACACGCGGTGGCCCGGCGCCAGTGCCGGCAGGACGACGTCCCAGTCGGAGGCGCGCTCACCGAGCGCGTGCAGCAGCACCAGCGGCGGGCCGTCCACGGGCCCGCTGGTACGGCAGGCGAGTGCCACCTCGGGCAGGTTCACGATCCGGACTTCGTTCATGCCCGCCACCGTACGGGCCGACCGGCCGTCAGCCGACGGCCGTTCGCCCTCGGCGCACCCCGCGTGGTTCCGGCCGCGACCTGCGGAGTCAGCTGTCGGACCCTCCACCTAGGGTGGGTGCAGGTCGACGGTCAATCGGTGATCCGTCGGTGATCAAGGGGGCAGGGCCGTGCGGATCGAACGTCACCGGGTGGACGCGTCGCGGGTGGCTGAGGCGCGCGACGGCTTCGTGAACCGGATCGGGAGGCAGGTCCACTCCTACTCCCGCGCCGGCCTGATGACCACCACCGAGTGGCAGCTGATCGCCGACTCCTTCCTCGACTACCTCGGCGCCCTCTCCACCACCCGGCCCGACCTGGACTCCGCCGAGGCCAAGGCCGTCCTCAAGGACGCCACCGAGGCCGCCGCCGGCGCCGTCTCCTTCGCCGCCTACTACCCGGTCGACGGCTTCCACGTCTTCCTCGACTACCCGAACTTCGGGATGAGCTACGACCGCGAGCACGGGCTCGCGCGCGACCCCCGGCACCTGGTCACCGCCCGGGAGTGGCTGGACGCCTTCTGCCTCGCGATCGTCTCCGACAAGGTCTCCCACCACGGCGAGGCCTTCGGCTGGGCCCGGCAGCTGATGCCGGACGAACCGGTCACCCCCGCCCTCGAACTCGTCGACGGCTTCTTGGCCCACTACTTCGAGGAGGGCGGCTCCCCGGACTCTGCCGACTCCGCCGATGCCGACTCCGACTCCGCCGACTCCGACTCCGCCGGCGGGGCGCAGCCCGGTCTGCGCGCCCTGCGCGCCCTCACCGACGGGGACCGCGCGGCCTTCGACTCCGCGCTGCTCGCGCTCCTCCAGGACGGCCCGCACGGCACCCGGCCCGCCGGCCTCCTGCCGCTCGTCCCGATCGCCCTCGCCGCCCTCGGGTACCGCACCCACGGATGGACCCCGGCCGTCGACACCGACTACCTCCCCCACGCCCTGGTCACCGGCTTCGAGACACCCGGCCCGCGCGTCCACGGCCTCGGCCGCGACCGGCGCCCCGACGCGGTGGCCCGGCTCGCCGCCGGGCCCGTCGACCTCGACCGTCCGATCCCGGCCCTACCCCTCAGCCCGGACAGCGAGGCGCGGTTCGAGCAGCGCGTCCAGCGGGCGATCACTCCGAAGGGGGGCGAGCCGCTGGACGCGTGGGAGCTCACCGGCGCCCTGCGCTACCAGACCTGGCTCCTCGCGGCACGCGCCTCGGAGTCCGCCGACGCCACCGACGCCCAGCTCGCCGACCTGCGGCTCGGCTCCGGGCTCGGGGCCGCCGCGTTCCGGGCCGCCCTCGCCGAACCGGGCACCGAGGCCGAGGTGACGGTCGACGGGCGGACGCTCCGCTTCCCCGCCAGCCGGTGCAGCGACTTCGGGCCGGCCTTCTGGGAGACGGCCCTGTCCTACGCGCTGATCACCGGCAGCTCCGAGGACCTCGAACCGCTCGTCCTGGCCGGCCCCACGATCGCCGCCGAGGACCGCTCCCCGTTCGCCTCGTACCGCACCGCCCTGCACGACCACCTGCGCGGCGCGGACCCGCTCCCGGCCACCCGGCGCGCCCTGGAGGAGGTGGAGCGCAGCAGGGAGCAGGGCTTCCTCCCTCCCCCGGTCGTCCTGTTCTCCCAGCTCGTCGAGGGCGACGAGAGCAGCTTCAACCTCGCCCTGCTCGACGCGCTGGAAGCCCACCGCGATCACCACTCCGTCGCCGACCGGGCCACCGAGGCCGGTGCCGCGCTCAGCCTCGGGGTCCTCGCCCTCGCCTGCCACGCCCGGCGCAGCCGCGGCTGGTCGATACGCGTCCGGTCGCCCTACCTCCCGCCGCGCCTGCTGACGGCGGCCGGGGCCGGGGCCGGGGCCGTCTGACGCCCCGGGCCGGGCCGGGCACACCGTCAGCGTCCGAGGCCGGGCAGGGACAGCGGAGAATCCGCCGGGGCCACGGCGTTCAGGGGGCCGGGCGCAGGTCGTCCTGGTCCTTGAGGACGGTCACCTGCTCGCCCGAGTCGACGTACGAGACCACCCCTCGCCACCGGCCGTCGGCGCCTCGCCGCCACTCGGTGAGGAGGCCGCGCACCCACTGCGCGTCCACCCGGACGAGGCAGGGCTTGGCGGTGCTGGTCGGCCGGTACGCGGGGAAGCAGCGGATGCAGGCGCCGCGCCCCTGGGCCATGGCGTCGGCCAGCGCGACGCGGGTGGGCTCGTGCACCTCCTTCCGGAAGCGGGCCGCGCGGGCCTGCCCGTCGGCGAGTGCCTCGCACGCCACCGAGCGGTGGAAGACCGAGCCGCCCCGGGTCGTCCAGACGGACGCGGTCAGACCTCGGGGAACCGCTTTGCAGTGACCGCACTGCCCGACTATCAGTCCGTGATCACACCGCTCGTCAGCCATGACTGCATCGTGCCGCCGGCCCGGCGGAAGATCAATGACACCTCGTCAGACCACCGTTTCGGGAGCCCGGGCGGGGGCTCGGCGACGGCACGGAAAGGGCTCCCGGGCAGCCCCTCGCCCTGCCGGGCGGGGCGCGGGCCGAGCCCGCCGGAGCGGCACGCCCGCATCCGGAGCCCCGGTCAGCCGTCCGGGGTCACCCCCTGTCCCGGCCGGCCCGTCCGGGGGCCCGGTGGGCGGCCGTCGGTCGGCGGCCGGGGTGTGGTCGGCGGTGGGTCCAGGTGCGGGGGTGATCGTATGATGTGCGCGGATCGGGGCCGGTCAACGGCCCACGGGGGCGAGGGGGAACCATGTTCGGCATCATCAGACCGTGCAAGCACCGGCTGTCCGAGCGGCTCCGTGCCTCGTGGATGGCGCACCTGTGCGGGCTCTGCCTCGCCCTGCGCGACGACCACGGCCAGCTCGCCCGCACCGCCACCAACTACGACGGCCTGATCATCTCGGTGCTGGTCGAGGCCCAGGCCGCCCGGGACGACTCCTCCTGGCGGCGCACCGCCGGGCCGTGCCCGCTGCGCGGCATGCGCACCGCCTCCGTCGCCCGGGGCGAGGGTGCCCGGCTCGCCGCCGCCGTCTCGCTCGCCCTCGCCTCGGTCAAGATCCGCGACCACGTCGAGGACCGCGACGGGGTGTTCGCCCGGCGCCCGGTCGCCGCCGGGGCCCGGGCCGTCACCCGCCGGTGGGACCGGAAGAGCGCCGGCAGCGCCTCCGCGATCGGCTTCGACACCGGCGTGCTGCTCGAAGCCGCCTCCCGCCAGGGCGGGTTGGAGCGGACGCTGCGGCCGGGCGGTTCGGTCCTGCTGGTCACCGAGCCCACCGAGACCGCCACCGCGGCCGCGTTCGCGCACACCGCCGTCCTCGCCGGGCGCCCCGGCAACGCCGCCGCGCTCGCCGAGGCCGGGCGGCTCTTCGGCCGGCTCGCCCACCTCCTCGACGCCGCCGAGGACCAGGCCTCCGACGCGGCCAACGGCGCCTGGAACCCGCTCACCGCCACCGGCACCGACCGCGCCGAGGCCGAACGGCTGTGCCGCGACGCCGTCCACGGCATCCGGCTCGCCCTGCGCGAGGTCGAGCTCACCGACCGCGCCCTGGTGCACGCGCTGCTCGCGCACGAGACCGGGCAGGCCGTCGACCGGGTCTTCGGCCCGGCCGCCCACGCCGCCACCTGCCGCACCCGCAACGCCGGACCCGCCGGCGGCGAGCACCCGAACGACGCTCCGCCGCGCCAGGCGCCGCCCGGCCAGGACCCGCTCTCCCCGTGGGTGCCGCAGGGCCCCGGCTTCACCCCGATCGGTGGCAAGCCCCCGCAGCCGCGCAACCTGCTGGCCGGCTGCGCGCTGTGGGCTCTGATGGCCTGCAGCTGCCAGCTGCTCTGCTGCGAGCACGAGGACCCGTTCAGCCGGGAGCGCCGGGAGGGCTGGTGCCAGCGCAACTGCGACTGCGACTGCTGCGACGGTTGTCAGTGCTGCGGTGACTGCTGCGACGGGTGCGACGGGTGCGACTGCTGCGACGGGTGCTGCTGCGACGGCTGCTGACCCGGCGTCACCCCTTGGTGGTGCGCCACTCCGACCGCCGGACCGCACCCGCCCCCAGGACCGCCACCGGCCCGGGACGCCCCCGCGGCGTCCCGGGCCGGATCGCGTCCACACCCGCGTCCGTGCCGGTGTCCGAGGTCGCCCCGGCCCCGCACTCCGACCCGAACGGCCCTGGCGACCCGGCCGACCAGGCCGCGGCCTCGCCGCGCAGCCAGAGCGGCAGCACCGCGACCGGGCCCCGCGGCAGCCCGTCAGGCGTCACGCCGCGCCGCCTCCCGGTCGGCCGCCAGCGAGCGCTCCAGTCGCGCGAGCAGCTGCCGGAAGCGTTCGGCGTCCTGCTCCGTCATCCGCCCGTCGGGCGCCGCCCCCGGCCACTCGGCCGTGTTCTCGTTCATGCACCCGACGCTAGGCCGCGACGATCAACACACGATAAACACCCGCCCCGGCAGTCCCACCGGGGGCGGACCGGCCCCTGTCGCCCCGTGCGCAAATTTATTAGGAAAGTTTCCTTACCTTATAGACCAGCGCCCGACCCGGCACCTACGCTGCTGCCGCGAGCTCGCACCCTCGCCCCGGCACGCGGTCGACCGTGCCACCCCCCACACACCCTCCGGCGGCTGCGCCCCGGAGATCGGAGCACACCCATGCGAGTTTCCCGAACCCGCCGCCTCGCCGCCCTCGCCACCCTGGCCGCGCTGACCGCCGGCCCCGCCTGCACCGCCGGGCCGGCCCAGGCCGCTCCCGACACCGCCATCGCCACCGCCTCCGCCTCAGCGGCCGGCGTGCGACCGCTCGCGGCCGGAGGCCTCACCCCCGACCAGCGCCGCCGGGCCGACCAGCTGATCAGCATCTTCGAGAACAGCACCACCGAGATCCAGTACGGCTACGCCGAGAACATCGACGACGGCCGCGGCGTCACCGCGGGCCGGGCCGGCTTCACCACCAACGACGGCGACGCGCTCAAGGTCGTCCGCGCGTACACCGCCGTCTCCCCGGACAACCCGCTGGCCCGCTTCATCCCCGAGCTGGAGCGCCTCGCCTCCGCCGGCAGCGGCGACACCAGCGGACTGCCGGAGGCCGAGTACGTCGCCGCCTGGAAGCGGTCCGCCGAGGACGCCGTCTTCCGGCAGGTCCAGGACGACCAGGTCGAACAGCGCTACTTCACCCCCGCCATGGACCAGGCCGACCGGCTCGGGCTCACCACCGCCCTGGCTCGCGCCGAGCTCTACGACGCCTCCGTCCAGCACGGCAACGGCGGCGAGTACGACGCCCTGCCCGCCCTGATCGCCCGCACCGGCGCGAAGGTCGGCTCCCCCGCCGTCGCGGGCGAGGCCGCCTGGCTGGAAGCCTTCTTCGAGGTCCGCATCGACGACCTGACCAACCCGGCCAACTCCTCCACCGCCGACGAGTGGCGCAAGTCCGTCGACCGGGTGGAGTGCCTGCGCCGGATCGCCGCCACCGGCAACGTCGACCTGGACGGGCCGCTCGCCGTCACGGCCTTCGGCTCCGCCTACACCGTCGCCTGAGCCACGGACCCGGGGCCCGGTTGTGGGACCGGACCCCGCCCCGACGCCCGTGGGGCTCCGGCCCCACGGGCGCGGGTACGGGTCGGTGGGCCGCCCGCTCCAGGGCGGCCCACCGACCGCCCTGGAGCCGGCCCCGCGACCGGGAAGCGCTGCGCCCCTCCTCCGACGGGGGTCGTCCTTCCGCCGACCGGGTCGCGCGACGATACTGGCCGCATGGGGTTCCTCGTCTTCCTCACGCTGCCCGGGCTGGTGCTGCTGCTCACCGCGCTCGCGCTGGTCGACCAGCTGCTGCTGCGGGCCGGCCGGGCCGGACTGCTGCCCTGGCGGAGCAGCGCACGGCAGGGGCAGGTCTCCGCGACCGGGTTCGAGCAGCTGCACGCCACCTTCTCCGCGGGCAAGCAGCACGAGCTCAAGGAGCGGCAGTCGGCGCTGATGCTGCGCGACGACGACGAGGACGGCGCCCCGCCCCACCGCACCGGTGTCGACCTGGCGCGCGGTTCCGCGGTGATCCGGCTGCCAAAGGCGTCCTGAAACGCCCGGGCCGCCCTGACCCTCCCCGGGCCGCCCGCAGGCGTCCCGACCCCCCGACCCGCCCGCAGGAACCGAGGCGCAGGCCCTGCCCCGCGGGCGCCGGACGGCGGCGGAACGTGGGCTACCCGCGGGTGGCCAGGGCGGCGTCCAGCAGGATGCGCGCGGCCTCCCGGGCGTCCTCGGCCGCGCTCGGGTCGCCGTGCACGGCGGCCGTGGTCATCGCGCCCTCGGCCAGCAGCGCCAGCTGGGTGGCGAGGGCGGGCGGTGCGTCGGCGGCCTCGGCCAGGCCCGCCAGGTAGGCGTTGAACTCCTCCTTGTGGTGCCGGGCGGCCAGCGCGACCGCCGGTGACACGGCACCCAGTTCGCCGAAGGAGTTGACGAACGCGCAGCCCCGGAAGTCGGGTTCGGCGAACCAGCGGCCGAGCCAGTCGAAGACGGCGAGGAGCTGCTCCCGCGGCCGGTCGGCGGCGCCGGCCACGTAGTCGGCGAGGCCGGCCCGCCAGCGGCCGTCCCGCCGTCGCAGGTAGGCGTCGACGAGGTCCCCCTTGGAGGGGAAGTGCTGGTAGAGGCGGCGCATCGTCACGCCGGAGGCGGCCCGGACGGCGTCCATGCCGACCGCCTGGACGCCCTGCCCGTAGAAGAGTTCCTCGGCGGCGTCGAGGATCCGCTCCCGCGCGTCGTCGTGTTCGGTCCGGCGGCCCGGCGACGGCTCCGCCCGCCCGACCGACCGCCCGTTCGCCTGCGCGTCCATCTGCCGTGCCCTTTGCGTGAGAACGATGATTCTCCTAGAGTAGCCACATCAGTGAGAACGCTCGTTCTCGCCGATGTCCGCCGACCCGACGTCCACCCGACCCGAGGAGACCCCCGTGTCCGACCAGCGCCCTCCCCTGCCACCGTTCACCCCGGAGACCGCCCGACAGAAGGTCCGCGCCGCCGAGGACGCCTGGAACACCCGCGACCCCGAGCGCGTCGCCCTCGCGTACACACCCGACAGCCGCTGGCGCAACCGCGCCGAGTTCCTCACCGGACGCGGGCAGATCGCCGAGTTCCTCACCCGCAAGTGGCGCCGCGAACTCGACTACCGGCTCGTCAAGGAACTCTGGGCGCACGACGGCGACCGCATCGCCGTCCGCTTCGCCTACGAGTGGCACGACGACTCCGGCCAGTGGTACCGCTCGTACGGCAACGAGAACTGGGAGTTCGACCGGGACGGCCTGATGGCCCACCGCCACGCCTCCGTCAACGACCTGCCGATCGCCGAGGCCGACCGCCGGTTCCACTGGCCGCTCGGCCGCCGGCCCGACGACCACCCGGGCCTCACCGAGCTCGGGCTCTGACCGGCCGCGGGCGGCACCCGCGCCCGTCGTAGCCTGGCGGGCATGGCAACGACCGTCACCTACCTCGAAATGACCGACCCCGGAGAGCTGCGGGCGGCCCCCGCCGTCGCCGGCCTCGCCCTGGCCCGCGCCGACGGCTCGTCACCCGCCGTCCAGGAGGTCCAGGCCGAGGTCGGCCGGCCGCACGGCTGGCGCAGCGCCCACCGCACCGCACGGGACTGGGCGGCGTACCGCGCCGAACACCCCCGGCGCCAGAGCTGGCTGCTCACCCACCACGGCGGGCCCGCCGGCATCGTCGCCCTGGAACCGCACCCCGACGGGGAGGTGGAGATCACCACCTTCGGCCTGCTGCCCGCGATGGTCGGCCGGGGCCTCGGCGGCTACGCGCTCACCCTGGCACTCCGTCAGGCCTGGGCCACCAGCCCCCTGGGCGGCGGGCCCGCACGCCGGATCTGGCTGCACACCGACTCCGACGACCACCCCAACGCCCTGCCCAACTACCACAAGCGCGGCCTGCGGACCTTCCGGACGGAGGTCCGGGACGCCTGACCGGCGGCCGGGGCCGACCCGCCGGCCGTCCCCTGGGCCGGGCCGGCTGTTCCACGACCGTGACATCCCCCGCACCCGCCCCTGACCCGGCTCTGGGACGCTCCTACTCGAACGCGAACAGCACCCGAGGGGGAACCTGGAATGTCCGTGCGCAACAGATTCGGCACCGCGGCCGCGATCGCCCTGATGACCACCGTCGGCGCCGTGCTGCTCTCCGCCTGCGGCCCCGAGAACTCCGGCTCCGACCCCACCGCCGCCCCCGGCGGCAACGTGTCGGCGACCTCGTCCCCCGGCGGCACGGCGCCGGGCGGCACGGCCCGCCCGAGCAGCCCCGCCCCGGGCGCCAAGGAGGTCAACGGCACCTCCGCCGCCAACCACCTGACCATCAGCACCGGCACCCGGACCGTCGCGATGAACGGCACCACCGTCGACTTCGGGACGGCCGTGCGGGACCTCGCGTGGTCCCCGGACGGCAAGCGGGCCGCCTTCGTCAACGGCGACGGCGACCTCGTCGTGGCCGGCCCCGACGGCAGCGGGAAGGTCACCCTGGCCCGGAACCCCGGCGGCGAGACGTGGTCCCACCCGACCTGGCAGCACGCCGCGAAGAGCCCCGGCGACCTCCCCGAGTCCGCCGACCGCTTCGACGCCGTCGTCTTCTCCGCGGCCAAGGGCGGCGTCCTGCGCCTGGAGAAGATCGCGACCAAGAACGTCGGCGGCACCCCCGAGGTCCTCACCCCGCACAACTCCGAGGGCGGCAACGAGAACATGCCGCAGCCGCCGCAGACCGGCAACACCTGGTCCAACGCGGGTGGCCAGCGCGGCGAGATCGCCTACGCCAACACCCCGGCCGGCGAGGTCTACCTCTACGACGACTACATCCGCCCCGCCACCCGGGACCTCGGCAAGGGCTCCCAGCCCGCACTCTCCCCCGACGGCGAGCACATCGTCTTCGTCCGTGCCGTGAACGGGCACGACCACCTGTTCAGCCGCTCCACGCAGTCCGACCAGAAGGCCGAGAAGGACCTCACCCCCGCGGCCACCACCGACTACACCGAGCCCGCGTGGTCCCCCGACGGCGCGACGATCGCGGCCCGCACCCCCGACGGCGTCAGCACCGTCCCCGCCGACGGGTCCGCCGCCCCGGCGCCGGTCTCCACCGTCAAGGGCCTGCCCGCCTACCGCCCCTGAGCCGACCCGTCCGCCTGAGCGGCCCCGTCCGCCCGGCCCGACCCCGCCGCCTGAGCGGACCCGTCCACCCCGCCCGGTCCGGTCGCCGAGCCCGTCCCGGCCTCCGGGCCCGGCGGAACGACCCGGCCCGACCCGCCGGCCGGACGGCCCGGCCCCGCCAGCTCGGCGCGCAGCGCGGCCAGGTGCTCGTCCGCGGACTCGTGCGGCAGGAACTCGACCACGTCGAGGAAGCGGAACAGCACCCGGGTCTCGGTGACGGCGTACTCGTAGTCGCCGAACCCGACCACCGCGCCCGTGCCGCCCCGCACGGCCCCGCGCACCGCGGCCGCCGTCAGCCCGTCCGGGCCGGCCCCGGTCGTCGCCCGCCGCCGGGCGTTCGGCCGGGCCAGGTACGGGCAGACCATCGCCGCGTACAGCATGCAGGCCCGGTGGCCCGGCCCCTCCATGGTCGGCGCGAGGTTGCGGTACGGCCCGCCCGCGGCGAGCGCCGCGGCGATCGCCGCGCTCTCCGCAGCCCCGACCACCCGCCACACCGGGCCGCGCGGCATGAACCCGCCGCAGACCGAGCAGCGCCGCTGCAGCGCGCAGTCGGCGCTGCGCCCGTGGTCGGTCAGCGCGAACTGCGGCTCACCCGCGTGCCACGGGGTGATCGCGGGCACCGGATAGCCCCTGCCGTCCCGGGGCCGCTCCCCCACCGCCGCCGGCATCGGCACAGAATCGAATCGCACCCCCCATCCATACCAGCCCCGCCCGCCGACGGTCGATCCCGCTGCCCGGTGCGGCAAGGACCGGCGGCCCGGCCGGGGGGCGGCCGGGCGCGGACCTCACTGCGCCCCGGGGGCCTCCTGCGCGAGGAGCACCTTGCGGAGCAGGTCGGACAGGGTGCGGCGCTCCTCCTCGGTCAGCACCCCCAGCAGGCGGCGCTCCTCACGGCCCACCACCTCCAGTGCCTCGTGCCAGGCCGCGCGGCCGGCCGCGGTGAGGACGATGTCGACCTTGCGGCGGTCGGCGGTCGAGGGGGTGCGGACGACGAACCCGCGGCGTTCGAGGGCCTCCAGCCGACCGGTCACGGACGCGGCGGCGAGGTTGAGGTCGGCGCGCAGGTCCGACGGGGCGGCGTGGCCGCCGCGGCCGGCGAGGACGTGCAGGGTGTCGAACTCGTGCTTCTGGAGGCCGTAGTCGGCGACGCCCTGCTCGCGGACCCGCCCGAGGTGGCGGGTGAGCTTCGACATCCGGGTGACGGCGGCCTCGATGTCGGGGTCGAGGTGGGGCAGCACCGGGAGCCAGCGTTCGACGTGGCCGTCCGTCCAGTCGCGGGGCGAGGTCGGCTGGTGGTGCGGGTGCTCGGCCATGGGGTGAGTCTACAAAGCGACCCGGGGTCCCCCTCCGGGGAGAGTCTTTCGATACCGAAATTTCGTTGCCGAAACTTCGGTACCGAAATACAGTGCCACGCGTGACCGAACACCCCCTGCGGAACCGCGACTTCCGCCTCCTCTTCACCGGCCGGACGATCTCCACCCTCGGCGACGCCGCCGTCCCCGCCGCACTCGCCATCGCGATCACCCGCGCCACCGGCTCCGCCACGGCGATGGCCCTCGTCCTGGGCTGCGCGATGCTGCCGCGGCTGGCCCTGCTGCCGCTCGGCGGGGTGGTCGGGGACCGCTTCGACCCGCGACGGGTCGCCCTCACCACCGACCTCCTGCGCGCCGCCACCCAGCTGCTCGTCGCCGTCGAACTCGCCGGCGGCACACCGAGCCTGGCGCACATCGCCGCCGCGTCGGCGGTCGCCGGCACCGCCTCCGCCTTCGCGATGCCGACGGCCGCACCGCTGGTCGCGGCGACCGTGGAGGGCGGCCTCCGGCTGCGGGCCAACGCCCTGCTCGCCTCGGCCGGCAGCGCCGCCCGGCTCGGCGGGCCGGCCCTCGCAGGTCTGCTGGTGTACACCGCAGGGCCCGGCTGGGCCTTCGTGCTCGACGGCGCCTCCTTCGCGCTGAGCGCCGCCCTGCTGACCCGTCTCACCGTCCGTCACCAGCCCGGGGAGCGCCGCTCACTGCGCCGGGACCTCGCCGAGGGCTGGAGCGAGGTGCGCGCCCGCGACTGGTACTGGACCAGCCTGATCGCGCACGGGGTGTGGAACGGCGCCAGCGCGGTGCTGCTCACCCTCGGGCCGCTGATCGCCACCACCCGCCTCGGCGGGGACGGCGTCTGGATCGCCCTCACCCAGGCCGGTGCGGTGGGCCTGCTGGCGGGGTCGCTGATCGCCGGCCGGGTCCGGCCGCGCCGCCCGGTGCTGGTCGCCAACCTCGCCCTCGCGCTGTACGGGCTTCCGCTGGCGGCGCTCGCCGCGGCCGCCCCCGCCGCCGTGACGGTGGCCGCGTACGCGGTGGCGATGGCCGGGCTCGGCTTCCTCAACCCGGTCTGGGCGACGGTCGTCCAGCAGGACTTCCCGCCCGGGGTGCTGGCCCGGGTCACCTCGTACGACTGGCTGCTCTCGCTGGCCGCCGCCCCGCTCGGCTACGTCCTGGCGCCGCTGGCCGCCGACGCCTGGGGCGACGCGGCCCCGCTGCTGGCCACGGCGGCGCTGGTGACGCTGGTCTGCGCGGGCACCGCGGCGGTGCCCGGCGTCCGCCGCGCCGGGACGGCGTCCCCCGCGGACGCGTCGGACGCCCCCGCGGGGGACGCGGCGGCCGCGGAGCGCCCGCCGGCCCGGGCCGGTTCCTCCTGAGCGGCGGGCGTCCCGCAGCGCTCCGGACACGCCCTCGGCACGGCCGTCACGCCCCGCAGGGGGACGTGACGGCCGCTCCCGCTGTCCGGCCCCGGGCAGCGGGGCCGGCCGGGGGTCAGTTCCAGATGCCGGTGATGTCGCTCGCGGTGGCGGCGTTGCCCGCGTGGCCGGTGGCGCCGGCCAGGTCCTCCAGGGTGCGCAGCAGGTTGTAGTGGTTGTAGGTGGTGGCCGAGCTGCTGCCGGGGGCGACGTGGGCGCCGTAGATCACGGTGGGGATCCGGTTGCCGGCCAGCCGGTTGTCCTCGTCGAAGGTCACCACGAGCAGGCTGTTGTGGGTCTTGGCCCAGGTGGCGTAGGCGCCGAGGTTGTTCTTGACCCAGGTGTCGCCGGTGCCGACCGAGCAGTCGTGCATGTCGCTGCAGAGGTTGGGCACGACGAAGGAGACGTTGGGCAGGGTGGTGTAGTCGGTCGGGAACTGCGCGAAGGTCTTGGCCGAGCTGAGCGCGACGTTGCCGAAGCCGAACCACGGGTTGTGCTTCTGCGCGTACTTGCCGCTGCTGCAGACGGTGCTGCCCTGGGACGGCAGGGTCTCGTTGTAGCTGGCCCAGGTCCTGCCCGCGGCGGTGACCTCGGAGGCCAGGTTGGCGCCCTGGAGCGCGCCGACGCTGACGCAGCTGTCGTCGGTGATGCCCTGGGTGGAGCCGGAGAACAGGGCGTAGTAGTTCGGCTGGCTCGGGTGGGTGATGCCGAACGACTGGGTGAGGTTGGCGCCGCCGGTGGCCAGGGAGTTGAGGTACGGGGCGCTGCTGCTGCCGATGACCTGGGTGTAGGCGTGGTTCTCCATGACCACCACGATGATGTGGTCGGGCGTCGGCAGCGCGGCGGCGTGCGCGGTCGTGGCGGTGGCGGCCCAGAGGCCGGCGGAGGCGGCCACGAGCGCGGCGGCCGAGCCGAGGGCGGTGGCGGTGCGGCGGGAGCGCGGCTTGGTGGGGTTCACGGGCTGGGTGGGCTTCGTGGGCGAAGTCATGACAAGTCCTTGGGTAGGGAACGGCCGTGGCGGCCGTCCGGCCGGGGAGCGGACCGCGGGACGCCTGGCGGGCTCGGTGGGGCGGGGAGGGCCGAGGTGCCGGAGCACGCTCGGAGCGCCCGAACAGCATCGGGTGGATCCGTCGACGCGGGTAGGCCACGGCAGGTGAAACCTTGGCTCCGGGCCGGGAAACGGTTGGTGCGTCCGGTCCGGTTCACTTTGCCAGCGGCCGCCCCGGCCGGTGATAGTGGATCTTCGAGGACGTGGCCCGACGCCGCGTCAGCTGACGAGAGAACAGAGGACCATGGCGAAGACCAGCCTTCTCCGCCCGCTCGCCGTCGCCGCCGCCGGTGCCGTCCTGGTGGCGACCGGTGCCGCGCACGCCGCCGCCGCCGACCGGGACACCACCGGGGCACCCACCCCCGACACCGCCGCGGTGCTCGCCGCCCTGAGGACCACCGCCGACGCGGGTGCCCCGGGTGCCTTCGCGGTGATCCGCGACCACGGCGCCGGGTCCACCACCCGCTCGCTGTCCGTCGGCAAGGCCGACCTCGACGGGACCCCGATGAACTCCTCGTGGCGGTTCCGCGTGGGCAGCAACAGCAAGATGTTCGCCGCCGTTCTCGTGATGCAGCTGGCGGAGGAGGGCCGGATCGACCTCGACCGGCCGCTGCGCGACTATCTCCCGGCCGGGACGCTGCCCGACGGCTGGACGATGACCGGCCGCCAGGTCATGGAGCACCGCGCCGGGATCTACGACCACACCAACGACCTGCTGGAGCAGGCCGGCGAGGAGACCACCAGCGCCTTCGAGGCGCGCATCCGCAGCACCGTGTACGAGCCGCGCGACCTCGTCGCGATGTCCGTCAAGCACGGCCAGCAGTACACGCCCGGCAGCCGCTACTCCTACTCCAACACCGACTTCGTCCTGATGGGCCTCGCCGTCGAGAACCTGACCGGCCAGCCCTACGCGGAGGTGCTGAACGAGCGGATCATCCAGCCGCTCGGCCTGAGCAGGACCTCCTTCGTCGTCCCCGACCAGGACATCCGGGGCGCGCACGTCACCGGCTACCTCACCAACGACGACCGCACCAAGCCGCTGCTGGACTCGACCCTGGCGAACGGCTCCTGGGTGTGGGCCGCCGGCGCCGTCATCTCCGACGCCGCCGACCTCGACCGCTTCCTCACCGCACTGGTGGCCGGCAGCAAGGGCGGCCTGGTCACGGACGACTCGCTGAAGCAGATGACCGCCGCCATCCCCACCCCCACCGCGAAGGTGGCCTACGGCCTCGGGCTGCGCCGGATCACGCTCTCCTGCGGCGACGTGTACGGCCACGGCGGCATCGTCCAGGGCTTCCAGACCCAGTCCTTCACCACCCAGGACGGCAAGCGCTCCGTCGTCGTGTTCGCCAACGCCTCCAACAACGGCGCCGTGACGCAGGGCCTGATGGGCGCGCTGGAACCGGCCTTCTGCGGCAAGAAGCCCGCCGCGGCGCGCAACTCCTTCGCCCCGAGCGCCTTCGCCGAGGACGACGTCCTGCCGGTGGTCGAGGACACCCGGATCTGACACCCCGCCCCCGGCCGGGCCCGCGGCGTCAGCCCGTCCGGCGGTGGCTCTGCCGGGGGCCGTCCGTGCTCAGGTCGGTGAGCGCCTCGGTGAGCAGTTCGCGGGCCTCGTCGGCACGGCCCTGCTCGATCAGGGCCGTGCCGAGCTCGGTCAGCGTCTTGGTCATGCTGTCCGGCCGGCCGATCGCCTCGTAGTGGGTCAGGGCCTGCCGGTACGCCTTCTCGGCGGCCGGCCAGCGCTTCAGCGCGGCGCGGTCCAGGCCCAGTTCGTGCGCCGTCATGGCGGCCATCAGGTGCATCAACGGCGAGGACCAGCGCTCCACCAGCTCCAGCGCCCCGGCGAGCGCGCGACGGCGGTAGTCCACCGCCTCCTCGGCGCGGCCGGAGTCGCGCAGGCAGTTGGCGGCCCCTCGCAGGGTGACCAGCCGGCCGATCCTGGCCGAGCGGCTGGTCACGGTGCCGAAGGCCTCCCCGGCCCGCCCGTAGGCGTCGATGGCCTCACGGTGGCGGTGCAGGTGGCGCAGGCCCGCGGCGAGGTAGCTGAGCGCCCAGCCCTCCTGCTCGCGGTCGCCGAGCCGGCGGGCCAGTTCCAGCCCCTCGCCGGCGAGTTCGGTGCCGCGCTGGTAGCGGTGCAGGCAGGTGACGTAGGTCCAGGCCAGGTAGTTCACGTGCACCACCTCGGCCTGCCGGTCGCCGCAGGCGCGGGCCGAGTCGACGGAGAGCTGGAAGACCTCCGTCCAGAGGTCCCAGCTCAGCAGCCGGTCCGAGAACCAGTGCATGGCCTCGGCGGTGGCGATCACCTCGCGGTGCCGGCCGGCCGCGAAGGCCTGGTAGAGGGCCGCCAGCCACTCGGTGTGCTCCTCCTCCAGCCAGCGCGCCGCCTCGGTGAGCGGCACCGGCGGGCCGGAGCCCTCCCACGGACCCCCGGAGTGCGGCCCGGCGCCCGCGGCCGTGGCCTGGGCGTGGTCCGGGTCGAACCGCAGGCCGAACTCGGCGGCCCGGTCCAGCAGCCAACCGCCCGCCCTGGTGCGGGCGTCCGCCACCGCGCCGGGCTCCTCGTCGACGCCCAGCCGCTCGCCCGCGTAGAGCCGCACCAGGTCGTGCAGGCGGTAGCGCTCCGGGGTCGCCAGCTGCACCAGCCCCGCGTCGATCAGCTGTTCCAGGACCAGCTCGGTGCGGGCGGCCGACAGGCCCGCGTAGGCCGCGGCGACGGCGGCGGTGAAGTCGTGCCCGGCGGTCAGCGCGCAGCGGCGCAGCACCAGCTGGGACTCGGCGGGCAGCCGCCGGTAGGACAGCGCGAAGGCCGGGCGGACGGCCAGGTCACCGGTGGCCAGGAGGTCCAGCCGGTGCTCCTCGGCCGCCAGCTGGCGCACCAGGTGGCTCACCGGCTGCTGCGGGCGGGCGACCAGCCGCTGCCCGGCGATCCGCAGCGCGAGCGGAAGGTAGCCGCAGAGCCGGGCCAGTTCGGCGGTGGCGTCGGGCGCGGCCTCGATCCGCTCCCGGCCCGCGATCCGGGCCAGCAGGTCGGCGGCCTCGCCCGGGGAGAGCGCGTCCAGCCGCAGGCGGTGCACCGACTCCAGGCCGGGCAGCACGTTGCGGCTGGTGACCAGGGTGACGGCCGGGCCCGAGCCGGGCAGCAGCGGGCGGACCTGGGCCTCGTCGGCGGCGTTGTCCAGCACCAGGACGAGCCGCCGCTCGCGCACCAGCGCCCGGTAGAGGCCCGCCCGCTCCTCCGTACCGGCGGGCACCGCCCGGTCCGCGACCCCGAGGGCGCGCAGCACCTGGCCGAGGGCGTCCCGGGCGGAGAGCGGGGTGGCGGACATCCCGCCGAGGTCGAGCGAGAGCTGGCCGTCCGGGAAGAGCGGGGCCAGGGTGTGCGCGGCGTGCAGGGCGAAGGCGGTCTTGCCCAGGCCGGGCTGACCGCTGATCAGGACCACCCGGGGATGGGCCGGTTGGGCGTCCCCGGCGAGGTCCGCGAGCAGCGCGAGGGCGTCCTCACGGGCGGTGAAGTCGGCGATGTCGCGGGGCAGGGCGAGGGCGCCGGGGGCGAGCGGGGCGGCGGCCTCCGGCTCGGCCGGGGGCCCGGTCACGCCGGCGGCGACGGGCTCCGCACCGCGGTCCGGCGAGGCGGGGGCGGTGCCCGTGGTGGCGCTGGGGCCGGCGGTCGCCGTCGACCGGGTGCCCCGGGGGCGGCCCGACTGGGCGGCCCGGTCCAGGGTGGCGGCGCGCGCCGCGTCCAGCCCCAGCGCCTCGGCCAGCGCCCGGACGGTCCGCCGCTGCGGCCCCCGGGTGCGGCCGCGCTCCATGTCGCCGACGGCGCGCAGGCTGACCCCGGCCGACGCGGCGAGCTCCTCCTGGGTGAGGCCCGCCGCCACCCGGTGGCCGGCCAGCAGGCGGCCGAACTCGCCGCCCCCGTCGGCGCCCGAACCTGCCACCGTGTCGCTCGCAGCCGTCATGTCCGCCCCTGATCGCACCCGTTACTTCTGCCTGCTGTCGTGCCTGCCAGGCAGCCCCCGGCAGAAGTATGCCGGGCAGAAGTATGCCTCGTACCCGACCCTTTCCCCGCATCGGGCGCCCGGCGGGCGCACCGCCCGGGCGGGCGGCAGCGGGCCGCCGGGCAGTCGGGCCGGTCCGCCGCACGGGTGGTCGCGCCCATCACTTCCGCCCACAGTTCTGCCTGTGGTTCTGCCTGTGCGGTCGTGGCCCGGCACGGGGACCACCGGTGCGGGAGCGCCCGGCCCGGGCGCCGTCCGCGCGTCGACCGCCGGTCCGGGACGGCCCCGGGCCCGCTCAGCGCTCGCCCGCGGCGAGGGCCTGTGCCTGCCGCCGTTCGGCCGTGCCCTCGGCGGTGCGGCCCAGTGCGCAGAGCAGGTCGGCCAGCAGCCCGTGCGAGCGGGCCTCCAGCGTGACGTCCCCGACGGTGCGCCCGAGGGCGACGGCGAGCCGGGCGGTGGACAGCGCGGCGTCGCCGCGGCCGAGGGCGTGCAGGGCGCGGGCCCGGCTCTGGGTGGCGAGGACGGCCTCGGCGTCGGCGGAGCGGCCGGTGGCGATCCGCACCGCCTCGTCGGCGTGGCCGAGGGCCAGCTCCGGGGCGCCGGCCAGCACGAGGGCGTCGGCCAGGTCGGTGAGCGCACCGACCAGCAGGTCGTCGACGGCCGGGACGCGGGCGGCGGTGACCAGGTCGGTGAACAGCACCAGGGCCTGGTCGTAGCGGCCGGCCCGCTGCAGCGCGCCGGCCACCCGGCCGCGGCAACGGTGGCGCAGCAACGGGTCGCCGGCCCGGTCCGCGGCGGCGACGGCCCGGTCCAGCTCCTCGGCCGCGGTGCGGTGGGCGGCCCGCTCGACGTGCAGGACGGCGAGGTCGGTGGCCAGCCGGGCGACGGCCGCCTGGTCCGCGCAGGCGTGCGCGGCCCGCAGGCCGGCCTCGACGACGGCCCGCCAGTGCGTCCGGTCGTGGCCGGTGGCCTCGTAGAGCAGGCTGGTGCGGTGCGCGAGCTGCCAGGCCTCCGTCGTCCGGCCGAACTGCTCGGCGCAGACCACCACGGCGTGCAGTGCGGCCTCCTCGCGCCCGAACCAGGCGGCCGCCTCGGCGGGCGCCGGCGGGCCCCCGTCCACCGTCCACGCGGCGGTGACCGCGAGGTAGTGGGCGATCAGCCGGTCGAGCGCCACGAACCGCTCGTCGCAGGTGAGTTCGGCGGCCTGGCGAGCCGCGTAACGGCGGACCAGCTCGCGCCGGGCGTACCGGCCGGGGGTGGTCTCCTCCAGGAGGTGGACGGCGTCCAGCCGGGTCAGCAGGGTGCGGGTGGTGGCGCGCGGCAGGTCGGCGAGCGCGGCGGCGGTGGCGGTGTCGATGACGGCGCCCGGGTGCAGCCCGAGCAGGGTGAACAGCCGGGCGGGGGCGGGCGGCAGGGTCCGGTAGGTGCGGTCCAGGGCGGCGGTGAGGCCGAGCGGTCCGCGCCCGGTGCCGGCCAGCGCGGAGAGGCCGGTCTGTTCGTCGGCGAGCTCCTCGACCAGGTCGGCCAGCGACCAGCCGGGGTGGGCGGCGAGCCGGCCGGCGGCCAGCCGCAGGGCGAGCGGCAGGTGGTCGCAGGCGGTGGCGAGCTCGGCGGCGGCCTCCGGTTCGGCGGCCACCCGCGCGGTGCCGAGGGCGCGGTCGAGGAGGTCGGCCGCGCCCTCCGCGGTGAGCGGGCCGAGCGGGAGGGCGGTGCCGCCCTCCCGGACCAGCAGGTGGCGCAGCCGGCTGCGGCTGGTGACGACGGTGACGGGTGCGCCGCCGCCCGGTGCGGGCGGGTCGGGCAGCAGCGGTGCGAGCTGCTCGTAGGAGAACGCGTCGTCCAGCACGACCAGCGTCCGGCGGTCGGCCAGCAGCTCCCGGTAGCGCCGGGCCCGCTCCTCGGGGCAGGCGGGCAGGGCGTCCGCCGGCTCGCCGAGGGCGAGCAGGAAGCCGGCCAGCACCTCGGCGGGCTCCCGCGGCCCGGCCGGGTCGAAGCCGAGCAGGTCGGCGTGCAGGAGGCCGTCCGGGAAGTGCCCGGCCGCGCGCTGCGCCCAGTGCCGGACCAGGCTGGTCTTGCCCGCCCCGGCGGGCCCGGTGACCAGGATCGGGCGGCCGCTGCGGGCGGCGTCGGCCAGGGCCGCGTCCAGCCGGCCGAGGTCGGCGGACCGGCCGGTGAACCGGCGGTCCGGGGGGCCGAGCCGCGCGAACGGGGTGGGGCGGTCGGCGTCGTCGGCCGGCCGTTCCGGTCCGCCGGCCAGCAGCTCACCGGCGCGGCGCAGATCCGGCCCGGGCGGTCCGGCCAGCCGGGCGACCGCCAGGTCGTACCGGGCCTGCGCCTCGTCCCGGCGGCCGGCCTGCTCGAGGCAGCGGACCAGCCGGGCCGCGAGCGTCTGACGGCTCGGGTGGGCGGCCGCAGCCTCGGCGAGCTCGGCGGCCAGTTCGCCACCGCGGCCGGCGCCCAGGAGCCCCTCGGCGAGCCGGTCCAGGGCGCGCAGCCGCAGGTCGGTGAGGGAGGGCAGGGTGCGCTCGCGCAGCAGTGCGGAGCCGCAGTCCGCGAGGGCCGGGCCACGGAAGAGGTCCAGGGCGGTGCGCAGCAGCGGGACGGCCGGGTCGGGCGAGCCGGTCCCGGCGTGCCCGGCGGGCGGCGGCGGGGTGGGCAGCAGCACGCCCGCCCGGTCGCAGAGCAGGCCGAAGCGCAGCAGGTCGACGCGGTCCGGGTCGCCGGTGAGCAGGTAGCCGCCGCCGCGGGTGTCGAGGGTCAGCCGGGGGTCGTCGAGGAGTTGCCGCAGGGCCGCGACGTGGCCCTGGAGCGCGGCCCGGGCGGTGGGCGGGGCCTCGCCGTCCCAGACCAGCTCGATCAGTTCGTCGGTGCCGACGGTCTGGTTGAGCCGGATGGCGAGGGTGCTGAGCAGGGCGCGGCGTTTCGGAGCCGAGGGCGTGACCGTCGTCCCGTCGTCCCGTCGTACGGCGACCGGCCCGAGCAGGTCGATGTGCATGCGGCCCTCTCCTCCCCTGTGGCCGGCGGATCCGCCGCCGCCGACAACCGTGGGCGGCCTTCCGGCGTTCTTGAGGATAGGTGCAGGATCCGTCCGCGAACTCCGGGCCACGGGGAGCCGGCCCGCCGCCGTGCCGGGTGGCGCGGGACACGCCCGGCCGTCGCGGGCGGGCGATCTGGCGCGAACAGGACAGTTCAGGGCACTACACTGCACCACCCCGGGGCACGCCCCCGGTGGTCGTGGGGCGGGGGGACGCCCTGGTTCTCGTGGGGTGAGTGGGGGTAACTGGTGCGGATTCGGCTCCTGGGGCCGGTCGAGCTGCGGGCCGGGACGGACGGGTTCGTGTCGCTGCCGGGCGCGCAGCGCCGGGCGATCCTGGCGCTGCTGGCACTGCGGCTCGGCCGGGTGGTCGGGGTGGACGGCTTCTCCGAGCTGCTCTGGGGCGACCGGCCGCCGGCCAGTGCCCGGGCGGCGCTGCAGGGGCACGTGGCCGCGCTGCGCAAGGCGCTCGCCGGCACGCCGTTCGTGCTGCACACCCGCTCGCCCGGCTACCTGCTGGACGGTCCGGCCGACGAAGTGGACGCGCTGCTCTTCGAGTCGCTGACCGGCCGGGCCGGGGAGCGGGCCGGACGCGGCTCCCGGGCGGCGGACGCGGAGGCGATCGCGCTGCTGGAGCAGGCGCTGCGGCTGTGGCGCGGCGAGGCGCTGGCCGACCTCCCGGACACCGCGCTGCGCTCGGCCGCCGTGGACCAGCTGGACCAGGCCCACTCGGCCGCCGTGCTCAGCTGGGCGGGCCTGCGGCTGCGCCAGGGCAGCGGCGCCGCGGCGGTGCCCGCGCTCGAGCAGAACGTGCGCGCCGACGGGCTGCGCGAGGAGATGGTGGCGCTGCTGATGCGCTGCCTGCACCAGGCCGGGCGGCCGGCGGACGCGCTGGCGGCCTACCACCGGGCCCGGCGGCGGCTGGACCGCGAGCTGGGGCTGCGGCCCGGCCCGGCGCTGGAGGCGGCGCTCGCCGAGGTGCTGTCCGGGGACCGCGCGCAGGACGCGGACCCGGCGGGCACCGCCACGCTCACCGCCCCGGTCTCCCCCGCGGGCCCGGCCGTCCCCGCGGCGGTGCCGCGGGTGCCGCGGCAGCTGCCCCGCCGGCCGCTCGACGTCGTCGGCCGGGGGGCCGAGGCGGGCTGGCTGGACCGCGAGTGCGGCCCGGAGCGTTCCGGGGACGGCCTCGCGCTGGTGGTCGGCCCGGCCGGGTCCGGCAAGACCACGCTGGTCGCCTCCTGGGCGCACGGCCGCGCCGCGGACTTCCCGGACGGGCAGCTCTTCGCCGACCTGCAGGGGCTGGACCCCGAGGGCCCGGTGGACCCGGACACCGCCCTGGACCGCTTCCTGCAGGCCCTCGGGGTCGCGCGGGAGGCCGTGCCCGCGGACCGCGACGGCCGGGCCGCGCTCTACCGCGACCGCACCCGGGGGCGGCGCCTGCTGGTGGTGCTGGACGACGCCGCCGACGCCGACCAGGTCGCCGACCTGCTGCCGGAGGGCCCGGGCTGCGCGACCGTGGTGACCAGCCGGGGCTCCCTGGAGGGCCTGGTGTCCGCCGACGGCGCCGCACTGCTGCGGCTGGAGGCGCTGCCCGAGGCCGACGCCCTGCGGCTGCTGGAGGGGGCACTGGGCACCGAGCGGCTGCGGGCCGAACCGGCCGCGGCCGCCGAGCTCGCCGCGCTCTGCGACCACCTGCCGCTGGCGCTGCGGATCGCCGCCGCCCGGCTGGCCACCCGGCCGGACTGGACGATCGCCGAGCTGGCCGCCGAACTCGCCGACGAGGGCACCCGCCTGTCCGTCCTGGACGCCGACGGCGCGACCGGTGTCGCCACCGAACTGCGGCGCACCTTCCGCCGGCTCTCCCCCACCGCGGCCGAGCTGCTCACCCTGCTCGCCGTCCACCCGGGCCGGGAGGTGGACGCCCTGGCCGGCGCCGCGCTGCTCGGGGCCGACGCGGTCGCCGCCCGCCGGGCGCTCGGCGAGCTGACCGCCCACCACCTGCTCACCGGCACCGCCCCGGGCCGCTACGGCCGCACCGAACTGGTCCGGCTGTTCAGCGCCGGGCTGCTCGCCGAGCAGCCCGAGGAGTGCCGGCGCCTCGCCTGGGAGCGCCTGGTGGACTACTACCACGCGGCGCTGCGGCACTGCGGCGCGTACCTCGACCCGGGCCAGGAGGACGACGACGCCCCGGTGCTGCCGCTGCACGCGCTGCCGCCCGCGACGGACATCCGCACCGCCCTGGACTGGTTCCGGGCGGAGGAACCCGCGATCCGCGCGCTGATCGACACCGCCGACAGCACCGCCCCGGACCGGGCCTGGCGGCTCGCCCTGACCTGCGGGTCGCTGTACTACGGCGCCAGCCGCTTCACCGACTGGCTGCGGTGCGCCCGGGTGGGCGAGGCGGCGGCCGAGCGCTGCGGCGACCCGGTCGCGAGCGCGCTGCTGCACGTCAGCCGGGCGCAGGCCCTGGTGGCGCTCGAACGGCGCCACGAGGCGGCCGAGGTGGTGCGCAAGGCCGTGGACGCCACCCGGTCGATGGCCGGGCCGGTGGCCGTGTCGGCGCGCGTCCGGGCGCTCGCCACCCTGGGGCTGGTCACCGCGATGACCGGCAGCGCCGCCGAGGCGGACCGGCTGGCGGCCTCCGCGACCGCGCTGGCGCTGGAGGCCGGGGACCGCCGGCGGCTGGTCGACGCCCTCGTCCACCAGGGCTGGGTGAACCTGGCGGGCGGCGACCGGGAGGGCGCGCAGCGCCGGTCCCGCGAGGCCAGGCAGCTGCTGCCGGCCGTCCCCGTCACCCAGGTCCACATCTGGTCGATGCTGACCGAGGCGCAGTCGCTGCCGCCGACCGTCCACGACCAGGAGGTCGACCTGGCCTGGCACCGGCTGCTGGCCGCCTGCGAGGAGGCGGGCCTGCTCTACCTGCACGCGATCGCCGAACAGTCCTACGCCGGGCTGCTGCTGGCGCGCGGCCGGGAGCGCGAGGGGACGAAGCGGCTGCGGCTGGCGCTGGACCGGTTCGACCGCCACGACCGGCTGGCCGGGTTCGTGAGCGAGTTCACCGGCGGGTTGGAGGAGTCGTTGAAGCTGCGCTCGTCCCGGTCGTTCTGACCGGGGGGCACCGACTGACCGGCGGTCACCGCGCCACGGCCGGGGTCACCGCGCCGCGGCCGGGGTCACTGCGCGACGGCGCCGGAGCGGGCCCCGCCCCGGGCGCCGCGGCCCTCACCCGGGCCGTAGCCGTGCTCCGCGGACAGCACCGGGCGCAGCGCCCGGATCGCGTAGAAGTTGCGGGACTTGACGGTGCCCGGCGGTACCCCGAGGCGGGCCGCCGCCTCCACCACCGAGCGGTCCTTCAGGTGGAGTTCGACCAGCACCTCGCGGTGGTGCTTCTGCACCCGCCGCAGCGCCAGCGCGATGTCCCGGGCGACGACCACCTGTTCGTACGGGTCGTCGCAGAGCGGGCGGTCCTCCAGGGGTTCGCCGATGACCTCCTTGGCGCGGGCGGCGGCCATCCGGTAGTGGTCGATGGCGATCCGGCGGGCGACGGTGAAGAGCCAGGGGCGGGCCTGCTCGGCTCCGGCGGACAGCGCCTCCGGGTGCTGCCAGGCGCGCAGCAGGGTCTCCTGCAGGATGTCCTCGGCCTTGCCGCGGTCGCCGCCGGTGGCACGCAGCAGGGCGCGCAGCAGGTAGCCGCCGTGCAGCCGGTGGATCTCGGCCAGGATCTCCGGGTCGAGAGTGGGGCGGGCGTCCCGCGGGGTGCGCTGCGCGGGGACGGCAGCCGTGGCGGCCGACGGGTCCGTGCCGGCCGCCGGGCCGGCGGACGGCTGGGTGACGGACAGGGGCTGGGCGACGGGCTGCTTCGACACGCGCGACCTCTCAGATCGGGCCAGGGGCGGGGCGACCACCGACCGGACGTCCCAGGCGGCTACGGCAGCAGCCTGCCGGGGCCCGCCAAGGCCGCACCAACGATCCGCCAACGCCCCCGGCCCCGCGCGGGCCCGGCCTCGGGCCGGGCCGCCGCCGCGGGGCCGGGCCCGCACCGGGTCAGGCCGCGTTGAGCGCCCGCACCAGCTCCTGGACGCCGTCCTCGCCGTGGTACTCGATCAGCACCGCGACCCAGGTCGCGAGCCGGTCCCGCTCCGCGGACGACCAGTCGGTCGCCGACGGGTGCTCGTCGACCACCAGCGCCTCGGCGAGCCGTCGCAGGCCGGGCGGCGGCTCCGGCCGCCACCGCTCGGCCGGCAGCGCCCGCAGGGCGAGCCGCCTGGCGACGGCGATCACCTCCTCGGCCGGCCCCTCGGGCACCGCCAGCACGGGCGGCCCGGGCTCGCTCGGAGCGACCTGCCGCACCAGCGCCGCGACGACCTCGCGCACGTCCGGCCCGTCCGGATCCATCGTTGTCCCTCCCCCGTCCCGTTCGCACGGGACTCACGCCGGTTCCTCCTGCATGACACTCGGCGTGCACCGAGTGCCACCCGGAGACGGTATCCACTGACGGCCGGTCCGGCAGAGGGTTTTCCGGTACGGCCGCCCGGCTGCCACCGGGTCGGCCCGGCCGGTACGGCTCGGCGGTATCCTGCGGATCCCCGCCGTGTCCGTCAAGATCCACAAGGCGCCGCCGGGGGCGTCCTAGGCCGTGCCCGAGGAGCCGTGGCGGGCCCTCGGCCGGGCCGTGGCGCGGATCGTGGGGTGCGGGGTGGTGCGCATACGGGTCCTCCCGGGCCGTCGGGGCGCGCCGCGCGCCCCGACCCGCTCAACGGGCCCCCCGCCGGGGGCGGTTCACGGGCCCCGGGGAGTGATCCGCACGACACTCCCTACGGTGTGACGATCGGGAAGTCCGGGTCGACCCGGTCGACGACCGAGCGCAGCGCGCTCAGCGCCGTCGGGTCCCCGGCCACGGTGACGCCCTCGGGCTGCCGGCCGGCCAGCAGGACCACCAGCTGTTCCCTGGTCAGCGTGAAGGCCGCGTCCGTCCCCGCGCCGAAGAGGTCGGGGGCGACCGGGGCGTGCACCAGGACGCCGTTCTCCAGCGTGGTGCGGTGGTACCGGTCCAGGTCGGTGACGTGCCAGTCGATCACCGCCCGCAGGTCCCACGCGCGCGGGCCGTCGATCCGGATCGCGATCGCGTCGAAGAGCTGCTCCACGGTCAGCGCGCCGGCCAGGCCGGAGGAGGCGATGGCGGTGCGCTCGACGCCGTGGCGCAGCTCCCTGGCGCCCATCAGGTAGCAGTTGCGCCAGGTCGCGCACTCCGCGCCGTAGGCCAGCCGCTCGAAGGTGTCGGCCAGCAGCTCGCGCGCTGCGGCGTGCTCCGGGTCGGCGAAGACGGCGTGCCGCAGCAGTTGGGCGGCGAAGCGCAGGTCCCCGTCGTCGGCGTAGCCGCGGGCCTTGGCGACCACCGCGTCGACGCCGCCCATGCAGTCCGCGTAGCGGCGGGCGCTCGCGGCCGGCGGGTGCTCCCACAGCGAGGACGGGTGGCCGTCGTACCAGCCCATGTACCGCTGGTAGACCGCCTTGACGTTGTGGCTGACCGAGCCGTAGTAGCCGCGGGTGTGCCAGGCGGCGGCGAGCCGCGGCGGCAGTTCGACCCGCTCGGCGATCTCGGCACCGGTCAGGCCCTGGTTGAGCAGCCGCAGGGTCTGGTCGTGCAGGTAGCCGTAGAGCTGGCACTGCTCGGCGAGGAAGCGGGCGATCCGGTCGGTGCCCCAGGTCGGCCAGTGGTGCGAGGCGAACAGGACGTCGCTGTCCGCGCCGAACAGGGTCAGCGTCTCGTTCAGGTAGCGCGACCAGACCCGGGCGTCGCGGACCAGCGCGCCGCGCAGGGTCAGGATGTTGTGCAGGTTGTGGGTGGCGTTCTCGGCCGTGCAGAGCGCGCGGTGCGCGGGCAGGTGGAAGTTCAGTTCGGACGGCGCCTCGGTGCCGGGGGTGAGCTGGAACCGGAACGGCACGCCGTCGAGCGTCTCCTCCTGCCCGGTGCGGGTGATCTCCAGGGTCGGCGCGACCAGCCCGGGCTCGCCCTCCGAGGCGGCGAAGCCGAGCCCCATGCCGACCTGCCCGGTCGGGCCGGGCGGCACGGCCGCGCCCGAGTAGTACATGCCGCGGCGCAGCATCGCCGTGCCCGCGTAGACGTTCTCCGCGACCGAGTTCGCCAGGAATCCGGCGGGGGCGAGGACCGGCGTGCCGTCGCCGGGGGCGAGGACCCCGAGGATCCCGCCGAAGTGGTCGATGTGCGAGTGGGTGAAGACCACCCCGGTGACCGGCCGGTCACCGCGCCTGTCCCGGTAGAGCGCGAGGGCCGCCGCGGCCGTCTCGGCGGACACCAGCGGGTCCACCACCACGACGCCGCGCTCCCCCTCGATCAGGGTCATGTTCGACAGGTCGTAGCCGCGGACCTGGTACACGCCCTCGGTGACCTCGTACAGGCCGGCGCGGGCGCACAGCTGGGACTGCCGCCACAGGCTCGGGTGGACGGTCTCCGGGCAGTCGCCCGCCAGGAACGCCGTGCGCTCGAAGTCCCAGACGACCCGGCCGTCGCGACCGGTGACCGTGCCGGACGGGGGCCCGGCCAGGAACCCGCGGTCGGCGTCCTCGAAGTCCGTCCGGTCGGAGAAGTCCAGCGCCGTCATTCCTGCCTCCAGTCGCCAGGGGCGGCGGCGCGGGCGAGGGGGCGCCCCGCCCGTCGCACGACCTTCCCGATTCTTGGCCGCCGCCGGGCCGGGCGCCCGTCCGCCGTGCCGTTCGGGTGGGTTCCGCGCCGGTCGGGCTGCGGCGCGGACCGGTCCCGCCCCTCCCGGCCGGGCGCCCTCCCTGGGCGCGACCCCGCAGGTGAGCAGGACGCCGCCGTCGGGGGCGTTGAACGCGGTGGCCCCTCCCGTCCGTTGAACGGGTCGGACGGCCCGCGCGCGGTCGGCGTCGGGGGCGCCGGCGACCGCGGCACGAGACGGGGCCGACACGGCGACAGGAGGCGAACAGGTGGCCGCCGACCACATGCACACCGGGCGGGTGCACCGTCTGGCGCAGGGCCCGGACTGGGACCTCGCCCCCGACTACGGCCCCCGCACCGCGCCCGCCGGGGCAGCCGCCGGGGTGGCCGCCCCGGTCCTCGCCGGGGCAGCCGTCGGGGGGCCCGCCGGGGCGACCGCGGCGCCGCCCACCGGGCCCGGGCCGACGACGACGGGGCCGGCAACGGAGCCCTCACCCGACTGGCGCCGGCCGCTGGACGTCCTCGGCACCGTCCTGGTGCCCCCGGAGGCCCGGCCCGCCCCGAGCCCGGCCCCGGCCGTCCCGTCGGTCCCGTCGGCCCCGGCCGTCCCGTCGGCCCCGGCCGTCCCGCCGCCCTTCGCCCGGCTCGCCCCCGTGCCGCCGGCCCTGCCGGCGCCACGCTTCGCACCCGCCGCTCACGTCCCGGCTGCGGCCCCGGCGCCGCAGCCTTCAGCCGCCGCGCCCCGGCCCCGGCGGTCCCTCGGCCTCCCCGCCCTGTCCGGCGGGCTCGGCCGCGGCCTCGGCCTCGCCCGGGGCGAGCGGGAACGCGAACGGGAGCGGCTCACGGCCACCATCCGCACCCCGCTGCACCGCTCCTTCCGGATCGCCGTCGTCGGCCTCAAGGGCGGGGTCGGCAAGACCTCGGCCACCCTGGCGCTCGGCTCCGTCCTCGCCGGGACCCGCGCCGACAAGGTCATCGCCGTCGACGCCAACCCGGACACCGGCACCCTCGGCCGCCGGATCCACCGTGAGACCCCCGCGACCATCCAGGACCTGCTCGCCGCCGCACCCGGCATCTCCGGGTACATGGACGTCCGGCGCTTCACCTCGCTCACCCCCAGCGGGCTGGAGGTCATCGCCAACCACGCCGACCCCGCCGTCGCCAACGGCTTCGGCGGCGAGGACTACCGCCGGCTCGTCGAGCTGCTCAGCCGCCAGTACCCGATCGTCCTCAGCGACTGCGGCACCGGCCTGCTGCACGGTTCCACCCGCGCCGTCCTCGACCTCGCCGACCAGCTCGTCGTCACCGCCACCACCGGCGTCGACGGCGCGAGCAGCGCCGACAGCACCCTGGAGTGGCTCCGCGCCAACGGCTACGCCCACCTCGCGGAGCGCAGCGTCACGCTGATCTCCGGCATCCGGGCCGGTGGCCGGTCCATCCGGGTCGAGGAGCTGGTCGCCCACTTCGAGCGCCGGTGCCGCGGTGTCGTCGTCCTGCCCTTCGACGAACACCTGGCCCTCGGCGGCGAGTTCGACCCCGCCAAGCTCCGCCCGCGGACCCGTCGCAGCTACCTCGAACTCACCGCGCTGGTCGCCGCGGGCATCCCCCTCGTCGCGCCCGCGCCCGCACTCGGGCCCGTACTCGGCCCGTGACCGCGGAGGTCAGCCGTGGTACTCCCGGCCCTCGATGCAGAAGCGGGCCGCGACCACCCACCTCGAAGCCCGCGCTGCCAACCGGTCGCCGGTCGGCATCAAGCGCGTCACGCCGACCTCCGGGTGGTCCTCGACCGGGTGGCCGAACGACGCCGGGCCTCGCGCGGGGCGCCTCGCTGCGGTTGACTGGCCGGGCCGCGGCCCTTCCGGCCCACGGCCCGGCCGGAGTCCGCCCGGAGAACGCCCGTATCCGCCCGCTCGGAGGCATCCGCATGGCCAGGCAGTACGCGTACACCGCCGAGATCACCTGGACCGGCAATCTGGGCGCCGGCACCAGCGACTACCGCTCCTACTCCCGCGACCACGACGTAGCCGTCGAGGGCCTGCCGACCATCCTCGGCTCAGCCGACCCCGCCTTCCGCGGCGACCCGGCGCGCTGGAACCCGGAGCAGCTGCTGCTCGCCGCGCTCGCTCAGTGCCACCTGATGTCGTACCTGTACCAGTGCGCGGTGAACGGGGTCGTGGTGACCTCGTACGTCGACCGCCCGGTGGGCACCATGGCCGTCGCCGCCGGCAGCGGGCACTTCACCTCGGTGGTGCTGCACCCGCGGATCGAGGTCGCCGAGGCGGGCATGGTGGAGAGGGCCCTCGCCCTGCACACGGAGGCGAACCGCGGCTGCTTCATCGCCAACTCGGTCAACTTCCCGGTGCTGCACGAGCCCGAGGTGACGGTCGCGGGCCGGGAATGACGGGACCGGTCCGACCGGCCCGGAGCAGTCCGGCCCGGAGCAGCGGGCCGGCCGGGGCGGTCGCCGGCCCCGACCACCGCCCCGGCCGGTCCAGCAGCACGGCGATGTAGCCGGCCACCTCGTCGCACGGTTCCTCCGACGTCGGCACGCACCAGTGACCGCTGCCCGCGGGGCCGCCGATCGCGTGGAGCGTTCCGGCGAGCCCGCAGCGGGTCCGGGCGGCGGCGAAGCGGGCGTCGTCGGGGCCGAGGGTCCTCGTCGGTGTTCGGACCTGCCCGGCCGCGGAGGCCGGGCAGGTGCCGAATCAGGCCGAGAGCGTGTCAGTCGGCGGCGACCGGGAGCAGGCCGCGCTCGGCGAACACCTTCTTGGCGACGAAGGTCGCGTTGAGCGCCTTGGGGAAGCCGCAGTAGGCGGCGGAGTGCAGCAGCGCCTCGACGATCTCCTCGGGGGTGAGGCCGACGTTGAGCGAGGCGTTGACGTGCACGTCCAGCTGGGGCTCGCAGCCACCGAGCGCCGTCAGCATGCCCAGGGTGACCAGCTGCCGGTCCCGCGGCGCCAGCCCGGGGCGCCGGTAGATCTCGCCGAAGCCCCAGGCGACCACCTGGTGGGCGAGCTCGGGGCTGATGTCGGCCAGCGCGTCGACCACCCGCTGCCCGCCCTCGCCGTCGACCCGGGTGAGGACCTCCATGCCCCGGTCGAAGCGGTCCTGGCGGGTCTCGGCGGGGTTCACGGGGGTGTCCATGCGGGTGCTTCCGTTCCGGCCGCGCGGAGGCGGCCCGTCGTCCTGTCCGGTGCGGTCCGACCGGTGGTGTCCGACCACCGGGCCGGGCGGCCCGCGGTCATGACAGGACGTTAGACGTTGGAGTGCACTCCAACTCAAGCCCCGCCGTCCGACGGCCCCGTACGCACACTCGTGGCGCCGACGGCGGGAGGCGAAAGGGCGGCCGGGGCCGCCGCGCCGGGGAGGCGGTGCGGTGCCGCGGCCGTGACCCGGCGTCAGACGGACCAGCGGCCCGGGCGCCAGGAGCGGCGGCGACCGGCGGTGCCGAGCGCGGCGGCGCCGACCACGAAGGCCACCCCGGCGGTGGTGGCGGCCGCGATGACGACGGCCTGGTGCCCGGAGGGGTCCGCTGGCGGGGGCCGGAGCACGGTGACCGTCGGGGCGCTGCGGGGCGCCGGGTCACCGGCGACGGGAGCGCTGACGGCGGCCAGCGGGTCCACGGTGCCGTAGCCGAGGAGCGGGTCGGGCAGGGCGGTGCCCGGGTGGTAGGCGGTGGTCCGGAGCCGGTCGGCGAGGCGCTCCGGGGTGAGGTCCGGCCGGTAGGCCAGGGCGAGCGCCGCGGCGCCGGCCACCACGGCCGTGGCGAAGCTGGGCCCGGCGCCGGTGAAGTGGCCCTTGCCGCCGGGGCCGACGCTCAGCACGGCGTCGCCCGGGGCCACCAGGTCGACCCTGGCCGGATCCGCGGCGCCGCTCGGCGGGGCACCGTCGGGGGCGAGGTCGGCCACGGCGAGGACGCCCGGGAGGGCGGCGGGCAGGACGGGGGGCGGCGCCGCACCGGAGGACCCTGAGCCGCCCTGGTCAGGGGCGGCCGGGGCGATCACCAGCGCGCCGCGCTCGGCGGCGTGGCGGACGGCGTCGGCGAGTTCGGCCTCGCCCGTCGACACGGTGACGCCGACGGCGATCACCCGGGCCCCGCCGTCGGCGGCGTCCCGGATCCCCTTGGCCAGCGCGGCCGGAGTGGTGTTCCCCGCGTCGTCGGTCACGGCGACGGCGAGGATCCGCGCCTCGGGCGCGATCCCGGCGAAGCCGACGCCGTCCTGGCGGCGCGCGGCGACGAGCCCGGCGAGGAAGGTGCCGTGGCCGACGCAGTCGCGGGTGGAGTCGCCGGTGCCACCGTACTCGCGCGGCCCGGGGGTGAGGCGGCCCTCCAGGACGCCGGAGCCGGGGTCGACACCCGAGCCGACCACGGCGACCGTCACCCCGGCACCGCGGCTGAGCTCCCAGGCGGCCTCGGGGCGCAGGTAGGCCTGCGCCCAGGGGGTGCGGTCGGTGCCCTTGTCGGAGGGCTTGAGGCAGCCGTCGGGCCGCCCGCTGCCCCGGTTCTGGGCGACCAGCGGCAGGGCGGAGGGCTCGGCCCCGCCGGGGGCGGCGGCGGAGGCGCCCGGGGCGGCCGGTCGGGCGCGGGCCGCCGGCGTCCCGGCGACGGCCGCGGACGTGCCGGCGACGGTGCCGGGGACGGTGGCGGGCCCGGACGCCCCGGGGGCGGCGGGGGGCGCCGCCGGGGCCGCCAGGGCGGGCCCGGCCGGGAGCAGCAGGGCGCCGCAACAGAGCGCGGCCGCGGCCGCGCGGGCCGCCGTGCCCGCCGGCCCCGGAGTCGCCCGTGTCGCCCGTGTCGCCGGTGTCCCGGGCGTCCTCCTCTCCCCCGCCGTCACACCGCGCTCCGCTGCGCCGACCCGGGGATGTCCTGGGGCAGCAGCAGGCTGAGTTCGGAGAGGTCGCCGACGTCGAGCCGGGCGAGGCGGCCGGCCTGCCGGGTGACCATCGACTCCAGGGTCTGCCGGGCGAAACGGCCGTTGCCGAAGGTGCGGTCCCGCGGGACGGCCTCGCACAGCTCGGCGAGCGCGGCCAGCGTCTCGGGCGCGCAGACGTAGCCGGCCTCCTCGGCCTGCATCCGCACGATGGTGACGAGTTCGCCGGTGCTGTAGTGGTCGAAGGCGATCTGCTGGGAGAAGCGGGAGGCCAGACCGGGGTTGGAGCCGAGGAAGCCCTGCATCTCGTCCTGGTAGCCGGCGACGATCACGACGACCTCGTCGCGGTGGTCCTCCATCAGTTTCATCAGGGTGTCCACCGCCTCCTGGCCGAAGTCGCCGCCCGCGGCCGCGCCGCGCGGGGTGAGGGTGTAGGCCTCGTCGATGAACAGCACGCCGCCGCGGGCGCGTTCGAAGGCGTCGCGGGTGAGCTGGGCGGTGTGCCCGATGTAGCGGCCGACCAGGTCGGCCCGGGCGGCCTCGACCAGCTGGCCGCGCGGCAGGACGCCGAGCTCGGCGAGCAGCGCGCCGTACAGCCGGGCGACGGTGGTCTTGCCGGTGCCGGGCGGCCCCGCGAAGACGAGGTGGTGACTGATCCGGGCGGTCGGCAGGCCGGCCTCCTCGCGGCGACGGGCCTGGGTGATCAGGTTGACGAGGTTCTCGACCTGCTCCTTGGCCGCCGCCAGTCCGACCATCGACCGCAGCCGGTCGAGCAGTTCGCTGCCGCCGCCGGGCCCGCCCGGGCCGGCGGGGCGGGCCGTGGCGGCGAGCTCCGCGCCGAGGTCCTCGGGGAGCAGCCGGGCGAGGTCGGCGTCGGTGATGTCGGGGAGGGCGGCCAGCCGGGACGCCTGGCGGTCGACCATCTCCTCGAAGACCTTGCGGGCGGCGCGGCCGTTGCCGAAGTCGGCTCCCTTGGGCATCCGGGTGAAGTGCTCCCCGAGCACCTCCCGGGTGTCGTCGGCGAGTTCGAAGCCGTGCCCGGCGGCGGCCCGTTCGACGATGGTGACCAGCTCCTCCGCCGAGTAGTTGCGGAACTCGACGCTGCGGCTGAAGCGCGAGGCCAGGCCGGGGTTGGAGCCGAGGAAGGAGCGCATCTCCTCCGAGTAGCCGGCGACGATCACCACCACGTCGTCCCGGTGGTCCTCCATCAGCTTGACGAGGGTGTCGATCGCCTCGCGGCCGAAGTCCGGCCCGGTGCCGCCGGATCCGGCGGAGAGCGTGTACGCCTCGTCGATGAACAGCACTCCGCCGAGTGCCGACTGGAACACCTCGGTGGTCTTGATCGCCGTGCCGCCGACGATGGAGGCGACCAGGTCCGCCCGGGCCACCTCGGTGAGGTGCCCGCTGCGCAGCACGCCGAGCTCGGCGAGGATGGCGCCGTAGAGGCGGGCGACGGTGGTCTTGCCGGTGCCCGGCGGCCCCGCGAAGATCAGGTGGCGGCCCATCGGCAGGGCCGGCATGCCGGCCTGTTCGCGGCGCCGGGCCAGCTTGTTGAGGTTGACCAGGGTGGCGACCTGCTCCTTGACCCCCTCCAGGCCGACCAGCGCCTGCAGCGCGGCCTGCGGGCCCTCGGGCTCGGCCGGCGGAGGGTCGGCGGGCTGCTCCGCCGGGGGCCCGGCTCCGTCGACGCCCCCGTCGCCCGGCGCACCGCCCGGCCGGTCGGCCGCCGGGCCGCTCCCCGCCCCGGCGGTCGCGGTGCCCCCGCCGTCGGCCCGCCCGTTCTCCCGGCTGGTCAGGTCCTCGACGGACAGCCGGTCACCGGACCCGGTCCGGGACAGGCCCGCGCCGCGGTTGCCGGTGACGGTGCAGCCGGTGATCCTGATCGGCTCCTCGGACTCGGCGCGCAGCCCGTCGCGGGCGTTGTCGGCCATCTCGCAGCCGGTCAGGGCGGCCCGGCTGCCCGCGGCCAGCAGGACGCCGTGCCGCCGGTTGCCGTGCGACCGGGAGCGGGCCATGGTCAGTTCGCCGCCGTCCTCGACGACGACGCCGTCGGCGGTGCACCCGGCGATGTCGCAGTCGCGCAGTGAGGCGGTGCCGCCGTGTCCGACCTCGACCCCGGGGACGCCGCCCGGAGCCGCGGCCCCCTTGCCTCCGGCGGCCCGGCCGCCGGCCGTGCCGCGCACGGTGGTGCCGCCCACCTGGGTGTTGCCGCCGTCGGCGACCCGCAGAGCGGCCAGCCCGGTGGCGGCCAGGACGCAGGACTCCAGCCGGCCGCGCCCCTCCCGCAGCACCTCGACGCCGTGGCCGCGCACCTCGGTGACGTCCAGCCGGCGCAGCAGCGGGTTGGCGCCGTCGCGCACGCTCACCCCCGCGCCGGCCGCGCCACGCACCTCCAGCCGGTCGAACTCGGCGGCGCTCTCGCCGACCAGCTCGACGCCCGCGGCGCCGCCGTCACGCACGACAGTGCGGGTCAGGGCCGGGCTGGAGGCCTCGTCGACCAGGATGCCGGCCAGCTCCGGGGCGAGCACCTCGCACCCCTCGAAGCCGCCCCGGGAACGCCCGGTGACGTGGATGCCGTGGCCCTTGGTGCGCGCGGTGCGGCAGCGCCGCACCAGCGGATCGGTGCCGCCCGCCAGGACCAGGCCGTGGCCGCGGATGTCCTCGACCGTGCAGTCCTCCAGCAGCACCCGGGCGGCGGAGTCGACGAAGACCCCGATCGGCGCGGCGCGCACGGTGGTGCGCAGCACCCGGGTGCTGCTGTGCTCCTCCAGCGCGATCCCCGGTTTGTCGGTGGCGGAGATCTCGCAGTCCTCGATGGTGCCGCGGCCCTCCCCGTTGGCGCAGACGCCGTTGCCGCGGGCGTCGCGCAGGACGCAGTTGCGGACGACGGGGTCGGCCCGCTCGCCGATCACCACGGCGGAGCTGCCGAGGTGCTCGACCACGCAGTCCTCGATCACGCTGGTCCCGGTGGACGTCTCGACGATCCCGGCGCCGGCCGGGTTGACGACCCGGCAGCCGCGCATGGCGAGCGCCCCCTGCTCACGGGTGAACAGGGCCGTCCACGAGTTGCCGACGACCTCGCAGTCGTCCAGGGCCGCCTGCCCGCGCGGGACGTCGACGGCCGGCAGCTCCTCGTCCCGGCCCTGGAGCACCAGCCCGGTCAGCTGGACCGCCTCGGCCACCACCTGCACCACCGCGCCGCGCCGGGGGGAGATCCGGACGCTGCCGCGGGCCTCCTCGGCGGTGATGGTCACCATCTTGGTGATCACCAGGTTCTCCTCGTAGCGGCCCGGACGGACGCTGATCACCGTGCCGCTGCGGGCCGCGTCGAGCGCGGCGCCGATGGTGCGGTAGCCGCCGCCGTCGTGCTGCTCCGCGCTGACCGTCAGCACATGGCGGATCATGGTGCGTTCTCCTCCGTCGTTCGTGGCCCGGGGGCCGTGGTGCGGGCCGGGCCGGGTGGCGTCGTGCCGTCGGGCGGGCCGGGTGGGCGGTGCAGGCAGGGCGGGCGGTGCAGGCAGGGCGGGCGGGGCGGGCCGTCCGGGCGGGGCGGGCCGGGGGTCAGCCCGTGCAGGACGCCCGGACCGCGGACGCGGCGTGGTGGGCGTACGTCTTCGTGGAACCCGACCAGTCCAGGCCCCGGGTGTGCAGCATCACGGCGATCTTGCCGCCGCTGAGCGGGAACGTCCCCACCGAGACCCACTGGCCCCGGCTGGAGACCTGGTTGACGGTGAACGAGTCGATCGTCCCGGTGCCGGGCGCCGACTTGTTCTGCACGGAGTAGTACGTCGGGGCGCCGCCGACCGCCTTCACGTCCCCGCTGCCGGGCACGTAGACCGACAGCTTGCAGCTGCCCGTGGTGACCGGCGCGGTGTTGAACGTCCAGACCACCGAGTTGCCGTCGTCCTTGGCGTCGCCCGACATCGGCACCGAGTAGTAGGACCCGTTGCAGCCGTCGCCCGAGTAGCCGCCGGAGTTGGTGCGCCACCCCGACTGCCCGTTGTCGTACCAGCCGTACGACTGCGTGGTGGTGCTGCCGCCGCACGACGGTCCGGCCACGGCCGCGTAGGTCGGCGGCGGGGGCGGCGCCGGCTGGGCGGGCTTGGCCGCGGGCGGGGCGGGGGCCGGCGGGGCGGGCTGCGGGGCCGCGGGCGGCTGCTGCGCGGCCGGCGGCTGCTGGGGCGCCTGGCCCTGCTGCGGCTGGCTCTGCGGTGCCCCGGCGCCGCCACCGCCCTGCCCGGCCGGGGCGCCACCGGAGGTGCGGGCTGCGTCCGGCTTGCCGGTCGTCGCCGCCGGTGCGGGGCCCCCTGCGGCCACCCGGCCGGCGAACGGCACGGACTGCCCGCCACCGGCGCCCTGGTCCACCGGGGCACCGCCGGCGGCGGCCGCACCACCGGCCGCCGCCGCAGCGCCGTCACCGGGCGGCGGGCCCGCGGCGTCGACCGGCTGACCGGCCGCCACGGGCTGCTCGGCCGGCACGTTCCCGTGCGCGTCGGCACCCGGGACGAACCCGTTGCCGCCGTCCTGCTGCGTGTACCCGGCGGGCGGCGGGCCCTCCGCGCCGGACGGCCCCGGGTCCTCCCCGCCGAACTTCGCGATGCCGAGCGGCACACCGACCAGCACCAGACCCGCGATCACCGCGGCGGCCACCATCGGCCGGGAGATCCGGCGGGGGCCGCCGCTCTCCTCCTCCTCGCCCGGCGCCTCGCCGGGGACGGCGCTCACCCCGGCGGGCGCGCTGGCGGCGGTGGCGGCCGCCGCGGCGGGGGACGTCGTAGCGGGGGACGTCGTAGCGGGGGACGTCGCGGTGGCGGGGGTGGTGGCGGCTCGGGTCGGGGACGCCGTGGCAGCCGGCGCCGGGTCCGGGTCGGGCAGTGCGGGAGCCGCGCCGGAGGCGGGAGCGGCCTTCGCCTCGTTCGCGTTCACCCCGGCCTCGGGCGCCTCCTCGGCGACCGCCCCGACCGCCACCGCGGCAGCGCCCGCCGCGGAGACCGCCTGACGGGACGCCAGTTCCTCGGGCACGACCCACGCCACGGCGGGCAGCTGGATCCCGGCGCCCTCCGACCCCTCGGTCCGGCTCGCCCGGCCGCTCCGGTCCTTGCCCACCCTGGCCCCCTGGCCCTCGACGACGATCCTCGGCAGGGACCCGCCGCCGGCCCGGACCCGGTCGGGTCGGCCGGAACGACGCGTCCACCCGACTCGACGGCCGGAGCGCACCGGGAGGTTCAGCACCCGGCGAACTCGTCAGACGACCGGCGGCTCCCCGCCGCCACCGGTCCCGCCCCGGCCACGCCCACCCCGGCCACCGCCCCGGGGCGCGCCCCGGCCACCACGGCCACCGCCGCGCGGAACGTCGCCACCGGTCGGGGGCCGGACGGGCGTCGGGGTCGGCACCGGTGCCGGGGACGGCTGACCGGTGGGTGTGTCGTCGGCAGCGGTGTTCTCCGCTGCGGGCTCCTCCGTCGTGGTGTCCCCGGCCGTGTTCTCCTCGCGCTGTTCCCCGGTGTCCTGTTCCCCGGTGTCCTGACCCTCGCTGTCCGTGCCCTCCGCGTCCGACTCCTCGCTGACCTCCCCCGGCTCGGAGTCCGACAGGTACGGCTCGTCGTGCTGCCCCAGTGGCGGCGTGTAGCCCTCCGGAGCAGTGATCCTCCCGTCCGTACCGAACAGCAGGGACTGCTGCTTGCCCTTCACCTGCACCGAGGTCCCGGTGATCTTCGCCGTCAGTGCCGCCCGCGCCTGCTCGTGCTTCATGAGGCACTCCGGCGCGGCCCAGTTGCCGAAGATCTTCCCGTGCGTGCCGCCCGTCACGACGACGAAGCCCAGATCCTTGGCGATGTACTCGTTGAAGACGGCGTGGGCCCAGTGGCAGGCCATGCAGTCGCGTTTGCGGCCGCCGATCGGCCAGGGCTTCAGCCTCGGCTCCTCCGCACGCTGCTTGCCCTTGTCCCGGGCCCGTGACGTGCCGCTGCTGCTCCCGGCGGCCGGGTCGTCCTCGTGGGTGGAGCTCTCGTCGCCGGACTCCCCGGCCGTCTCCTCGGTCTCCTCCCCGGGCTCCTGCTCCGACTCGGCCTCCCGCTCCGCGGTCTCCTCCGCCTCCTTCGTCTTGCGCTCCTCCTCCGCCTTCCTCGCGGCTTCGAACTCCTTCCGCATCTGCTCCTGCACCACGTTCAGGAGGTCCATCTCTCCGTGCACGCAGCCGGCTTCGGCGCGTTCGTTGGGCCTCCAGTTGATGCGGCTCGGGTCGATCAGCGCCCTGCGCACCGCGTCCAGACCCGCGGCGTCGTCGACGTCGTCGCCCTTGCGCCGGTACCGACCGTCCCTGATCGCGCGGAGCTTCCCCAGGTCGTGGTTCATGGCCGGGTTCGGAACGTCGTCCAGACTCGACAGACGGTTCCTCGCACTGTCCTGCTTCTCCTTGGACATACCGGAGTTGCCCGCGACGTGGACCACCCCGTCGATGACGGTCAGGGCGATGTGCGGCGTTCCGGTCACCTTGAACGACAGGCCGACACCGAACCGGTCCGCGCCCATCATGACGCGGGACATCCGGTCCAGGGCCCGGCCGAAGGCGCCGCGCAGCGAGTCCGTCTCCTCCCCGAGCCGGGCGTCCAGGCTGGGCGGGCGCAGCTCCAGCGGGAACGCGGTGTGACCCGCCGTACCCGGCGTGCCCTTGACGACGTAGGCCACGCCGTCCCGGTCCTCCACCCGGGCCATGTGGTCCTGGTTCGTCAGCGGACGGCTCCCGCCACGTGCCACGGTCCCCCCGCCCCGGCCGCCGCGACCGCGACCGCGCGTCGACGGCGCCGACGCGGGGTGGCCGGTGTTGCCGGTGCCGACGTCGGCCCCGCGGCCACGGCCGCGACCGGCGCCGGACCCGCCTCGGCCGCCGCGCGTCGTCTCGGTCGGTGCCGGCGGACCCGCGTCGTTCCCGCGATGTCCCCGGCCCCGGCCCCGGCCCCGCTCCTGGCTTTGGCCCTGCTCCTGGCTTTGGCCCTGGCCCTGCGGACGTCCGCCCCGGGAGGCCGGGTGCGCCGAGGCGCCCACGACCGGGTTGAGCGCCTGCTGCACCAGATCGGCCATCGACGCCGAGTGGTCCGGCGCCTCCGGGGCCGCGTCCGGATCGTCCCCGAGCGGCTGCTCCTCCGGATGCCCCACGCCCTCCACACCGTGCACGAACTCGCGGAAGCCGCGCAGCATCGCGTCGTCCGCGGAGGTCTCGCGGACCGGGTTCGCCGGTACCGGGCGGCCACTGTCCGGGCGCTCCCCGTAGAGCCGTTCCAGGACCGGCAGGAGGGTGGGCAGGTGGTCGCGCACCCACCCGGCACCGTTGTTGCGCGGCCGGTCGGTGTCCGGGTCGTGGCCGTGGTTGGTGCCGAGGTAGGTGTTGGTCAGCTGGGCGAAGAACTCGTGCTCGTCCGTCGACGAGTAGTTGCCGACCAGGTGCCCGCCCAGGTCGTGCACCGGCCCGTCGGGCCAGGCCGCCGTCGACTCGGTGTCGAACAGCCCGCTCAGGGTGTCGGCCATGTGATTGTCGAGGAAGACCTCCCGTATGCGTTCGCGCTCCTCGTCGGTGAGGGCGAACGCGTGGAGGGCGTGGGCGAACTCGTGGGTGGCGGTGGAGTAGCCGTCCTCGAAGCCCGCCGCCTCGCCGACCGAGGTGTCCTCGCCGAGCAGGTTCTCCGCGGTCACGGCGACGTACCGGCCCTCGGTCGCGCCCCGCACGTCGTGCCAGCGGCGGAACGCTCCCGCCGCGCCCCCGGCGGCACTGCCGGCCAGATGGCGGAAGCCGTCGACCTCGGTGACCGGGACGTCGTTCGGCACGACCACCACCCGCACCCCTCGCCTCAGCAGGTCCGCGGCGACGTCGGGGTTGCCCAGCATCCGCTCCAACTGGGCGTGCGCGGCCTGCCGGGCGGCCACCGGCCGGTGCACCCCCGGGTCCACGTCCACCAGCAGGCGGGCGGCGACCACCGCGAACTCCTCCGGCAGCAGGCGCTCCCGGAGGGTCCCGACGAAGTCGGGGTCGGCCGCGAGCTCGCGACGTGCCCCGGGCGCGAGCGAGTCCAGCGTCAGCAGACGCTCCTGCGGACCCAGCACCAGGAAGGCCTCCGCCGGCGGAGTCTCCTGAACCTGCGTCGGCGGAACCGGCTCGGGCTCGGGCACGGGAAGCGGCTCGGGCTCGGGAAGCGGCTCGGGCTCGGGAAGCGGCTCGGGCTCGGGCGAGGCGTCGGGGCGGGGCACCACCGGCAGAGGTTCGGTGACGGCCTCCTTGTCCCGCTCGTCCTGCTTCGCCTGCTCCTGCCGGCGCGCCAGCTCCGCGAGCCTGGCCGACTCGGCCTGCTGCCTGGCCAGTTCCTCCCGCTCAGCCTGCTCCGCCTGCTGCCGGGCCAACTCCGCCAACCTGGCGAGCTCAGCCTTCTCGGCCAATTCCGCCTGCTGACGCGCCAACTCCTCCCGTTCAGCCTGCTCCGCCTGCTGCCGGGCCAACTCCGCCGACCTCGCCGCCTCGGCCTCTTCGGCCGCCCGCTGCGCCGCCGCGAGCTCCGTTGCGCTGCCCCCGGCACTGCCCCCGGTCCGGTCGCCCGGTGGCTCCGGCGGGCTCGGGACGCGGCCGAGGGTCTCGGCGATCCGTCCTGCGAGGTCGTTCGCCGACGCGTCCGGGACGGGCGGTCCGGTCTCCTCCTCCTGGTCGGGCGGCAGGTCGTAGGGGTCGGACGGCCGGCGGCCGGTGAGCCAGTTGTCCGGGGTGAAGTAGGTGTCGTCGGGGCCGGTGTGCTGCCGGGTGACCGACCGCTTCGGGACGGCGACCAGCACCGGGACGTCGCCGACGACGGTGTGCGGCCGCCACGACCAGGGTCCGGTGCGGTGCTGGAAGGAGAAGGTGAACTTGGCGTACCCCTCGAAGCGCACCAGCGGCTCGGGGAACTTGGAGTTCGTCACGGACCTCTCGGCGACGGTGCGTTCGCCTCCGGTGCGGCGCCCCGCGCCGCCGCCGAAGGTGATGCCGCCCATGATCTTGCCCTTGACCTTGGAGAACTCCAGACCGAACTGGCCCATGAGCTGGGTCATCCGGGAGGCCAGCGCGCGTTCGGTGAACCGGGTCGACACCTCGGCGGACTGGGAGATCTCCGACTTCGGCTCCTCGCGGCCCCGGCCGAGTGCGACCAGCTCCGCCCGCGCGGTCACGCTCACCGTGTCGACGAAGCCCAGCCGGACGGTGCGGACCAGCGTCCCGCCCGCCGTCAGGTCGGGCAGGACGTCGATGAGGGTCCCGCGGTCGAAGGCGCGCCGGAGCCGGCGTGCGTCCGCCGAGTCCGGGTCCAGCCGGAACAGGTTCCGGCCGAGGGTGCCGAGCAGGTTCCGCAGCGAGCCGACGTCGGGGAGGTCCACGAGCAGGTCCTCGGCGCCGAGCCCGCTCCACACCTCCCGGGGCGGCACGAGGTGGGTGGTCGTCGGGACGGCCCCGCGCGGCGCCCGCAGCGATTCCTCGCCGGTGTCGGGGGCCCGGTGGCGCGCCTGCGCCGGCGTCCCGACCACCTGGGTGTCGGAGGTCTCCAGCAGCACGTCGAAGCCGAACTCGACGGTGGTGGTGACCGCCCGGCGCGCACGCCCGGACCGTCGGTCCGCATCCGGCACCGGCCGTGGCGTCGGCGCGGAGCGGGCCGCGTCGCGGATCCGCTGGTTCTGCCGGTCCAGCTCCTCGACGAAAGGCCGGGGCAGGGGCGCGCCCGCGGGCAGGCCGGCGGCCGGGCGGAGCGCGCGCTGGCGCTGCTGTTCGGCGCGGGCCGCCGGCGGGAGGGTGCCGCGGACGGGCCGGGGCCTGCCCCTGCGGCGCAGCTCCACCTGGAGCACGCCGGTGCCCGTGAAGACGCTGCCGGGGACCTTGGTCTTGGTGGCGGTGCCGGTCCGTCCGGCGCCGTCGTGCTCGGTGATCCGTTCCTGGCCCCGGACGTGGCTCAGCGTGCCGCCGAGGACGAGGGAGACGGGCAGCGCGCCCACCGGGTCCGTGGTGACCACCAACCGCCCGGCGACTCCGTCGTCCGTGGCCGTGTTGTGGCCGGTCCGGCCGTCGGGGCCGCCCTGGGCGACGCCACCGGCGCCGCCGGCGGCGAACTCGGTCTCCGTCGTGTCCGCCGTGTGCCGGATCTCCCGCACACCGGCCCAGCGCAGGACCACCGTGCCGCCGGGCACCTTGACGAAGTGCTCCTGGCCGGCCATCAGCGCGCGCATCCTGGACTGCACGGCGCCGGCCCGGAGGAGGGGTTCCAGCGTGCTCCGCACCCGTTCCCAGCCGGCGCCGTAGACGCTCCGGCCCGGCCGGTCGAGCTGGTCCAGCAGCGACGGGCGGTGTCCCGACCCGGGCTGCGGAGGCACAGGCACGGGCTGCGGCGCCGGCTGCCGAGACACCGGCCCGGGCTGCGGCGCCGGTCCGCGGTCCGGCTGCGGGGTGGGCCGGTCGTGCCCGGAGGGGAGGGCCCGGGGCTCCGGTGCCCAGACCCGCAGCAGCACGTCGGAGCCGCCGAGCACCCCGGAGTCGACGATCCGCCGGGGCACCGAGCGGTGTTCGGCGGGCGCCGGGGCCAGCCCCGTCTTCGGGTCGACGGGCAGTTCGCGGACGGGGAAGACCACGTCGATCCCGGTGACGGCGGTCGTCGGACCGGAGGCGTCGGCGAGCCGCTGCCGGACGGCCCGGCCGACCAGCACGGACGGCCGGTTCGACGTCACCACGACGGACAGCTCGACGGTCACGTCCCCCGTGAACCGGGCCGCCCGCTCGACGGTCTTCTCCTTCTCGGAACGGCTGGTCACCGTGTCGCGGGTGGTGCCCACCGTCCCGTGGGCGGCGGAGGTCTGGCTCAGCGTCACCGCCACGTGCGGGAACGTGCCGTCGACCGCCGCCGTCGCGGTGGCTCCGCCGCGCGTGTCGCGCAGGGTGCCGGTGGAGGAGACGGTCTCGCCGCCGCGCTCGAACTCGCACTTCTCGATCAGGCCCCGGTACTCCCGCATGGTCGCCGCGGCGCGCAGGAGCCGGACCTCGGCGGTGTAGCCCCGGTGCGAGACGGTCACCGTCCACCCGGCGCCGGTGGTGAGGGCCGCCAGCCGGGGGCGCAGCGAGGTCTCGTCGAGGTGGGGGGCGAGCGCGGCCTCGACCCAGGCCCAGTGCCGGCCGAAGACCGGCCGGAGCCGGGCGCCCACGGCGTCCAGGACGGCCCGGACGTCGTGCAGTCCGAGGACGGGGTCGGAGGCGCCGAGCTCCCCGGTCCGGGTGACCCGGTCCGGGGGTTGCACGGCGAGCGGCTCGACCGGGCGGGGCGGCACGGCGGGAGGGCGGACGTCGGCCTGCTGGTCGCCGGAGGGCTGGTGCTCGCCCGGCGACGGGTGGTCGCCGGGGGCCTGCTGCCCGCCGGCCTCCTCGCCCTGCCCGGTGGGCGGGACGTCGGGGCGGGTGAAGACCAGGCGGGACGGGCCGCCGTCCGCCGCGGTCGGGTGCGGCGTCGTCAGGGACCTGGGGAGCGCCAGCAGGGCCCGGACGACGGCCCGTTCGGACGCGGTCGGTGCGCCGGCACCGTCGTGCGCGACCCTGACGTCGACCTCGACGTCGGCCAGGTAGACGACCATCGGCTCGGCGAACTTGGCGTTGGCGGAGCCGCCGGCGCTGTCCGCGGCCCGGTCGCCGCGGCGCGAGCGCGCGGCGTAGCCGCCTCCGCCGGTGGCCGCGACGGTGGTGTCGGCCGCAGGGAACCGGGGGCCGCCCTGGAGCCGGCCGGCCGCCGAGCGGAAGGTGTTGCGCCGGTCCCCGCTGCCGGCCGTCCACTCGTTCACGATGTTCAGCTCGGCCTCGTCGAACGCCCGGACGTAGGCCAGCCGCCGGACCTCGGCGCCGGCGAGCACCAGGGCGTCCGGCTGCCCGGCCCGCACCAGCAGCGGCGAACGCAGGTCGATGCCGTGGCTCATCCCCGGGAGCAGTGCCGCGAGCCGTTCGCGGCGGAAGGCCCCGCGCACGGCCGGGCCGAGCGCCGTCCAGCCCTCGGCACCGAAGGTGCGCCGGCCCAGGCCCTCCAGGACGTCCGTCAACCCGGGGAGCGCGTCAGGACCGTCCTGGGGGCCGGACGGGAGGACGTCGAGCACGACGGCGCCCGTCGGCAGCCCGGTGCGGCCGTGGGCCGGGTCGGGGCCCCACACCTGGGGCGCGGGCATCCGGGCGGTGGTGCCGGGTGGCAGCACGGGCGCCCGGAGCGGCCCGGGCTCGTCGTCGGTGCGGAACGTCCGCCCCGCTTCGCCGGCCTCGCACTCCGCGGCCTGGAAGAGCACCTGGAACCCCAGGTCCGCCCTCGCCCGGTCGGGGCCGACGGCGCCGGTCCGGTCCCGGTGGGCGAGCGAGAGCCGGACGACGCCGTCGAAGATCGCGCCCGGGACCTTGGCCTTGAGCGCCGCACCCGTCCGCTGCGCGTTCTGCCCGACGGTGTTCCGGTCGCTGCCGCGCTGCCCGGTCAGCACGCCGCTGCCCGTGCCGCTGACGGGATCGTCCTTCCCGGTTCCGGAGACCTTGGCCGAGAACCCGAGCCCCAGGGTCACGGCCCTGGTGCTGGAGGAGGTGACGGCACCCGTCGCGTCGGCACCGGTGTTGAACTCGCTCGGGTCGGTGTTGCGCAGGTGCACCAGCTCCAGGACCGTCGCCGAGACCAGGACGCTGCCCCGGCCCTCCGCCAGCGGGACCTCCAGCGGCTCCCCCGCGGTCATCGCCCTGAGCTGCGCCTGCAGACTGGGCAGGTCGAGCTGCGCGAGGAGCTCGGCCCGCACCGCGGGCCAGTCGTCGCCGAACCGCCGCCGACCGAAGGCCTCCAGCCCGGTGTCCGCGTCCGCGGGCCCGAACAGGGCGGTGTGCCCGTCGGCGCGGTCGCCGCGCCCGTACCGGGTGCGGACGTCCTTGACCACGTCCATCCCGCCCAGCGTCGCCGTGCGGAGCACCCGGGCCGGCGGGGCGTGGTGGGTCGTCGGCGACGGCGCGTCACCGCCGGCCTCCGCGGCCGGGGTGACGACCCGCGCCGACAGCCGCACCGACACCGGTCCCTCCTGCCCGGGCCGGGGGGCGGCCGCCACCACCGGGGTCCGCGACAGCGGGCGGGCCGGTGTGCGCACGCCCGGGACGGCGGAGAAGTCGAGGTCGAGAAGGATCTCCGCGTCGACCCACAGCACCGGCTCCGCCGTCTTGCTGCGGTGCGTCAGCCGCCCGGTCGAGGCGACCGCCGTCCCCTCGGCGCGTTCCGCGACGCGGGTCGCCGGACCGGTCACGCCGACGGCCGAGGCCGGCTTCCCGCTGACCACCAGCCCCCCGGCCCACCGGGTGCGGCTCTCGCGCAGCGCGCCCGTCCCCGCGGACGAGTCACCGCCGTCCTCGAACTCGAACTTCTCCGTCCGGTGCGCGGTGACCGCCCGCACCACCGTGGCACCGACCCGCAGCAGGCCCGGCCCACCGCCGAGGTCCAGCGGCAGCAGCAGGTCGTCGCCCCTGGTCATCCGGGACAGGTGGGGCTGCAGGGTGCGCACGTCGAGCTGCTCGGCCAGCCGCTTCCGGATCTCCTCGCGCCGGCCCGCCGACACGCCCGCCGGCAGGTGCGCGAGCACGGCCTCCACGACCCGGCCGTTCGCACCGTGGACCAGCACCACGCGGTCGCCCGCGCTGATCCATCCCTCCTCGGTCATCCGGCGGGGCGGGGCGGGCAGGGGCGGGAGCGGAGTCGGGAGCGGGGTCGGGGCCGGGACGGTGGCGGGCTGCTCCTGCGGGGGGACGGGCGGCTTGGTCGGCTCCTCCCCCTCGTGGTGCTCCTCCTCGGGGTTCTCGTCCCCCTGGAGCCGGTCCTCCTGCGGCGTGTCCGCCTCCTTCGGCGGCTCGTGCTTCGGCGGCTCGTGCTGCGACGGCTCGTGCCCGTGGCTCTCCTGGACCGGCTCGTTCGGTGGACCCGCCGGGCGGGTCACCCAGGTGAGCGCGCTGTAGTGCGCGCCGCGGATGTCGGCGGGGTTGGAGCGGTGCACGTCGACGGTCCGCGCGGCCTCGGGGTTCAGCACGAAGGACCTGCCGTGGTCGTCGTGCACCACCAGGCGCACGGCCAGGGCGTGCGCGACGACCTGCGCGATCTCGTCGTAGAAACGGCTGCTCCACAGCGACCGGTTGCGCACCGCCATGTCCACCAAGAGGCTGAGCGGCTGGTCGCGGAGGTCCGCGAGGGTCAGCCGCCGGGGATCGGTGTCACCGTCGTGCACCCACAACGTCCCTGCGAGCGCGGGAAGCTGCTCCAGCATCCGGCTCCAGGCGGCGTCCGCGTCCGCCGCGGGCGCCCCGGCGGCGAAGACCGCCCGCAGGTGCTCGACCAGGTCCTCCCGACCCACGCCGTCGAACGCCGTTCCGGCGATCGCCCGCACCTGACGCTCCGTCAGATCGTCGAGCAGGAAGTGCAGCGGGCTCTGCTCCCGGGAGTCGATGCTCTCCCGCAGCGGGGCGCCCGCCGGGCCCCGGAACCAGTGCGAGACGACCCTGCGGGCGTCCCGGGCACCGAGGTCACGGTGCTCCCAGGGGCCGAGCCGGCGGTCCGCGCCGGCCAGCACCGCGGTGAACAGGCAGTCGCCGTCGCCCGGGGTCTCCAGGACGTCGAAGGACGACCCGTCCGCCCGCGTCACCCGCCGCACCACGCGGTGGCCCGGCCCTGCCTCCGGCCCGTCCGATGACGGCTGGTCGTCCTGCAGGAACCCGCCGAGCCCTCCGACACGCCGGGAGTCCTTGGACTTCCTGGTCTTCTTGGTCGATTCCGGCTCGACGGGCGGGTGCGAGCCCCGCTCCGTGTCCGGCTCCGTCCCCGGCACGAACTTGACCCAGCGCCCGCGCGTGCCGTGTTCGTCGCTGAGGATGCCGAGCTGGGCGACACGCTGTCCGACGGCCACGTGGATGGTGGTCGTGGACGCCCAGACCACGCGGCCGGTGGCCTCGGCGAGCTCCTGCGCGACCGCCTTCCCGCTGTCGCCCAGGGCTCCCGCCTGGCACGCGAGCAGCACGATCTGCGTGTCCGGCGGCATTCGCCGGAAGCTGGGGCGCCGACGCACGACCTGGCCGAGCCCCGTGCCCGAGACGTACACCTTCTTCTTGTTCCCGTTGGCCGGCTGCCCGGACAGCGTCGGCAGTATGGCCGCCAGGTGCGTGGCGTGCGTCATGACGGTGTAGATCGGCGCCGAGACGTCCCAGGGGACGAGGCCGATGGAGCCGAGGTCCGGATCGTCCGACGCGGCCGCCAGCGTGGGATTGTCCCGGAAGTCGGAGGACAGGTACTCGAAGTGCGGACTGGTCGGATCGAAGCCGTCACGCACTGCTTCCCACTCCCGGGTGAGCGAGTCGTCCCGGAAGAAGCGGCCGCCCGACTGCCTGCCCAGCGGGAAGAGGATGGGCTGACTGTCGAGGTCGTCCTCGTCGACGATGTCCGGCTTCTTCGCGTCGACCCGGCGCCCGTTCTCCTTGGTGACGCCCTTGGTCGGGATGCTGGAACCCTCGGGCGCCTCCGGCATCGTCGGATCCGGCGGGACCTCCTTGATCCAGAAGCCCCGTTCGGCCTTCGCCCCGCCCTTGCCCTTCAGGTCGGAGCGCAGCCTTCCCCGGACCCGGATCTGGCCGTCCGTCAACGTCGTCGCCACCGAACTGGTCCACACCGTCCGTCCGGTCGCCGCGGCCAGCGCCCGCGGGAACACCAGGTCCGTGCCGAGGTCGGAGGGTCCGACCAGAACCAGCGGGGTCTCCGGGGCGAGGACGTCGCCCGGCAGGTCGGCCGCCACGGCCTTGGCGAGGTCGTCGGGGTCGAGGTCCGACAGCTTCGTGGGGATCAGCAGGAGGAAGGGCTCGTGCCCGGTGATCTCGGTCAGGCTGTAGTTCTTGTTCTTCTGCTCCTTGGCGTCCTGATCCTCCGGGTCGCTCCCGTCCTCGGCGTCCTTCGCCGGCTTCGTCGATTTCGGGGGCTTCGCAGCCTTCTCAGGCTTCGCGGGCTTCTCCGGCTTCGCGGACCTGGCCTTCTTCCCGGCCTGCACGGCGGTCGTGGCGCTCGGCAGGCTCTCCGCCGCCGCGCCCTCCGCGGTGACGTCCGGAGCCGCCACGCTCCGCTCCACCGGCTGGTACGGCCCGTCGACGGGCTTCACCGGCGAGGACCAGTGATAGACGCTGCGCACGTCATCGGCCACGGCGGGCAGCTCGTCGGGCCAGGCCCGGGCCCGCAGCAACAGGCCGACCGTGACGCCTCCGGACGTGGTCAAGGGGCGGGTCTGATAGCGCTTCTGCCGTTTGTCCGGCTCCTCCTTCGCCTCACCGGCGCCCTCGGAGAGGGGCTCGGGGAGCGTCTGCGGCGCGGCCGTCTCGCCGGACGCCGACTGCTCCCCCTGCAGCGCGGCCGGGAGCAGGACTTTCAGCAGGGCATCCCGCAAGGCGGACCCGCTCAGGGACGGATCGATCGCTCGGATCGCGTCCACGACGGCCTTCAGGTGCTCCGGCGACGGGCGCTGCCGGTCCGGCAGGCCGTGCAGGTCGTGTGCCATGCCCGCCAGCCAGCCGCCGGTCAGGTAGGCGACCCTCATCCGGTAGTGGTCGCGGGCTAGTTGCTCCAGTCGCCGGAGCGCCCTGACCCTGTCGAGGTCGCGCGTGATCGCCTCCGGGGCCACGTCCCGGTGGTAGAGGTCGTCGTGGATCTTCAAGAGTGCACCGGCGGCGAGCCGTTCCCGCGAGGAGGGCGCGGATGCCGAGGACTCCTCGCCGGGCGGCACCACGGCAGGGTCACCGGTCGTGGTGGGCTCCTCGGCCAGCTCGCGCGCGACCTCGTCCAGTGCGTCCCGGGTGACCGTGCCGCCCGCACCGTCGATGCCACGGGTGAGGATCGCCGCCGGTGAGGTGGGAGGCGTGGTCACCGCGGGCTTCTTGGCCCGTCCGGAGAAGCTCGTCGTGTCGTCGTCGTAGTCGTCGTCGTACTCGTCGTCGGTGCTGTCAAAGTCCTCGTCGTAGACGCTGTCGTCATCCTCTCCGTAGACGCTGTCGTCGTCCTCCCCCAGGAGGTGCCTCGCCACCGTCCGTCGGACTTCGGAGGCGGCGTCGGACCGATCCCGTTCGCCGCTGCCACGGGGGAAGTCCGGCATCAAGCCTCGACGGGCCAACGACTCGACGTTCACACCCAGTTCGGCGGCCAGCCGGTGCCAGGGGTCTGCCAGTCCGTCCGCCTCGTACCGGGCGAGCAGGGCGCGGGCATCGGCGAGCGAGAGGTCCCCGTGCTCGCCGGAGCTGCCGCCCGACTTGTCCCGCAGGTCAGCCAACAGCCGCTGCCAGTCGGCTTCTTCGGCAGCCTTCCGGCTCTGCCGGGCACTCTCCCGCGTCGCCCGGTGGGCAGCCTGCCGATCGGCATCGCGCTGCTCCTCGCGGGCCTGCTCGTCGGCGAGGAGACGCTTCTGCTCCTCCAGGGCCTCCGCGCGCGCCCGGGCCCTGGCCGTCGCGTCGGCCTCCCGCTGCGCCTGCCGCTCGGCCCTGCGCTGCTCCGCCTCGGCGGCCTCCCGGGCCCGCTGTGCGGCGCGTTCGCGGGCCTGCGGGTCGTTCGTCTGCTCCTCGCGTCGGCGCTCGGCGGCCTGGTGGCTCGCGCTCTGCTGACCGGACTCGGTGGCCCGCCCGTCGCGGGTGGCGTCCTTCCCCCCGAGGACGTGGCCCTGGCCGGGGAAGTCGCCGCGCGCCTTCGGGGGTGCCGCGGGCGGGCGCTCCTCCCGCGGGCCGTCACCGGGCCCGTCCGTCAACCGGTGCCCCTGACCCGGGAACCTGTCCGGGGCCGTGGGGGTGTCCGAGCCGCCGGGGTGCTCGGGCCCGGCAGGCCCGGGTACCACCTGCGTCCGGCTGCCCTCGGACTGCCGGCGGGTCTGCACACCGGATTCGGACGGAGCCGAACCCGCCTGGTCGCGGCCACCGGAGCCCTTGTTGGGCGCGACGGCACCGGAGTCGTCGCCGTCCCTCTCCTTGAGCTCGTTGAACGCGACGATCCTGGACCTGCGCGGAGGCCGCGGCTTTCCGTCGTCGCCGTCACGGCGCGGGCCCTCGGAGGGCGAATCGGCGGTCGGCTTCCGGTCCCCCTTCAACTCCGCCTGACGATCCAGGAACGCCGACACCCGCTCACCACGCGGCCCCGACGCAGACCCACCCAAACCATCCCCACGACCCGAGAACGGCACCACCGGCGGCACCTCACCACCGCCGCCACCGTCACCACGCGGGCTCTCCGACGGCGAATCCGCCGTCGGCCTCCCATCCCCCCTCAACTCCCCCTGACGATCCAGGAACGCCGACACCCGCTCACCACGCGGCCCCGACGCAGACCCACCCAAACCATCCCCACGACCCGAGAACGGCACCACCGGCGGCACCTCACCACCGCCATCACCGCCACCACGCGGGCTCTCCGACGGCGAATCGGCGGTCGGCTTCCGGTCCCCCTTCAACTCCGCCTGACGATCCAGGAACGCCGACACCCGCTCACCACGCGGCCCGTGCGACGCCCCGTCCAACCTGTGCCCCCCACCCGAGGACGGCACCACCGGATCGGCCTCCTCGGAGGCCTTGTCCGCCGTCGGGCGCCGCAAGTCCCGGAGTTCCGCCTGGCGGTCGAGGAACGCCCGCCGCAGCTGCTCCTGCAGCGATTCGGCTTTCTTGGGCTGGTCGTTCTGCGGGCCGGGGCCTTCCGGTTCGGGGCCCCTTCCGCCGTCGGGGTCGGGGTGGGTCCCGGGCGGCGGGCCGTCACCGTCGCCTTCCCCGGACGGGTGCGGCGGCTTCCGCTCGGGCCTCGGGTCAGCCTTCGGGTCCGGCTTCGGGTCAGCCTTCGGATCCGCCTTGGGTCCGTCGCCCGTCGTGGCCGTGTTCCCGGACTCCGTGGCGCGGCGGGTCGGCGGCTCCGGGACCTTCCGGTTGCCGCCGGCGCCGCCGCTTCCGCTGCCGCTCCCGTCGCCGGGCGCGTTCCCCCTGGGGTTCCCGTTCCCGCCACCGCCGCCCTCCGCGGTCGCGCGAGCGCCCTGCGAGGTCGACCCCGCGTTACCGTCCGCACCGCCGCGGGAGGAGGACTCCGTCGAGACGGACGGCTTCCCGCCCGTCTCCTTCGCGTTCTCGGGGCCGCTCTTCGCCGATCCGCCGCCCTCGGTGCGGGGCGGGGTGAGCGAGGTGGTGCTGCCGCCCTCGAGGCCGGTCCGGTGCGCGCCGCCGCCCTCGGTGGGGCCGGGGACGTGCTCACCGAGCCTGGGCACCGGGAACGGCACGGCGTGGCCCGACAGGTTGGTGGCCAGCGAGAGCAGGGTCAGGGGGTGCAGCGGGCCGAAGTACTTGCTGGCGCCCGGGGGGATGTCGGCGTGCTGGAGGCTGTCGACGAACCTGACGTACTTGGTCATCAGGGGCGAGGCCGCCGCGTGCAGCAGGTGGCGTGCGCCGCCCATCAGGAAGCCGGCGAGGAAGCTCGCACCGCTGGCGGTGAACTGGTGCTCCGGCTCGAAGATCAGGTTGTAGAAGCCCTCGCTGAGGTACTGGTTGGCGCCCATCTTGACCTGCTCGCCCAGCGCGTGGCCGAGCACGAACATCGTGTTCAGCTTGTCGACGCGCCCGGCGAGTTCGGGCAGTTTCTCGGCGAGCAGGCGCAGTTCGCCGTTGGCCACCCTGGAGTTCTCGGCGATCTCGCGCAGGGCGGTGGCGAGGGCCGCGCGGCTCTCCGGCGACTTGGCCCACTTCTCGACGAAGGCCTCGCCGAACCTGGTGCCGAGCTGCCGGGCGAGGTCCTTGCCGATGCCGTCGCCGAGGTGCTTCTCGAAGGAGGTGGCCAGGCTCTCGGTGAACCGGGCGCCGGCGTTGGCGCCGCTCTTGCCGCCGGCGGTGAAGCCCCTGCCGAGGAAGGAGGAGTTCTCCCGGAGGATCTTGTCGATGCTGGCGGCGAACCGGTTGGCGGCCTCGTCGCCGAGGGCGTGTCCGGCGCCCGCCCCGGCCTCCTTGCCGCCGACGCTGCCGAGTTCCTTGCCGCCGACGTTGCCCAGCTCCTTGCCCCCGAGGTTGCCGAGCTCCTTGCCGCCGATCTTCCCGAGGTCTCCGGCGCCGGCCTTGGCGAGGCCGCCGGCGAGGCCCTTCAGCGAGTTGCCCAGCTCCTTCTGGACGAACAGCTTGCCGATCCCCATCCCGAAGAGCTTCCCCAGGCCCATGCCGAGCAGGTGGAGCGGTCCGGCGATCACGCCGCTGATCGCGCCGAAGATCGCGGCCTGCTTGGTGAGGTCCTTGTCCCACTCGTGCCGGTTGCCCTGGGCGAACTGGACGCCCTGGATGATGCCGTCGAGCACCAGCGCGCCGAGGACACCGAAGAAGGTGTGGGTGAGGATCACCTGGAGGAGCTTCTTCAGCAGGGCGATGATGATCGCCTTCGCCGCCTGTTTGGCGCCCTCGACGGCGAGCAGCGAGGCGCCGCCGGTGAACGGGGCCCAGAAGATGGCCAGGGCGATCTCGATGACCAGTTGGACGATCTGACCGATGATCATCCACTTCGTGTACTCGACGGTGTTCGCGACCTTCCCCGCGAACTCGCCCAGCTCGTGGCAGAGCCTGCCGGCCGTGGTCAGGTAGTCGTCCTCACCCGAGCTGCCGATGAACCGGCCCATCTCGCGGGTGAAGGCGTCCGCCGCCTCACCCTCGAACTGCTGCTGGCACACCGCCACCAGCTCGGCGATGTACTCCCTGAGCTTGGGCAGGTCCTCGGACAGCGCCTGGTAGTCGTCGCGGACGTCCCGCAGCTCCCCCTCCTTGGACTCCGGCCACGGCATCCCGGTGAGGATGTGGAAGAACGACGCGACACCGGGCGAGACCTGGAGCGTGGAGTGGGCCATGGCGGGGGGAGCCTCCGGGCGTGGAGCTGCTGGTGCGGGGTGGGGAGGGCGCCTGCCGGACACGCCTCAGTGGCGCCGGGGGAGGCTCACTTCACGAGGTCGGTGGCGTGCTGGTCGGTCGCATCGAACAGGTCGGCGGTGTCCTGGCCGTGCCGGGAGATGCTCAGCAGCTTGTTACGGATGCCGTCGACCAGGTTGGTCAGGTTCTCCGTCGGCTCGTCGACCTTCTCGTGGTACTGCTTGCCGATCTGGTCGGATCCGGCGGCCGTGCGGTTCTTCGCTCCGACCTCGACGATCTCGACCTTGACCTTCTCGACCAGCTCCGACATCTCGTCGAACTTGCCGAACGCGGACTTGAGGTCCTCGAGCTTCATCAGCCGCTTAGCCATTGAACTCCTCCTGCCGGTGGGAGGGCCGGGCCGCGTCGGCGCCCGGCCGCATGGCGGTGAGCGGCGCCAGCAGTGCGTCCAGGTCGAGGCCACTCACCACCGAGAGGAGTTCGTCCTCCCCCTCGCCGGCGACGGCCAGCCGCAGCGATTCACCGACCCCGTCGAAGGCCCGCATGGACCGGGTGATCTGTTCGCCCATCCGCGCCTTGGCCTCGTTCAGCACGTCCTTGAGGACGGCGGCGAGCTGGGCGGGGGCCATCTCCTGGTACGCGGTGGTGTGGAAGGTGAGCGCGAGCACCTCGCCCTGCGAGCCGACCTGCGCGGTGACCATCCGGTCCTTGGACGTCGCCGAGGCGGTCGCGGCCTGCAGCTCGCGCGCCGTCTCGGCCATCCTGGCCTGCTGTTCCTCCAGGGCAGCCATCGCCTGCGCGAGGTGCTGCTCGATCGAGAACGTCATCTCCGTGTCTCCCTCTCCACTCTCGAATCGCCGGCCGGGTCTCAGCGGCCGATCACGCCGCTGACCGCACCGGTGTCGGTGCCCCAGACCTCTTCGTCCTCGGCCAGCCAGGTGGTCCGCTGGCGGCCCTTCTCGCCCTGGCCCGTCCCGCCCATGCCGCCGGCCATCGGCGGGACCATGGGCATCCCGCCGGCGCCGCTGGTGTTCACCGTGCGGCCCCGCAGCGCGGCGGCCTCCTCCGCGGCGAGCTCGGCGGCGGCCTTCTGACTCGCCGCGGCCTTCTCCGCCGCGGCCGCGGAACCGGCCATGGCGCCCTTGCCGACGGTGGGCACCGGGCCGCCGTTCTCCAGCGCCCGGGGGCCGAGCCCGCTGGCGGTGCCGACGATCCGGGAGCCGTTCGCGCCGGCTCCGCCGATGCCCTCCTGGGTGCCGCCGGAGCCGAACAGCCCGGGGTAGAGGCCGAGCGAGCCGGTGCCTGAGGTGCCGTCGACGGTGCCCGGGTCGAGGGTCCAGGAGGCCGGGTCGGAGCCCGACCAGCGCGAGCCGCCGTCGAGGCCCCCGCTGCCGTTGCCGCCGGTCCAGTTCCCCGGGCCGCCGCTGCCCGCTCCGCCGGTCCAGTTCCCGAGGCCGCCGCTGCCGGTGCCGCCGCCCGACGAGGCCAGGGCCTGCTGCTGGTCGCGGACGCGCTGGAGGTAGTCGGAGATCGGCTTCTTCTGGGGGTCCAGCAGGGTGCCGTCCGCGGCGACGCTGGAGCCCTTCTCCACGACGACCGGGTTGCCGTTGGCGTCGAGGACGGGCTTGCCGTCGGCGTCGACCACCGAGCCGTCCTCCTTGACGGTGGACCCCTTGGGCACCTTGGCGTTGGGCCCGTAGACACCGCCGCCGCTGCCCGCCGGCACGTAGGCTCCCGGGGGGACGACGACAGGCTTGCCGTCCTTGCCGAGCACCTCCTTGCCGTTGGCGTCGTAGACCTTGCCGCCGTCGCCGATGTAGCCGCCGGGCGGGAGGAGGACCGGCTTGCGGTCCTTGTCCAGCAGCGGCTTGCCGTCCTTGTCGAGGATCGGGGTGCCGGCGCCGGTGCCGCCGCCCGTCCCCCCGGTGCCGCCGCTCCCCCCGGTGCCGATCCCGCCGATGACCGGCGGGGGCACGTGCCCGGTGCCGCCTCCCCCGCCGCCGGTGTTCTGGTGGTCGCCGCCTAGGCCGGTGCCGCCGCCGAGGTCGCTCTTGTCGCCGGCGCCCCCGCTGCCGTCGCCGCCGAGCTTGGTCTCGCTCCCGTCGCCGCCGCCGGGGGGCGGCGGGCCGCCTCCGGTGCCGGTGCCCGGGTCCGGCGCGTCCTTCGGGGGGAGGGTGATGCCGACGGGCAGGAGCCCGAAGAACAGTTTGTTGATCAGCGGCTGGTAGGCGGTGTCCAGCGCCGTCATCGCGGTGTTGCCGGGCCCGTCCAGACCGGTCTGGACCTTGGCCAGCCAGTTCGTCTTGGCGGCGGCGTCGAGCGCCGTGTAGAACTCGGCGTTGTGCGGGTCCCCGAAGGGGGTGTCGAACTTCCAGCCGGTGGTCTCCCCGGTCCAGTCCGGGGCGTGGGCGTGCATCACCTTCACCAGCTCCTCCAGGATGCACTGGTAGGGGAAGCCGGTCGCGTACCAGGCCTGTTGGGCGGTCCAGAGCTCCTCGATCGTGACGCCGATCTGCTGCGCGGCGGTCTCCAGCATCGGCTTGTAGTTGGCCCCGACCAACTGGTTCTGCAGGTCGTCGAGTTCACCGGCGAAGCGCTGCAGGAGGATCTTGAACTCGCCCGCCGCGTCGCCCTCCCAGGTGTCACCCGAGGAATTGATCTTCGAGGCCCACTCGCGGGCCGCCTTCGCCTGCATCGTCAGCCACTTGACGCTGTCGTCGATGGCCGTGGCCGCGGCGAGCAGGCTCTGCGGGTGGATCGTGTCGTTGCCCCTGGTGCTGATGGCGAGCTTCTCGGTGGAGCCCGCCGGGACCTTCACCTTCACGTCCGGACGGATCGGCCCGAGGATCAGCTCCGCCTGGTGGTTGAACTTCGACAGCGGGCCGGTGGGGTCGTTCCCCCACTTCGAGTAGTCGATGTGGATGGAGACCCGGAAGTGGCGCTCCTTCTTCTGCGCGCCGTCGTAGAAGTTCATCGCCCACCAGACGTCCGGCACGCCCGTCCCCGACCCGTCCCACGCCTTCTGGTCGGCCGAGAAGTACCCGTCGAGGACCTCGAAGTTCCCGGTCAGCCAGGGGGCCGCCTTCGGCCCCGCGACGTCGGCCCGTCGGACGATCTCGACCGGCACCCCCGACTTCCTGGGGTTGAACGCGGTGAGGATGTCTTCCCAGAGCAGGGGCACGAGGGTCTCCGGAGGGGTGAACGGGCGGGGACGGGACGGGACCGGTCACGGACGGGGGCCGGCGACGGACGGGGCGGGCCGGGGCGGTCGGGGGCGGGCTGCTACTTCCCGCCGCCCGCACCGCCCCCGCCGCCCCCGCCGGCGCCGATGACGTCCTGCAGGATCTGCATCATCTGGGCCGCCGTCAGGGCGTGTTCGTGGGCGTCGTCCATCTGCCGGAGGAAGTCCTTGATGTCGAGCCGGGACTTCTCCAGCTGGGCGTGGAACTTCTTGAAGTCCTCCACCACGGGGCCGGCCAGGCTGTTCGCGAACAGGTCGTGCAGGTGGGTGCCGTTCTCGAAGTTGCCCGCGAGCAGCTCGGTGAAGTGGTTGGTCCCGCTCTCACCGCCCTTGCCGCTGAACCCCAGCATCGCGGTGAAGCCCGGGTCGCCCTCCAGCTTGCGCACGTAGGCCGGGAGGACGGTGTCCGCGAAGTTGACCAGGTCGTCGTGGTCGACGCTGAGGGTCGTGACCTGGGGGTCCGGGGGCGGGGTCGGGCTACCCATCGCGCCCGCCCGTCCCGCGGACCCGGTGCGCCGCGGTCATCAGCCGACGCCCTGGCCGGCGCGACGGTCCGCGTCGCGCAGCAGGCCGTGCATGAGGCGCAGCGTGCCGACGCCGTCCTTGATCTCGTTCACCATGTCTTGGTCCCGGTCGGACAGGGAGTTGTAGAAGGTGTCGGCCGCGGTGGCGAGGTCACCGCTGAGCTGCGCCTGGGCGGTCCTGATCGCCGTCATGCAGTCCTTCATCGCCGCGTGCATGCCGTCACTGGCCTGCTGCAGGGCGTCCGCCGCCTCGTCGATGTTGGCGTGGTGGAGCGCGATGTCGCTCGGTTGGTCCCGCGGGGTGTCGGCCATGGCCGTCCTTTCGGTGGTACGTCGGTCTGGTGAGAGGGGGTCAGCGGGGGTTGAGGCCGTGCTCGACCTCGAGGGAGAGGTTGCTGCCGCTCCACTTGGTGCTGGCGCCGAGCGCCTCGGTGTGGGCGTTGCGGATCTGCTGGTGCCCGCTGGAGAAGTGGTCCTGGAAGGTCTGGTAGGCGGTCTTGAGCTGCCGGTACTGGTCCTGCCACTCGTGGATCTTGTTCTGGTAGGCCGTGCTGCACGCGGCCTGGAAGTGGCGGTGGACCTCGAGGTTGACGTCCTCGACCTTCATCCCGGCTTGGAACATGGCCTGGATGTGGGTGTCGAGGGTGGTCAGGACGCTCCTGACGGCCGCGTCCTGGACCTGCAAGAAGGCGGTCACGGGTTTCCCTTCGTCGGTGCGGGCTGCCGGTGGAGCCCGGTACATCCGGTTCAACGGCGGTGCGGAACGCGGTGGTTCAGCGCGGACAGAGCGGATCGGACGGGCGGGCGGCGGTGGCCGCCGGGGCCGGCTCCGCGGGGCCGGCCAGCGCGGCCGGGTCGAGGCCGGGGCCGGTCGGGAGCAGGGCCAGCAGGCTCTCCGGCAGGGCGGACGGCGCGGTGCCGTCGTAGCCGAGCTGCTTGACGGCGGCCGCCGACGCGAGCGGGTACTTCACCCCGGCGTCGGTGACCAGGTAGAGGGTGCTGCCGAGGCCCGCGCTGGACAGCGCCCGGACGAGGGCGCCGCCGCCCGGCCGGACGGCGATCCGGTCGGCGCCCGCGCAGGCGGGGGCCACCCCGGGCTGGGCGGCCGGCGGCGCACCGGTGACGGCGCCGGCGTCGAGCAGGGTGACGGAGGTGGTCGGCGCCTGCCCGGTGAGGTGCAGCTCGGCGCAGACGCCCCGGCCCGGGGGGACCGTCACCAACTCGGGCGGCGCGGAGGGCAGTCCGGGGGTGCCGGACCGCCCGGCCGGGCGCGCCGGCGCGGTGTGCGCGGCGAGGTCGGCCGGGCCGAGGGCGACCGGGGTGACGGCGCCGTCCTGGTAGGCGGTGTGCTGGGTGCGGGGGTCGTTGGCGAGCAGTTCGAAGGCCATCCGGTCGAGCGGGGCGAGGCCGGCGGCGGTCAGCAGGTAGGGGTCGCCGCCGGGGCCGGTGAAGAGCTGGCCGATCCGGGTGGGCTGCCCGGCCAGCTGCGGTCCGACGGTGCCGCGGCCCTCGACGTCGGGGAAGGCCAGGTCGGGACCGGCGGCCAGCGCGTTGAGGAAGGCCGAGGTCACGGGAAAGGCGGTGACGGCGGGCTGGCCGAGGGCGCGCCGGGCGCCGCCGGCGCCGTCCAGGCGCAGCCGGCGGCCGTGCCAGAGCAGGTACTCGGTGCCGTCGGGGGCGGCGACCAGGGCGGCCTGGCCGTCCGTCAGCCCGGCGCCCCGGGCGGCGGCGCCGACGGCCAGGTCCAGTTCGGGGAGCCGGCCGCCGGCGGGCCCGGGCCGGCTGACGGCGCAGGCCAGCCAGGGCGCGTCGGCGAGCCGGCCGGGCTCGGGCAGGCCGTCGGGGGCGCCGAGGATGCCGATCGGGGCGCCGCGCGGGGTGTCGGCCAGCGAGCGCACCCCGACCTGGTCGACGACCAGCTGCTCGCCGGTCAGGAGCCGGGCGCTGGCCTCGTTCAGCACGGGGTGCAGGGCGCCGTCCAGGTAGAGGTAGCGGGCGCCGCTCTCCTTGACCACCACCAGGGTGCCGGGCTTGCGCCAGCCGGTGGCCCCGCCGGGGACCATCACGCCGTACACGGCGACGCCCAGGCAGACCAGCACGGCGACGACCAGTCCGGCGACGGTGCCGCGGGAGGTGCGCCCGGCGGGGGTGTCGGCCGCGTCGGGTTCGCCGCGCAGCATGCCGGTGGCGAGCCTGCCCATCACGAACAGGTGGGCCTGCACCTGGTCGCGCTTCGACTGCATCTCGGGGTCTCCTAGGGCGTGTTCCCGGCACCTGCCGGGCCGGGGACGGGGGGTGCGTGCCGGTTCCGGCTCAGCCGGCCAGGCCGCGCAGCGCGTGGTAGACGCCGGCCACCGCCAGCGCCAGCGGGATCACCGCGACCGCCGCCGCGGTGTGCAGCAGGTCGGCGGCCCGGCCCCAGTACGGCAGCAGCCGGCGCCCGGGGATCGTCCAGGCGGTGACGGCCAGCGCGGCCGCCACCACGAGCAGCAGGACCAGCACCGACAGCCGGCCGCCGGTGGGTTCGCCGACCACCCGGTGGCCGAGCAGCAGCGCCGGGCCGTAGACGCCGGGCAGCAGGACGGACAGCCGCTGCGGGATGCTGCCGATGGCGCGGGCGTGCAGCAGCAGCAGGACGGACAGCGTGGCGGTGAGGGCCGTGCCGGCCCAGCCCGGCTCGTCGGCGACCAGTGTCACGCAGCCGGTCAGGACGGCGCCGAGCGCCAGGTGGAAGGCGGTCAGGTAGCCGTCGGCGACGGCGCTGCGGCTGCGGACGGTGGCGCTCGGCACGGCCGCGATGCCCTCCTGCAGTTCCTCGGCGTTGCGCGGCAGCGCGGGCAGCCGCAGCCCCGACAGCCGGAAGCAGATCCCCGGCACGAAGGCCCCGACGATCACCGCGAGCACGGCCAGCACCGCCGCCGTCTGCCCGCCGTCCTGACCGCCCAGCAGCAGGGCGCCCGCCAGCACGCCGTACAGCGCGGTCAGCACCGCGCCGAGGAACAGCGGCGCCGCACAGCCGACCGCGGCCAGGGCCAGCACCGCGGCCCCGGCGGCCGCGCAGCCGCCGGCCAGGAACCGGGCGCCGGTCGCGCCGGGCCCGCCGCCGGTCGGCAGCAGGGCCCCGGCCAGGGCCAGGTAGGGCACGGCGGCGGCGCCGAGCGCGGTGCCGGCGCCCGCGTCGCCGACGGCCCGGGAGGCGCTCAGGGCGCCCAGCAGCAGGAGCAGGCCGGTGGCGGCCGCGGCCAGCACCCGCGGCTGCGCGGGGCCGGGGAGCAGCAGGACGGCGAGGCCGCCGGCCAGGGCGGTCACGGCCAGTCCGAGCGCGAGGTGGTGGGTCAGCGCCGGGCGCCAGGTGTCGGAGCGGGCCCGCATGCCGGTGGCGACGGCGTCGGGCAGGTCGTCGTAGTGGACCTCGGGCAGCGCGTCGCGGCGCGGGCGCAGGTGGAGTTCGTCGCCGTCGTGCAGGTCGAGGGCGTCGGCGCCCAGCTCCTCGTCCAGCGGCGGGCCGCCGAGGCGCTGCAGGATCCAGCCGTCGTGCTCGACGCCCTGTTCCTCCAGCTCGGGGCCGGCGTGGGCGAGGACGGCCGGCAGCAGGTCGGCCAGCGGGACGTCGGCGGGGACGGCGAGTTCGAGCACCGCCGCGGGGGTGCGGAACCTCAGTCGGCACAGTCCGGCGACGGCGGTCCCGTTCGCGCTCCCGTTCACTGCTCTCCCTCACGACACGCCCAGATCCGGTGTGGCGAGGTGGCCGCCCGGGCCCGTCTGGGGGAGGGGCGGGCCCGGGCGTCACCTCACCTGGAGCCACGGGCGGCGGAGCGCGCCGGGTTCACCGCGGGTGGAACCGGTTCGCGCTGAACCCGGCCCGGCGCCCGGTCCGTCGTCCCGGGTGGACGGTGCGCGTCCGTCGCGGCCGGCGGTCCGGGCGGCCGGTCCCGAGCCGTTCCGAGCCGTCCCGAGCCGTTCCGAGCCGAGGAGCCCTTCGTTGAGTGTGGTGCTGGTCAACCGTCCGCCGCGGCGCCCCGGCCCGGCGATGCCCGACGGCGAGATCCAGTTGCAGGAGCCGCCGGTCCTGCCGGAGTCGCAGAGCGGCATGTCCAACATGATCATGATGGCTCCGATGGCGCTCAGCTCGCTGTCGATGGTCTTCGTCTTCCTGCGCCCCGGCGACGGCGGCGGCGTCATGACCTACGTCGCGATGGGCATGATGGCGCTGTCCGCCGTCGGCATGCTGGTGACCCAGCTGATCCGCGGAGCCAGTGACCGCAAGCGGGAACTGCGCGCGGAACGCCGCGACTACCTGCGCTACCTCTCCCAGGTCCGCCGCCAGGTGCGCGACCGGATCGCCCGTCAGCAGGCGGCGCTGGCCTGGCGCCACCCTGCGCCCGCCGCACTCGGCTCGCTGGTGCGCACCTCCCGGCTGTGGGAGCGGCGCAGCGCCCACCCCGACTTCGGCGACGTGCGGATCGGCACCGGGCACCAGCGGCTCGCGGTGCGGCTGGCCCCGCTGTCCACCAAGCCGGTGGAGGACCTCGAGCCGCTGTGCGCACACGCGCTGCGCCGTCTCATCCACGCGTACGGCACCGTCGCCGACCAGCCGATCGCCGTCTACCTGCGCGGCTACGCCCAGGTCCTGCTGCGCGGCGGGGACGACGCCGCCAACCGGGCGCTGGCCCGCGCGATGCTGGCGCAGCTGGCGCTCTTCCACGCCCCCGACGAGCTGCGGATCGCCGTGGTGACGGAGCCCGCGCGGCAGCAGGAGTGGGAGTGGACCAAGTGGCTGCCGCACGCCCTGCACCCCGAGGAGGTCGACGGGGTGGGGCCCGTGCGGCTGGTGGCGGGGTCGCTGGTGGAGATCGAGCAGCTGCTCGGCGACGAGTTCGCCGGCCGCCCGCCGTACGAGCCGGAGGCCCAGCCCGGCCGGGACGAGCCGTTCACCGTGATCGTGCTCGACGGCCCGCAGGCGCCGCCCGCCGGCCGCGCCGCACTGGCCGGCTGGCGCAACGCCGTGCTGCTGGACCTCGGCGACACCCTGGAGTGGAAGCCGCTGCGGCACCGGCTGCGGCTGCGGATCGAGGACGGCCGGCTGGCCATGGTCGGGGCCGACCGCAACCACCGCGACGAGGTGACCGACCTCGGCCGGCCCGACGCCCTCTCGCTGCCGGCGGCCCGCCGGCTGGCCACCCTGCTCGCCCCCTACCGGATCGGCGACACGGCGGACGCCGGGGAGCCGCTGGCCACCGACTTCGACCTCGCCGCCCTGCTCGGCATCCGCGACCTGCAGCGGCACGACGTCGGCCAGGGGTGGGCCGGGCGGGCCCCGCGCGAGCGGCTGCGGGTGCCGCTCGGCATCGCCGGCGACGGCACGCCGGTCGAACTCGACATCAAGGAGTCCGCGCAGGGCGGCATGGGCCCGCACGGCATGCTGATCGGCGCCACCGGCTCCGGCAAGTCCGAACTCCTGCGCACCCTGGTGCTGGCGCTCGCCCTGACGCACTCCTCGGAGACCCTCAACTTCGTGCTCGTCGACTTCAAGGGCGGGGCGACCTTCCTCGGCCTGGACCGCCTGCCGCACACCTCGGCGGTGATCACCAACCTGGCCGACGAGGCCGCCCTGGTCGACCGCATGCGCGACGCGCTGCACGGCGAACTCGTCCGCCGTCAGGAGCTGCTCCGCTCGGCGGGCAACTACACCTCGCTGCTGGACTACGAGACCGCCCGCGCCGCCGGCACCCCGCTGGACCCGTTGCCGACCCTCTTCGTGGTGGTCGACGAGTTCTCCGAACTGCTCGCCGCCCACCGCGACTTCATGGACCTCTTCATCATGATCGGCCGCCTCGGCCGCTCCCTGGGCGTCCACCTGCTGCTCGCCTCCCAGCGCCTCGACGAGGGCCGCATGCACGCCCTCGAGTCCCACCTCTCCTACCGGATCGGCCTGCGCACCTTCTCCGCCATGGAGAGCCGCGGCGTGCTCGGCGTCCCCGACGCCTACCAGCTGCCCCCGCAGCCCGGCAACGGCTTCCTGCGCAGCGACATCGCCACCCTCACCCGGTTCAAGGCCGCCTACGTCTCCGGCCCCTACCGGGCCCGGCGCCCCGCAGCCGCCCGTCAGGAGGCCGCGGCGGGCCAGGTCGCCCACTACGGCACCGGCTACGTGGCGCCGCGTCAGCCCGTCGCACCGCCGGTCGCCACGGAGCCGGAGGAGACCCCGGAGCAGACCCGCACCCTGCTCGACCTCGCCGCGGAACGGCTCACCGACGCGGGCCCGCCCGCCTACCAGGTGTGGCTGCCGCCGCTGGGCGTCCCGCCCACCCTCGACCAGCTGCTGCCGCCGCTCGCCCCGCACCCCGAGCGCGGCCTCACCACCGAGACCGGGTCCGGCCGCGGCACCCTGACGGTGCCCGTCGGCGTCATCGACCGCCCCTTCCAACAGGTCCGCGACCTGCTCACCGCCGACCTGTCCGGGGCGGGCGGCCACGTCGGCGTCGCCGGCGGCCCGCAGAGCGGCAAGAGCACCCTGCTGCGCACCCTGATCACCGGGCTGGCACTCACCCACACCCCGCGTCAGGTGCAGTTCTACTGCCTGGACTTCGGCGGCGGCACGCTCTCCTCGCTGCGCGGGCTGCCGCACGTCGGCGGGATCACCGGTCGGCACGACCCGGAGCGGGTGCTGCGCACCGTCGCCGAGGTCAACGGCATCCTCGTCCGGCGCGAGCAGCGCTTCGCCGAGCTCGGGATCGACTCCGTCGCCGCCTTCCGCCGCCGACTCGCGGCCGGCGAGCTGCCGGACGAGCCGCACGGCGACGTCTTCCTCGTCATCGACGGCTGGAACACCGTCCGCCAGGAGTTCACCGACCTCGCCCCCGCCCTCACCCTGATCGCCCAGCGCGGCCTCAACTACGGCATCCACCTGATCGTCGGCACCACCCGCTGGGGCGAGGTCAGCGGCGCCCTGCGCGACCTCCTCGGGACCCGCTTCGAACTGCGGCTCGGCGACGCCGTCGACTCCGCCGTCAACATGCGGGCCGCCGGCACCGTCCCGAACGTCCCCGGCCGGGGCCTCACCACGGACGCGATGCACTTCCTCACCGCCCTGCCCCGGCTGGACGGCGGCGGCAGCGCCGAGGACCTCGGCGAGGGCGTCGCCGACCTGGTCGACGCCGTCGCCGAGCACTGGAGCGGTCCGCGCGCTCCCGAGATCCGGATGCTGCCGCTGCAGCTGCCCGCGTCCGCCCTGCCCGCCCCCGAGGGCCGGCTGCGCGTCCCGCTCGGGCTCCAGGACGTCACGCTCGCCCCGCTCTGGCACGACTTCGAGGAGACCCCGCACCTGGTCGTGGTGGGCGACAGCGAGGCCGGCAAGACCAACCTGCTCAAGCTCGTCGCCGACGCCGTCACCACGGCCTACCGCCCCGACGAGGCGCGGATCATGCTCATCGACTACCGTCGCGTCCTCCAGGAGGCGGTGCCCCAGGAGTACCGGCTCGGACACGCCGTCAGCGTCGACGTGCTGCGCCAGATCGTCGACGGCGCCGCCCGTGCCATGGCCAACCGGCTGCCCGGCGCCGACATCGCCCCCGCGCGGCTGCGGCTGCGCGACTGGTGGGAGGGGCCCGAACTGTTCATCGTCGTCGACGACTACGAACTGGTCTCCGGCTCCCCCGGCGGCTACGGCAGCCACCCCTTCGAGCCGCTGCTCGACTACCTGGCCCAGGGCGCCGAACTCGGCCTGCACCTGATCGTCGCGCGCAGCGCCAACGGCGTCGGCCGGGCCTCCTCGGACCAGCTGCTGCGCCGGCTGGCGGAGGTCAACACCCCGGCGGTGCTGCTGTCCTGCCCGCCCAGCGAGGGCTACCTGTTCGGCGACACCAAGCCCCGCGTCCTCCCGGCCGGGCGCGGCCTGTACATCACCCGGCGCCGCACGGTGCAGCTGCAGACGGCGGTCGTCGAGGAGGGCGACATCGAGGAGGCGTCCTGAGGGGAGCCTCGTCGGGGCGGGCGGCAGGGAGGAGGTCGGGGCGGGCGGCCGCCGGCCGGCAACGGGGTGAACCCGGTCCGGCGGTGAACCCGGCCCCGCCGTGAACCCGGCCCCGCCGTGAACCCGGTCCGGAGGTGAACCCGGTTCGGCGGTGAACCCGGTCCGGCGCCGCGGCCGTAGAGCCGGGTGACGCGCCCGGCAGACGCGACCGGGCGCCGAGGAGGCGGGACGATGAGCACACCAGCGCACGCGGCAGGGGACGCCCCCCGCACCGCCGGGGCGGGCCGGCGCCTGCTGACCCGCCGCCGCACCGCCGCCGCGCCGCCGCCCGCCGCGCTCCACCGGGTCGGACCGCACTTCGTGATCGCCCCCGGCGGTGCGGACGGTGACGCTCCGACCGCCCTGCCGGGCGCGCTCACCGACGCCCTGCAGCTGCTCAGCCCCGTCGCCCGGACCGTCACCGTCCTCGCCGCCGCCCCCGACGCGCCCGCCGTCCTGTTCGGCCGGCTGGACGAGCTCACCCGCACCGCGGCCGCCCGGGACGCCACCGCCCTCGTCCTCGCCGCCTCCGGACTGGCCGCCGCCCCCGACACCGGGCGCCGGCCCGCCGAACGGATCGCTGAACTCGCCGGGCTCGGGGTCGTCGCCCCGGACGGCCTGGTCACCCTGCGGCCCGACGGCACGCTGCTCACCAGCGGGCCCAGCGACGACACGCCGTCCTCCTGGTGGCTCTGCACCCCGGCCGGCCACCTGCGACGGCTCGGGCCGCTCTGGCCGCTGCCCCCGGAACCCGCCGCACCGCCCGCCCGGTCGGCACCCGTGCCGCCCGCGGCCGACCCGGCACGGCCCGCCGCCGCACCCCCCGCCGCCGCGATGCCCGGACCGGACCTTCCGGAAGCCCCGGACGGCCCGCACCCCGCCGACCCGCTGGTCACGGCGCTGCCGCACGGCTACTGGATCCGCACCCGCCCCGCCCCCGACGGTCCCCCCGGCCCGCTGACCAGGGCCCGGGCCGACGAGGGCACCGTCGTCCTGGTGGTCGGCCACCCCGGGACGCCCCTCCCCCCGGCCGAGGAGCTCGCCGACCGGCTCGGCGCCCTCCTCCCCGGCGGGCCCGGCGGCGAGCCCCCGGAGCTGCTGCTCAGCGCCCCCTGGGCCACCGTCAGCGCGCTCACCGCCCTGGCCGACGGCCTCGCCACCGCACTCGGGCGCGACCTTCGCGCCGCCGTCGGACTGCCGCTGCGCACGGCCGCCGGCGCCTCCTCCCGGGTGCTCGCCGCCGACGGCACCCCCGCCTGGGAGCCCTGGCTCACCGAACTGACCGCCTCCCCCGCCCGCGGCCGCGTCGTCGCCTCCGCCTGGCGCACCGCCCCCGGCGGACCGCCGAGCTGCGGACCGGCGCTGTACCGGACCCCCGTCCCGGGCTGGCTCCTGGAGGCGGTGCCCGCGGGGCTCTGGCTGCGGCCCCGGGCGGAGCCGCAGGACCGCGGCCCCCGCCTGCGGGAGCCGGACCGGGCCCGCCCGCTGCTGATCGCCGGTGCGGACGGGCTGCCGGTGCCGCCGGAGGTGCTCGGCGTCCTGGAGGACCTCCGCGCCGCCCTCACCGCCCCGGGCGCGACCGCACCCGACCTGCTGGTCCAGGGCGTGTCCGCGCGCGGTGCCGCCGGGGAGCCGGCCGCCGCCGTCCCGCCGCCCGCGGTTCTCAGCGCCGGGCCCCCGACCGGGGCGAGCGGGGCCGCTGCGGAACCCGAGGCCTCCCGGGCGCCCGAGGCCTCGCAGGTGCCCGAAGCCGCCGAGGAACCCCGGGAGCCCACCGCGCCCGCGGAACCTCCCGTCGCCCCCGCCCCCGCTCCCTCCCCCGCCCGGCTCCTCGCACCGGACGGCGGCACCGTCTCCGGGCGACCGAGCACCGCCGCCGAACGGGCCGCCTTCCGGGCCCTGGTGGGCGAGCACTTCCAGCGCAGCGCCAGTCGGGCCGAGCAGGCCGCGACCCGGCTGCCGGCACTGCGTTCGCACACCCGGGACGACCTGAAGAGCGACCTCGCCGCGGTCTACCTGCACCACGTCGACACGGGCGTCCCGGTGTCCCGCGCCGAGCTGGTCGCGTCCGCCCGCCGGCCCGGCGGCGGTGCACTGGCGGCGTACCTGGCCTGCCTCGGGTCCGGGCTGCGGCGGCTGCCGAACCACCGCGGGGCCGTCCTGCTGGGTGCCGACGCGGGGGCCGAGGTGCTGCGCCACTACACCCCGGGGGCGCTGCTGGTGGAGCCGGCGCCGGTGGTCGGGACACCCGCCGCGGAGGTGCTGCCGGGGACGGCGGTCGAGTTCCTGGTGTGGTCGGCGACCGGCCGCCGGACGTCGGTGATGGCCGAGGACGGCGAGCCCGAGGTGGTGTTCCCGCCCGGTTCCCGGTTCTCCGTCCTGGAGGTCCTGCCCGCCGCGGAGGGCTGCCCGGACCGGGTCCTGCTGCGCGAGGTGGGCCCGGGCGGACCGGCCGAGTCGGCGGACGAGCGCGACCGCCAGGCCCGCACCCGGCTGCGCGACTGGCTGGAGCGCCGTGACGCCCTCGCCCCGGAGCTGCGGCGCCCGCCGGCCCGGCCCGGGCGCCTGCACCTGACCCCGGGCGTCGCCGCGCCCTGACACCCCGCCGGCCCTGAAGGGCGAACCCCGACGGCCGCCGACTGAACGACGTCGGTACCGGGGCTTGTCCCTAGCCCGCGGGCGTGCTGCGCGGTTCGACGCGGAAGTCGAACGCGACGGTCCCGGGATCGACGGCCGTCACACCGCCGTCGACGGTGAGCACCGCCCCGTTGACGAAGGACGCGGCCGGCGAGAGCAGCCAGGCGATGGCCTCCGCGACCTCCTCCGGCTCGCCGGGGCGGCGCGCGGGAACGAGCCGGGTCGCCGCCTCGTACGCCGCCTCCGTGCCCCCCTCCCCCAGGCCCGCCTCGTCGGCGAAGCGCGCCATCCGCCGGTCGGCCATATCGGTGCGCACCCAGCTGGGACACACGGTGTTGGCGCGCAGCCCGTGCTGCCCGTAGTCGACGGCCAGGGACCGACAGAGCTGGAGCAGGGCGGCCTTGGACGTCGCGTAAGCGGCGTTGCCCACCCCGTTGCGCAGCGCGGACACCGAGGCGACGGCGACCACCGAGCCACGGGCCTCCAGCAGGTGAGGGAGCGCGGCGCGCTGAAGGAGGAAGGGGCCGGTGACGTTGATCCGCATCACGGCCTCCCAGTCCTCGATCGACAGGTCGCCGACACCCCCGCTGCGCCCGGTGCCCGCGTTGAGCACGAGCCCGTCCAGCCGACCGTAGGCCGCCACGGTCGCGTCCACGAGGCCGCGAACGGCGTCGGGGTCGCCGATGTCGGCGGGGTGCGCAAGGGCTCCGGACTCCTCCGCGACCCGACGCAGCGGCTCGGGCCTGCGCCCGGAGACGACCACGTGATGCCCGGCCGCGCGCAGCAACCGCGCGGTTGCGGCACCGATGCCGGTCCCCCCGCCGGTGACGATGACAACTCGCTGGTCCGTCATTGCCGTTCAGCCCTCTCGACGAGTGATCGACTGGAGTCCGGATGATCATACGCACACGTCCCTACGGCCGGACGGGGCTCCCACCGAGCCGGACGGGTCGGCGGACACGTCGGGGGACCGGGCCCTACGACGCATCGATCTGACGGCCCATCAGTCCAGCCGCTCCCGCCCGCACGACGACCGGGATCCACCAGGACGGCACCCATCGCTGCGGCCCGCCCCGGATCGTCGGCGCGGGGCGGGCCGTCAGCGCGGCCGCGGGGCGGGCTGTGGGATGCGTCACCGCCGGGCACCGGTGGGCGGTTCGGGCCCCTACGATCACCAGCGCGGGCCGGGCCGCCGCCCGGCCCGCCCTGTTCGTCACCCCGCGATCGGCCCGAGGAGCACGTCCCTTGACCACCGGCACCACCGCGCCCGACAGCTACTACCAGCGCATCGACGAGGACCACTACAAGCCCACCGCCCACGCGGGCGGCGCCTGGGACACCGCCGAGCAGCACTTCAGCCCGCTGGCCGGCCTCGTCGTCCACGCGGTCGACCGCCACCTCGCCGCGCGCCCGGACACCGGTCTGACGCTGTCCCGGATCAGCTACGACATCCTCGGGCGGCTCCCGCTGGACGAGTGCACGATCAGCGTGGAGAGCATCCGGCCCGGCCGCACGGTCGAACTGCTGGAGGCCGTCGTGGTGATCGGCGACCGCCCGGTGGTGCGGGCCCGCGCCTGGCTGCTCGCCGCCTCCGACACCGCCGCCGTCGCCGCCACCGCGCAGGAGCGGATGGCGCCGCCCGAGGAGTGCGAGCCCTGGGCGATGGACGGCGAGTGGGACGGCGGCTACGTCTCCTCCATCGAGGTCCGCCGGGGGCCGGAGCACCGGCCGGGCCGCGCCACCGCCTGGATCTCCAGCCCGGTGACCCTGGTCGCCGGCGAGCCGAGCAGCGCGCTCGCCTCCTACCTCGCCCTGGTGGACACCGCCAACGGCATCGCACCCCGCCAGCCGCACACCGACTGGATGTTCCCCAACGTGGACCTGACCGTCCACCTGCACCGCCACCCCGAGGGCCGCTGGACCGGCCTGGACACCACCGTCTCCTTCGGCCCCACCGGTCTCGGCCTCACCAGCAGCGTCCTGCACGACCGCCACGGCCCGGTCGGCTGCGCGCAGCAGAGCCTCACCGTCCGCCCGCAGCCGGGCGCCGCCGGGTAGCCGCCGGGCAGTGCCGGGTGGCGACCGGCCGGCCGCCGGGGGGCCGGGTGGCCGCCGGCCCGGGCGCCGGTGCTCCAGGGCGTCTCGACCGGCCGCCGACCCGGACTCCACCCGGACCGGTGATCGTGAGGGCGACGCTTCACCCCAGAAGGACGGAGCACCCTCGGATGACCACGAACCTCCAGCGCGTCGCCGTCGTGGGTGCCGGTGCCGCCGGCACCCTCACCGCGGCGCACCTCCTCCTCCGGGCGGCCGAGCAGGGCCTCGGGCTCGACGTCCACCTCGTCGACCCGTGCCCGGGCACCGGCCGGGGCACCGCGTACGCCACCTCGGCGGGGCACCACCTGCTCAACGTCCCGGCCGGCCGGATGAGCGCCTTCGCCGACGCGCCGGACCACTTCACCGCCTGGCTGGAGCGCCGCACCCCCGGCACCTTCGCCCCGGGCGACCACGTGCCGCGCGGGCTCTACGGCGCCTACCTGGACGACGTGCTCACCGCGGCCGCCGCCCGCCCCGGCCCGGCCCGGCTGTCCCGGGTCCGCGACCGGGTGGTCGCCGCGCGCCGGGTCGGCCCGGGGGTGTCGCTGTGCCTCGACGGCGGCGGGACGTTCCGGGCGGACGCGGCCGTGCTCGCGCTCGGAACCTTCCCGCCGGACCAGTCCTGGGTGCCCGCCGCGCTGCGCCCCTCCGCGCGCTACGTCGCCGACCCGTGGACGCCCGGGGCGCTGGCCGCCCTGCCGGAGGAGGGCGACCTCCTGCTCGTCGGCACCGGGTTGACGATGATCGACGTCGCGCTCGCCGTGCACCACCCCGGGCGGCGCGTCCACGCGGTGTCCCGGCACGGGCTGCTCCCGCGCGCCCACGCCGCCTCCGCGCTGCCGGCCGTCCCCCCGCCGGCCGTGGACCCGGCGCAGGGCCTGACCAGGGTCCGCCGCACCCTGCTCGCCCACGTCTCGGCCTGTCGCCGCACGCACGGCGACTGGCGGGTGGGCGTGGACAGCCTGCGGCCGGTCACCGCCACCGTGTGGCAGGGCCTCACGCCCGCCGAACGGGCCCGGTTCCTCGCCACCGACCAGCGGCTCTGGGACGTCCACCGGCACCGCGCCCCGGTCACCACCGCCCGGGCCTTCGCCGAGGCCGTCATCGCGGGCCGGATCGAGGTGGGCCCGGGCGAGATCGCGGACGCCGAGGTCACCGCGGACGCCGTCCGGGTGCGCCTGCGGGACGGCCGGACGTTGGACGTCGCGGCGGTGGTCAACTGCACCGGCCCGCAGGCCGAGATCCGCCGGGTCGGCGATCCGCTCGTGGCGGACCTGCTGGCGGCCGGACTGGCCGACCCGGACGACGTCGGGCTGGGGTTCCGCACCACCGCGCAGGGCCGGCTGCGGCCGGCCACCGGTGCCGACCCCGCCCCGCTGTGGACGCTCGGCGCGCTGCGCCGGGGCAGCCTGCTGGAGAGCACGGCCATTCCCGAGATCCGCGCCCAGGCCCAGGCGGTGGCCGCCTCCGTCACGGCCGTCCTGGACGCCGCGCACCGGGCGGGCACCCGGCACGACACGCCGCGGGCCGCCACCGCCGAACGCCCGCACCTGGCGTACGCGGAGCGCTGAGGCGGCGCCCCGGAGCAGGAGCGGCGGGCGCGGGTGCGCGTCCGCCGGGCACACCACCGAACGAGGAGAACCGATGACCGAGCGGACCGAACAGGTCGCGACGGCTGGTACGACCGCGCCGGCCGGGAAGGCCGTGATCAACCGTGAGGAGTTCCTGCCCTTCCCGCCCGCGCGGGTGTGGGAGGCCCTCACCGTCCCGGAGCAGCTGGCCCGCTGGTGGGTCCCCGGGAACGTGAAGCCCGAGGTGGGCCACCGGTTCACGCTGGACATGGGGCAGTTCGGCCACACCCCGTGCGAGGTGCTCGCCGTCGAGCCGGAGCGGCTGATCAGCTACACCTTCGCCGAGGGCGAGCTGGACACCACCGTCACCTGGCGGCTGGTGCCCGAGGAGGGCGGCACCCGGCTGCTGCTGGAGAACGCGGGCTTCGACCTGGAGACCCCGATCGGCCGGCAGGCCTACCAGGGCATGGGCGAGAAGGGCTGGCCCCGGGTGTTCGGCCGGCTCGCCCCGGCGCTCGCCGGGTGACCGACGGCGCGCTCGCCGGTTGACCGCGCCGGACGCCACGGCTCAGAACCAGGTGCCGCCGCTCGGGCCGCGGCTGCCGCCCCTCAGGCCCGGCCGAGCACCCGGTCGACGGCGATCTCGATGACCACCCGGTCCGGGTTCACCCGGGGCTCGCGGTAGCGCTCGGCGTAGCGCCGCTCGGCCTCGGCGACCTGCTCCGGCTCGTCCCGGACGACGGCCACGCCCTCCAGGGTGGACCAGCGCGCCCGGTCCACCTGGCAGAGGGCGACCCGCAGCCCGGCCGGCCCGGCCTCCGCCACGTTGCGCGCCTTGCGGCTGGTGCGGCTGGTGATCACCCGGGCCGTCGCGGTCTCCGGCTGGTACGTCACGCCGACCGGCACCACGTGCGGCGTGCCGTCCGGGCGGACGGTGGTCAGGGTGGCGATGTGCCGCTCCCGCCAGAAGGCGAGGAAGGCGTCGTCGAGGTCGCGCGGATCATGGGCCATGGGCGCGATCGTACGGTGCCCGGGCCGGCCGGGCTGCGGGTCGCCCTCTGCCAGGTGGACCGGGCGCGCTGGTCCACCCTGGAGGGCGTGGCCGTCGTC
>NZ_JBFAZB010000034.1:0-99780 GCF_040681575.1 Kitasatospora sp. NPDC051702
GACGGCGCCGGTGTCGGGGGTGGGGTTGGTGGTGGGGGTGAGGGTGGGGGTGTGGCGGGTTTGTCCGCGGAGGGCGCTGTGGGGGTGGTGGGTGGTGAGGGCGTGGTGGGGGGTGGTGTGGGGGTCGGTGTCGGTGATGGTGCAGTGGAGTTCGGGGTGTTCGGCGTTGATGGTGCGGACGAGTCCCCAGAGGGCGGTGTGGGCGGGGTCGGGGTGGTCGTGGGGGGTGAGGGGGTGGGCGTGTCGGGTGATGACGTGGAGGTGGGCCCGGGTGCCGGTGGTGGTGAGGTGGTGGACGAGGGCGAGGAGTTCGGTGGTGAGGTGGTGGGTGTGTTCGGCGGTGGTGCGGGTGGTGTGGTCGGTGGGGTCGGGGAGGTAGAGGTGGTGGTCGGCGTCGGTGGGGTCGGTGACGGTGGTGGCGTGGGGGCCGAGGTCGACGTCGGTGGTGGTGCCGGTGACGTGCCAGTGTCCGGTGGGGGCGGGCGGGTTGTCCTCGGTGGTCTCCTCCCACCGGACACCCACCAGCCAGTCGTCGTCCGCCGGCAGCGGCCGCGCACCGGGCGCGGTCTCCTCGGTGAACCAGTGGCGTTCCCGCTGGAAGGGGTAGGTCGGCAGGGCGACCCGGCGCGGCCGCGGCCGGCCGTCGACGGCGGCCCAGTCGACCGGAACCCCGCGCACGTGCAGCGCGGCCGCACTGCCGAGCAGCTCGGTCAGGTCGCGGTCCGGGCGCAGGCTGGGCAGCAGGACGGCGTCGTCGGCGTCCGGCAGGCAGGCGCGGACGAGCCCCAGGAGCACCGGCTTGGGCCCGATCTCCACGAAGGCGCGGGCGCCGCCGGCGTGGGCGGCCCGGATCCCGTCGGCGAACCGCACCGGGGCGAGCGCGTGCCGGGCCCAGTACTCCGGGTCGCACAGCCGGTCCGCGCCGACCGCCTCACCGGTGACGTTGGAGATCACCCGGATCCGCGGCGCCGAGTACCTGACGGTCCTGGCGAGCGCCGTCAGCGGCGCGGTGACCGGCTCCATCAGGGGGGAGTGGAAGGCGTGCGAGACCCGCAGCGCGCGCCCGGTGACGCCCTGGCGGGCGAGTTCGGCGACGACCTGCTCGACCTGCCCGGCGTCGCCCGCGACCACCACCTCCTCGGGCCCGTTGACGGCGGCGACCGAGACCAGCGGGTGGCCGGCGACGGCGGCCTCGACCACCTCGGGGCGGCCGCGCAGCGACACCATCACCCCGCCGGCCGGCAGCTCCTGCATCAGCCGGCCGCGCTCGGCGACCAGGCGCAGCGCGTCCGACAGCGAGAACACCCCGGCGACGCAGGCGGCCACGTACTCGCCGACGCTGTGGCCGAGCACCACCTGCGGCTCGACGCCCCAGGAGCGCCAGAGCCGGGCCAGCGCGTACTCCACGGCGAACAGCGCCGGCTGGGTGTACCCGGTGCGGTCGAGCTCGTCGCCGGCCGGCTGTGCACCGTCCGGGTACAGCAGCCCGGTCAGTGACCGGCCGAGCAGCGGGTCGAGGACCGCGGCGCACTCGTCCACGGCCTGCCGGAAGGCCGGCTGCGACTCGTACAGCTCCCGTCCCATGCCCGGGTACTGGGAGCCCTGGCCGGTGAAGAGGAAGGCCACCTCCGGGACGCTGCGACGCCCCTGGACGTGCCCGTCGAAGCTGCCCGGGCCGCCCTCGGTGAGCCGCTGCACCAGCTCGCCCGCGGTGGCGGCGACGACGGCCCGGCGGTGGTCCAGGTGGCTGCGGCCGGAGTTGGCGGTGGCGCAGACGTCGGCGAGGTCGGCGCCGCCCGCGCCGTCGGCCAGGAAGGCGGCCATCCGGGTGGTCGCCTCGTCCAGCGCGGCCGCGGTCGCACCGGAGACGGTCAGCACGTGCAGCGGGCGGGCCGGCGCCCCGGCGGCCGGTTCCTCCTGCGGCGCGGACTCCAGCACCAGGTGGCAGTTGGTGCCGCTGAAGCCGAAGGAGCTGACCCCGGCGACCCGGCGCTCCTCGGTCCACGGCTCCAGCGCGGTCGGGACGCGCAGCGGCAGGGCGTCCCAGTCGATGAGCGGGTTGGGCGTGTCGAAGTGCAGGGTCGGGGGGATTGCGGCCTCGCGCACGGCGAGGACCGCCTTGATGACGCCCGCGATGCCGGCCGCCGACTCCAGGTGCCCGAAGTTGGACTTCACCGAGCCGACCGCCAGCGGGCGGGGCCGGCCGTCGAACACCGCGCCCAGCGCGGCGGCCTCGATCGGGTCCCCGAGGGCGGTGCCGGTGCCGTGCGCCTCGACGTACCCGACCTGGTGCGGCTCGACCCGCGAGTCCTCCAGGGCCCGGCGGACGACGTCCTGCTGGGAGGGGCCGTGCGGCACGGTCAGGCCGCTGCGGTGGCCGTCCTGGTTGGTGGCGCCGCCGCGGACGACGGCGAGCACGCGGTCCCCGTCGCGGCGGGCGTCGGAGAGCCGCTTCAGCACGACCATGCCGCAGCCCTCGGCCCGCACGTACCCGTTGGCCGCGGCGTCGAAGGGCTTGCAGCGCCCGTCGGGGGACATCATCCGGCCCTTGGACAGGCTGATCGTCTCGTGCGGGGTGACGATCTGGTTCACGCCGCCGGCCAGCGCCATGTCGCAGGCGCCGCTGCGCAGGTTCATCACGGCCAGGTGGACCGAGACCAGCGAGGAGGAGCAGGCGGTGTCCACCGAGAGCGCGGGCCCGGTGAGGCCGAGGAAGTAGGAGAGCCGGCCGCTGGCGGTGCTGGTGGTGCTGCCGGAGCTGAAGTACCCGTCGAGGTGCTCGGCGCCGTGCGAGACCATCGCCTCGCGGTAGTCCACGTTGCTGATGCCGACGAAGACGCCGGTGCGCGCGGGCAGGCTCCGCACCGGCATGCCGGCGTCCTCGAAGGCCGCCCAGGAGACCTCCAGCAGCAGCCGCTGCTGGGGGTCGATGCTGGCCGCCTCGCGGGCGGAGACGCCGAACAGCGCGGCGTCGAACTCGGCGACGCCGTCCAGGAACCCGCCGTACCGGGTGGACATCTTGCCGGGGGCGTCCGGGTCCGGGTCGTAGTAGGCGTCGACGTCCCACCGGTCGGCGGGCACCTCGACGACGGCGTCGCGGCCCTCGGTCAGCAGCCGCCAGTACGCGTCGGGTCCGTCGGCGCCGGGGAAGCGGCAGCCCATGCCGACGACGGCGATCGGCTCCGGGTCGGCGGCCCGGCCGCGGGCCTGCTCGACCTCGGCCTCCAGTGCCTCGATCCGGGCCAGCGCCCCCTTCAGGAGGGCCTCGTAGGCGTCGTTCGTCTCACGCATGGTCGAAGTTCCCGATCCCCAGCTTCTTGGCCAGCAGTAGAGCCGCCTCGTCCGCCCCGGAGCGGCTCTGCGGGCCGTCCTGGCGGGTCGCGTCGGCCGGCTGGTCGCCGGCGCCGTCGCCCGAGTCGTCGGTGATGCCGACCACGTCCCAGAGGTGGTCGGTGAGGGTGTCGAACGTGGGGTAGTCGAAGACCACGGTCTGTCCGAGGCGGCAGCCGAGCGCCGTCTGGAGCCGGTTGCGCAGCTCGATGGAGCCCAGCGAGTCCAGGCCGAGCGAGAAGAAGCCCACGTCGGGCTCCAGCCCGCGGTCCGAGCCGAGGCTGCGCACCACCTGGTCCCAGACCTGGTCGGCCAGCAGCTTGCGGCGCTGGTGCGGTTCGGCCGCTGCCAGCCGCTCCCGGAAGGACTGCGCCGGGGCGGCCGCCGGGCCGGCCGGTCCGCGGGTGCGGAACCGGGACAGCAGCGGCACCGCTCCGACCTGGTGCTCCAGGAAGCGGGGCCAGTCGATCGGCAGCACCGCGACGGCACCGCCGTCGGCGTTCGTGCGGAGCAGCGCGCCGAGCGCCTCGACGCCCTGGGCCTTGGGGATGACGCCCTCGCCCATCCGCTCCAGCTTGCCGTCGAGACCCAGCCGGGCGCTCATCCCGGCCTCGGCCCAGGAGCCCCACTGCACCGCGAGGGCGGGCAGGCCGAGGCCGCGGCGGTACGAGGCCAGCCCGTCCAGGTAGGCGTTGGCGGAGGCGTAGTTGGCCTGTCCCGGGGAGCCGAGCGCGGAGGACACCGAGGAGAACAGGACGAAGAAGTCCAGCGGCAGCCCCTCGGTCAGCCGGTGCAGCAGCCAGGCGCCGCGGGCCTTCGCGGCGAACACCCGCTCGAAGCGCTCGGCGGACTGCTGGCCGAGGACCCCGTCGTCCAGCACGCCGGCCAGGTGCAGCACCCCGCGCAGCGGCGGCAGGCCGGGGGTGTCGGCGAGCTCGCGCAGGCACCCGGCCAGGGCGGTCCCGTCGGCGACGTCGACGGCGACGGTCACCACCCGGGTGCCCGCGGCGCGCAGTTCGGCCAGCACCTCCTCGGCGGCCGGGCCCGGCGCGCCGCGCCCGGCGAGCACCAGGTGGCGGGCGCCCTGCTCGTGCAGCAGGCGGGCGGTCTCCAGTCCGAGCCCGCCGAGGCCGCCGGTGACCAGGTAGCTGCCGTCCGCGCGGACGGCCGGCCCGTCGGTCCCGACCGTCGCCCGGGTGAGCCGGGCCAGGTGCCGGACCCCGCCGCGGTAGGCGATCTGGTTCTCGTCCGAGCCGGCGAGCGCGTGCAGTTCGGCGGCGAGTTCGGCGGCCTGACCGGCGGCGGGCCGGGTCGGGTCCAGGTCGATCTGGGTGTGCCGCAGGTCCGGCTGCTCCAGGACGACGACCCGGCCGAAGCCCCACAGGGCGGCCTGCGCCGGCTCGGTCGCCTCGCGGTCGGCGAGGGCCTGGGCGCCCCGGGTCACCACGGCGAGCCGCGGTGCCCGCTCGCCGCGCGCGGTCAGGGCCTGGACCAGGTGCAGCAGGCGCACCCCGTGGTCGAGCGCGGCCTCGGACGAGCCTCCGTCGGACGGTCCGCCGTCGGACGGGCCGTCGGCGGCGGCCTCGACCGGCCAGGCCGCGACGACGAGGTCGCGGTCGCCCGCCTCGTCCAGCAGCCGGGTGAAGCCGTCGGGGCCGTCCGCGCCCGCCGGGTCCGCGGTGCGGCAGTCGACGCCGCGGGCACGGGCGGCGTCCGCCAGGGCCCGGCCGGCCGGGCCGTCGGCGAGGACGAGCCAGCGCTCCCGGCCGGGGGCGGCCGCCGGGTCGAGCGGCTCGGGCGTCCAGGACAGCCGGTAGAGCCAGTCGCGCCAGGCGGCGTCCGGGCGGCCGACCATGGTCTGCCGGTCGGCGCGCTTGAGCAGCACGCCCTCCATGGTGAGCAGGAGCAGGCCGTCGGCGTCGTAGAGGTCGACGTCGCCGTGCAGGGTCTCGGGGTCGTCGCTGTCGGCGGGACGCAGGCGCGCGTGGCACCAGGCGTGGGTGCCGACCCGCTCGTGGAACCGCATCCGCTCCACGCCGACCGGCACGTAGGTGCGCCGCCCGTACTTCTCCGGGTACGTCACCGTCAGGGCCAGGAAGCAGGCCTCCAGCAGCACCGGGTGGATCCGGTGCTGCGGGGCCTCGTGCCGCAGCGCCTCGGGCAGGGCGATCCGGGACAGGCAGCGGGTGTCCTCGCGCCACAGCCTCTCGGTGGCCCAGAACAGCGGGCCCAGGTCGATCTCGCGTTCGCGCTCGCCCTGGTAGATCTCCTCGACGGGGATCTCGGTGGTGAAGCGGGCGCGCAGCCCGGCCAGCGGCTCGGCCGCCCGGTCGGCGGGCTCCTGGCGGGCGGCCGGGGCGAGGCGCCCCGAGATGTGCTGCGTCCAGGGGCCCCGGCCCTGGTCGGCGAGGCGGGAGAAGATCCCGAGCCCGTGCTCGTCCTGGCCCTCCGGCTTCAGCACGATCTGGACGTCGCGGTCGGCCCGTTCGTCGGGGAAGGTCATGGCGCGGTGGATGAAGAAGTCGCGCAGTTCGACGGCCTCGCTGCCGAAGGCCTCCTGACCGGCGGCGAAGGCGGTCGCCATGTAGGCCACGCCGGGCATCACGATGGTCTGGAAGACCCGGTGGTTCTCCAGCCACGACAGGTGGCGCGCGCCCACGACGGCTCCGAAGCGGATGTCGTCGGTGTCGGCCAGGTCCAGGCGGGTGCCGATGAGCGGCAGGCCCTCCGGGGCGGCGGGCCGCCGGGCCGGGCCGGCCGGGGCGTCGATCCAGTGCCGCTGCCGCTGCCAGGGGTAGCCGGGCAGCGGGACCCTGCGGTGCGTCCCGGGCCGGTACAGCCGCGCCGGCTCGACCGGGACGCCGGCCTGCCACAGCGCGCCGACCGCCTCCAGCAGCTGGCTCCGCTCGCGGTCGGCCCGCAGGCTCGCCACCACCAGCGGCTCGGCGTGCGCGAGCTGCTCCCCGACGAACTGCAGCAGGGTGGGCCGGGGCGAGACCTCGACGAAGACGTCGGCGCCGAGGCGCTCCATCGCCGCCACCCCGTCGGAGAACCGGACCGGGCGCATGACGTGGTCGACCCAGTACTCGGCCCGCGCCATCTCCGCGCCGATGACCTCGCCGGTGACGTTGGAGACGACCGGGGTGTGCGGGGCGCGGTACTCGACGGCCCCGGCGACCTCGGCGAACCGGGCCAGCACGGGCTCCATCAGCGGCGAGTGGAAGGCGTGCGAGACCGTCAGCTCGCGGTGGCGCACGCCGCGTTCGACGAGCTGCGCGACGATCGCCGCGACGGCCTCCCCCGCGCCGGACACCACGGTCGAGCGGGCCCCGTTCACGGCCGCGATCGAGACCTCGGCCGGGTACGGGGCGATCAGCTCGGCGACGTCCCGCTCGGGTGCGGCCACCGAGACCATCCGGCCGCCCGCGGGCAGCTCCTGCATCAGCCGGCCGCGCTCGGCGACCAGCGTCAGGGCGTCCTCCAGCGAGAAGACCCCGGCCCGGCAGGCCGCGACGTACTCGCCGAGGCTGTGGCCGATCATCACGTCCGGCCGCACACCCCAGGCCTCCCACAGCTCGGCCAGGGCGAACTCGACCGCGAACAGGGCGGGCTGGGCGTACTCGGTGAGGTCGACGAGCGGCTCCGCGCCCTCGGCGGGGAAGAGCACGTCGAGGAGCGGGCGGGCCAGCCTGCCGTCCAGGAGGGCCGCACAGCGGTCGAGGGCGGCCCGGAAGACGGGCTCGGTCCCGTACAGCTCCCGGCTCATGCCCGGGTACTGCGAGCCCTGGCCGCTGAAGACGAAGGCGGTGCGCCCGGTGCGGCGCGGGGCCGCGGGCCCGGCGGGGTGGGCCGCGAGTGCGGCGGCGGCCTCCTCCGCCGTGCGGGCCACCACGGCCAGGCGGTGCTCGAAGGCCCGGCGGCCGACGGCGGCGGTGAAGCAGGCGTCGGGGAAGGGCAGTTCGGGGTGGTCGGTGAGCCAGCGGGTGTAGCGCCCGGCCAGCTCGTGCAGGGCCCCGGGGGTGCGCGCGCTGAGGGTGAGCAGCTGCGGCCGCTCCTCCCCGGCGTTCTCGGCGGCCCCGGTCCCGGGGGCCTCCTCCAGGACGACGTGGCAGTTGGTGCCGCCCATGCCGAAGGAGCTGACCCCGGCGCGGCGCGGTGCGGCGCCCGGCGCCCAGTCGGTGGTGGCGGTGTTGACGAAGAACGGCCCGGCGGCGAAGTCGATGCGCGGGTTCGGCTCGGTGAAGTGCAGGCTGGGCGGCAGGGTGCGGTGCCGCAGGGCCAGCGCCGTCTTGATCAGCCCGGCGATGCCGGCGGCCTCGTCCAGGTGGCCGATGTTGGTCTTCACCGATCCGATGGCGCAGGAGCCGGCCGGCGCGGGCTCCGCGGCGGCGTCCCGGAAGGCCTCGGTGAGCGCGGCGATCTCGATCGGGTCGCCCATCGCGGTGCCGGTGCCGTGGGCCTCGACGTAACCGACGGTCGAGGCGTCGACGCCCGCGGCGTCCAGCGCCTCCCGGACCACGTCGGCCTGCCGCTCGACGCTCGGCGCGGTGAAGCCCACCTTGTCCGAGCCGTCGTTGTTGATCGCGGAGCCCTTGACGACGGCGATGACGTGGTCGCCGTCGGCGAGCGCCTCGTCGAGCCGCTTGAGCAGCACCACGCCGCAGCCGTTGCCGAACAGCGTGCCCTCCGCCTCGGCGTCGAAGGCCCGGCAGTGCCCGTCGCGGGAGCGGATCATGCCCTCCTCGTGGAGGTAGCCGCCCTTCTGCGGCACCACGATCGACACGCCGCCGGCCAGCGCCATGGCGCTCTCGCCGGCCTGCAGGCTGCGGCAGGCGAGGTGCAGGGCGACCAGCGAGGTCGAGCACGCGGTCTGCACGTTGACGCTGGGGCCGCGCAGGTCGAGCTTGTACGAGACCCTGGTGGGCAGGTAGTTGCGGTCGTTGCCGAGCTTCAGCTGGAACTGCAGCATGTCCGCCTCGATCAGCGGGCCGCTGTCGGGGATGCCGAAGTGCGGGTTGAGGTTGTTGACCAGGTAGGTGGACATGCCGGAGCCGGCGAAGACGCCGACCGGGCCGTGCGCGTCGCCCGGCACGTAGCCGGCGTGCTCGAACGCCTCCCAGGCGCACTCCAGGAACACCCGCTGCTGCGGGTCGATGGTGGCGGCGTCCTTGGCGGTGATGTCGAAGAAGCCCGCGTCGAAGCCCTCGATGTCCGGCAGCACGGCGCCGGCCCGCACGTAGTCGGGGTGGTCGCGCAGGCGCGGGTCCACCTGGTCGAGCTCCTCGGGCGAGAGCGGGGTGACGGACTCCACGCCGTCCCGCAGGTTCCGCCAGAAGGCCTCCAGGTCGTCGGCGCCGGGGAAGCGGCCGGCCATGCCGATGACCGCGATGTCGGCGCCGAACGCGGGGGCGCGGCGGGCGGGGGCGGCGGGCGCCCCGCCGTCGGGCCCGGTGCCGGCCCCGTCGAGGTGCGCGGCGAGCGCGCGGACGGTGGGGTGGCGGAACAGGTCGACGACGGAGAAGGGGCGGCCCAGTTCGGTGATCCGGCGCTGGACGGCCACCAGGTGCAGCGAGGTGCCGCCGATGTCGAAGAAGTTGTCCTGGACCCCGATCGAGTCGAGCTGCAGGACCTCCTGCAGCACCTCGACCAGGAAGCGCTCGGTGTCGGTGCCGGCGCGGACCGCGGCGGCGTCCGAGAGCCGCTCGAGGACGGCGGGCGGGGTGAGCCGGCGGCGGTCGGTCTTGCCGCTGGAGGTCAGCGGCAGCGCGTCGAGCAGGTCGTAGGCCTCGGGCACCATGTGGCGGGGGAGCCGGTCGCCGAGGTGGGCGTGCAGCCGCCGCGCCGCGCCGTCGCGGGCGGCTCCGGGCCGCAGCACCACGTGGGCGACCAGCCGCTTCCGGTCCTGTTCCCCGTGTGCGAGCACGACGGCCTCGCGCACGTCGGGGTGGGCGGTGAGGGCCGCCTCGATCTCGCCGGGCTCGATCCGCACGCCGCGGATCTTGACCTGGTCGTCCATCCGCCCGAGGTGCTCGACGGTGCCGTCGGCCGCGGCGCGGGCGAGGTCGCCGGTGCGGTAGAGGCGGCCGGGGCCGAAGGGGTTGGCGACGAAGCGCTCGGCACTGAGGTCGGGGCGTCCGAGGTAGCCGTCGGCGACGCCGGCGCCCGCGATGCAGAGTTCGCCCTCGGTGCCGGCCGGCACCTGCTGCAGCCGGGCGTCGAGCACGTACACCTGGACGTTGTCGATCGGCAGGCCGATCGGCACCGTCCGGGGCCAGTCGGCCGGGTCGCCGTCGAGGGTGCAGGTGGTGGCGTCCTGGAACTCGGTGGCCCCGTAGTGGTTGTGCAGGCGCGCGCCGGTGCGGCGGAACAGGTCGAGGGTGGCCGGGGTGAGCTGGAGCAGCTCGCCGGTGGTGACCACCTCGGTGAGCGCCGCGGGGGCCGCCCGGCCGGTGACGGCCTCGGCGAGCTGCCCGAGCGAGGTGACCGGGACGAAGAGCCGCTCGACGCGCTGTTCGGTGAGGAAGTCGGCGAGCGCGAAGGAGTTGCGCCGTACCTCGTCGTCGGCGAGCACCAGGGTGCCGCCGAAGCAGAGGGTCGAGAAGATCTCGTGGAAGGAGAAGTCGAAGCTCACCGTGCAGACCTGCGCGGTGCGCGCGCGGCAGCTGCCGGGGCGGGTGCGGTCGTGCCACAGCAGCATGTTGACGAGGGACCGGTGGGCCATGGCGACGCCCTTGGGGCGGCCGGTCGACCCGGAGGTGTAGATCACGTAGGCGGGGGCGTCCGGATCGGCGGTCTCGCCGGTCTCGCCGGTTTCGCCGTCGGGACGGGTCGCGCCGTCCCCGGCGGCCGCGGCCCACCGCTCGTCCAGGACGAGGACCCGGGCGGGGACGTCCGGGAGCGGGCGGGAGCCGTCCGTCACGATGACGCCGACACCGGCCTGTTCGGCGATGTGGCGCACCCGCTCGTCGGGGTCCGCGGTGTCCAGGGGGAGGTAGGCGGTGCCGGCCTTGAGGACGCCCAGCATCGCCGCGAACAGCTCGGGGGTCCGCTCCATGCACAGGGCGACCGGGACGCCGGGACGGGCCCCGGCGGCGCGCAGCCGGTCGGCGACGTCCTCGGCGAGCCGGTCGAGCTGACCGTAGGTCAACTCCCTGTCGCCCCGCACGATCGCGATCCCGTCCGGGGCCGCCTCGACCGCCTGCCGGAAGAGTCCGTGGACCGTGACGGAGGGGACGTCGACGGCGGTGCCGTACCACGCGCTCGACTCCGGGGCGCCGCCCTGACCCTGCGTACCGACCGCGCTATTCATGGTGCAGTTCCCCCAGAGTCTGACTTGCGAGCATGCGGAAGCGGCTGGATTACCCGTAAGGCCCGTGACGGCCGGTCCCCCCGGCGGCCCGGGCGAATGAACCCGTGATCTACCTGTCCCCGTTGAACCAGCGATCTACCTGTCCCCGTTGATCAGTGTTGATCGGTCGTCAGATCGTCGACCGTTGCGCCAATGTGATCTGCCGTCGGGCCCCAGGGTAAGCAGCTGGGTGACCCGGTGCGCAAGAGTGGCTGACGAACTTTCGACCCCCGGAGTTCCCCGCTTCCCGGACGAGATCCTCAGTCGAACCTTCTGGGCAGTCCAGCGTTAACCCTTGTTATCTTGATCACATGGTGGGATGCTGCTCAGCAGGTAGGCTGCGGGTCGGTCAGCTCGGTCCGGCGTTGAGAGATCATCGTTCCCGCATGTCACCGGCTTCCTCGGTGCTTCGTGGCCGAAGGCGTCGGTTGCCGCGCCTTTGCCGACTCGTGATCCGGGGGCGGAGCATCTGTTTGTTCTATTGATCGGCGTGAGTGGTATTCCGTCCGCCCTTTTCATGAACACCAATTAGGGGACCGGTGTCCTTATTTCGAGGACCGTCGGGGTTACCGGCCAGTACGGGGAGACAGGGGAAATAGCCATGGGGAACGTTCGCACCGTCGGGGTCATCGGTGCCGGGGTCATGGGGCGGGGTGTCACCACGGCGTTGCGGCAGGCCGGATTCCGGGTCGTCCTGGTCGACCGCGACGAGGAGATCCTGGAGCGCACCCGGGCCCGGCTGCGCGATGACGTCCGGCTGTACGCGATGCTCGCTCCGGGATCGGCCATCACCGCCGACGAGCTCTTTGCCGAGACCGTGTTCACGACAAATCTCGAGGACCTCGCGGACGTCGACCTGGTCGTCGAGAACGCCACCGAGCTCTGGACGGTCAAGCGCCCGATCTATGAGCGGCTCGGCGGGATCTGCCGGCCGGACGTCATCATCGCTGTGAACACGTCAGCCATCTCGATTACCCGGCTCGGCGCTCTAACCGGTCGGCCCGAGAACGTGATCGGCATGCACTTCATGAACCCGGTGCCGTTGAAGCCTACGGTCGAGGTCATTCGCGCCCACCACACCTCGGAATCGACGGTGGACGCGGCCCGCGAGTTCCTCACCGCCCTGGGTAAGAAGAGCATCGTGGTGAACGACTCCCCCGGGTTCGTCACCAACCGCGTCATGATGCTGACCGTCAACGAGGCGGCCTTCCTGGTGCACGAGGGCGTCGCGTCCGCGGCCGACACCGACCGGCTGTTCGTGGAGTGCTTCGGCCACACGATGGGCCCGCTGGAGACCGCCGACCTCATCGGCCTGGACACCGTGCTGCTCTCGATCGAGGTGCTGTACGACGAGTTCAAGGACAGCAAGTACCGCCCGTGCCCCCTGCTGACCAAGCTGGTGGACGCCGGCCTGCACGGCCGCAAGAGCGGGCAGGGATTCTTCAACTACGAGTCCGCCAAGCGCGGCTGAAAAGGGAGGGCGACAGACATGGCCGACAACAGGGCCGTCATTCGCGAGTTCATTCTGGAAAGCATCACCGAGTCCACCGTCGGGGACGACGAGGACATCTTCGAGCGCGGTCTGGTGCGCTCGATGTTCGTGATGCAGCTGGTGCTCTTCGTGGAACAGGAGTTCGGCATCTCCGTCACCGGTGACGATCTCCAGTTCGACAACTTCCGCACGGTCGAGCGGATCGACGAACTGGTCACCCGCAAACTGGCCGCTGCCTGACGGAATCGGAGGGCGAGAGGGTTTTCGGATGCCGACTGTACATGTCCGACTTTCTCAGCGGGTGCCGGAAACCCTGGCCCCCGAACTGATGAAGCGACTTTTCTTCGCGGCCAGCTCGATCGAAGAGTTCCAGCTATTCACGGAGGACGGCTCCGTGGTCGGCGTCGAATTGACGCTGAATTCCGCGGATTCCGCCGGAGTGGCCGAGAAGATCGACCGCGTGGTGGCCGAGCAGGTGCTGACCCAGCGTCCGCTGGCGCCCCGTTCGGTCTGGGAGTCCCCGGTGGTCCGGAGCGAGTTCACGGACGCCTTCCCCGAACTCCTGGCCCAGGACACCGTGGTGGTGTCCGGTGAGGGCCAAGTCGGATTCGCGGAGCCGCTGATATCGCTGTTCGGCTACCTCGACCGGAGGCTGCGCGCCATCGCGCTGAGCCTCGAGGGGGCCCGCGAGTACCAGTACCCGACCCTGCTGCCGACCAGCGTCCTGGACCGGTTCGGGTACTTCGGCTCGTTCCCGCAGTTCCCGATGTTCGTGACGCGGCTGCACAACGACATCGACGTCTACGCGGACTTCGTGGAGCGGTACCGGGAGGAGCAGCGGGTCCCGGACGACCTCTTCGCGCACTGCTCCAACACCGACTACTGCCTGCCGCCGACGATGTGCTACCACAGCTTCCACCAGTACCAGGGGCGGGAGTTGGCGGGGGACTCGGTGATCACGGCACGCGGCAAGTCGTTCCGCTACGAGTCCCGGTACCACACCAGCCTCGAGCGGCTGTGGGACTTCACCATCCGCGAGATCGTCTTCATGGGCACCCCGGAGTTCGCCGCCGAGTGCCGCAACTCCGTGATGCGCCAGACCTTCGCGCTGATGGAGGAGCTGGAGCTGGCCGGCGGGTGCGAGGTGGCCAACGACCACTTCTTCGCCAACGCGGACACCGCGGGCAAGATCCTCTCCCAGCGGATGATGGAGCTCAAGTTCGAGCTCCTGCTGCCGGTCGCGGCCGACCGGTCGATCGCCGTGGGCTCCTTCAACCTGCACGGGCACTTCTTCGGCGAGTCCTTCGACATCAAGGGCCCGGACGGCGGCCCGATCGCGAGCGGCTGCGTCGGGTTCGGCCTGGAACGGCTGGTCCACGCCTTCTTGAGTCAGCACGGCAGTGATCCCGCACGATGGCCGACCGCGGTCGCACAGGAGATTGGGTAGACGCATGCAGTACGCACTGACCGCGGAGCAGCGGGAGGACCAGTCCGCGTTCGCGGCCTTCGCCGACGAGCACCTCCTCCCCCGGGCGAACCAGTGGGACCGGGAGCAGCGCCTCTCCGACGAGATCGTCGAACTGCTCGGCAAGGAGCGCCTGCTGGTGCCCACGCTGCCCGTCGAGGCGGGCGGCCGGGCGATGGATGTGATGACCTACGGCCTGCTGAGCGAGGAGCTGGGGCGGGGCTGCGGCAACATCCGCAACCTGGTCGCCGTCCAGGGCATGGTCGCGCACGCCATCCTCAAGTGGGGCAGCAAGGAGCAGGCGGACCGCTGGGTGCCGCGCATCGGCACCGGCGAGACCGTCGGCGCGTTCGGGCTCACCGAGCCCGAGGCCGGCAGCGACGCCCGCAGCGGTACGACGAGCGCGGAGCGGGTCGGCGAGGACTTCGTCCTCAACGGCCGGAAGAAGTGGATCAGTTTCGGCCAGCGGGCCGGGATCTTCCTGGTCTTCGCCAAGCTGGACGGCGAGTCGGCCGCCTTCGTGGTCGAGCGCGGCACGCCGGGCTTCAGCACGACGCCGATCACGGACATGCTGGGCCTGCGCGCCTCCGAGCTCGCCGAGCTGACCTTCGAGAACTGCGTGGTGCCCAAGGCCAACCTGATCAGCCACGGTCGGCTCACCTTCGACCTGCTGGCCACCGGGTCCCTCGACTACGGCCGCTACAGCACCGCCTACGGCGCGGTCGGGCTCGCCCAGGGCTGCCTGACCGCGAGCCTGGACTACGCGCGGGAGCGGACCCAGTTCGGCGTCCCGCTCAAGGAGCACCAGCTGGTGCGCGGCATCCTCACCGACATGATCTCCGGTGTGGAGGCGGCCCGGCTGCTCTGCCGGCAGGCCGGCGCGCTGCGGGCCACGGCCCACCGCGACGCGATCCGCCAGACGCTGATCGCCAAGTACGTGGCCTCGCAGACCGGCTTCCGGGTCGCCAACGACGCGGTGCAGCTGCACGGCGCCAACGGCGTCGGCCCGGACTTCCCGGTCCAGCGCCACCTGCGCGACGCCAAGATCCAGGAGATCATCGAGGGCACCAGCCAGATCCAGCAGGTGCAGATCGCCGATCTGACCCTCTAGCCCGCGGCGCCACGGGCCCGGCCGGGGACACCGGCCGGGCCCGACGCGTGCCGCGACCGGGGTCCGGTGGCCCGCCTCAGGACCGCTCGGCCGGCAGGTCGGCGCGGACCTCGAAGCCGCCGTCCTGGGTCGGGCCGGCGGTGAGCGTGCCGCCGAGCAGCTGGGCGCGCTCGCGCAGGCCGACCAGGCCGTGGCCGCCGCCGGGCAGCACCTCGGCCGGCCGCCCGGGCGGCGCGTCGTTGCGCACCTCGACCCGCAGCCGGCGCCCCTTCGCCCGGACCTTCACGTGCACCCCCGCCTCGGGGGCGTACTTGGTGATGTTGGTGAGCGCCTCCTGGACGGTGCGGTAGGCGGCGCGCTCGACCGCCTCCGGCCACGGGCGGTCGCCGGGGCTCAGCTCGGTGTCGGCGGCCAGCCCGCTCTCCTCGATCAGCCGGGGCAGGTCGGCCAGCCGGGGCTGCGGGGCGAGCGGGGCGTCCGCGCGCTGGCCCGGGGTGCTGCGCAGCACCCCGACCATCTGGCGCAGCTCGTCCAGGGTGCGGACGGCCAGCTCGCGGATGGTGCGGGCGGAGGCGACGGCGGCCGGGTCGGCGGTGCTGACCTGGAGGGCGCCGGCCTGGATGCTGATCAGGCTGACCTGGTGCGACACCACGTCGTGCATCTCCCGGGCGAGCCGGCCGCGTTCGCTGATCAGCACCCGCTCGGCCAGCAGCCGGCTCTCCCGCTCCTGCCCGCGGGTGAGCTCGTCGAGGCGGGCGGCCAGCTCCCGGCGGGTCCGGGAGAGCAGACCGGTGGCGGCCGGGCCGGCGGCCAGCATCACCGACTGGATGGCGTAGAGCGCGGTGTCCCGGCTGAGCTCGACGATCTGCTCGGACAGCGGCCAGTGGAAGTACTCGACCAGCGCGAACAGGGTCGCGCAGGGGATGACGACGCGGGGGCGCGGGCGCTCGGCGGCCACCGTGTAGACGGCGGTGATCGGGGCGAGCCAGATGTCGTCGAGGTAGCTGCCGGGCATGGTGAGCAGCAGCACCGTCACCGGGAAGCGGCGGCGCCAGAGCAGCGCGACGGCGGCCACCACGGACAGCGTGACCTGCCACCAGGGGGCGTCCCGGGCGACCAGGGCGGCGTCGAGCAGGGAGTAGAGGGCGGGCAGCAGCAGCATCAGCCAGGGCGCGGTGCACCAGGCCGGGAGCCGGCGGGACGGCAGCTGTTCGGCGGTCGTCATGCCCCGTCGCCGGGCTTCGGGCGGACCAGCCCGGCGCGGTGGGCGAGCACGGCCGCCTGGACGCGGTTGGCGGCGCCGAGCTTGCCGAGGATGGCGCTGATGTGGTCCTTGACGGTGCCGGTGCCGAGGAACAGGCGGTCGGCGATCTCGGCGTTGGACAGGCCCTCGCCGAGCAGGGCCAGCACGTCGAGCTCCCGGCCGGTGAGGGTGCGGGTGAGCGCGCTGGCCTCGGCGTCGGGGCCGCCGCCGTCCACGTAGCCGCCGATCACGGTGCGGGTGACGGTCGGGGAGAGGATGTTGCCGCCGGCCGCGAGCACCCGGACGGCGTGCACCAGCTGTTCGGGGGCGGTGTCCTTGAGCAGGAAGCCGACGGCGCCGGCCCGCAGCGCCGTGCCGATGTACTCGTCGGTGTCGAAGGTGGTCAGCATGGCCACGGCCGGCGGGTCCGGCAGGGCGCGCAGGCGGCGCAGCACGGAGATGCCGTCGAGGTCGGGCATCCGGATGTCGAGCAGCACCACGTGCGGGCGCAGCCGTTGGACGTGTTCCTCGGCCTGCCCGCCGGAACAGTCGCCGACCACCTCCAGGTCGGGGGCGGAGCCGACGATGAGGCCGAGGCCGGAGCGGACCAGGATCTCGTCGTCCACGATCAGCACGCGGGTGGTGGAGATGGTGCCTCCTCGGTTCGGGCGGCCGGGTGGGGGCGGTCCGCGTGGGTCGTATCGAGGGTAGGGGCAGAGGGGGCGGCGTGCCGAACTCATGGCGGGTCTGCACCCCCGCCGTTCGGCGGGGGTCGGAATCCGCTACCCGGTTCACGCGATTCTCAGGTGGAGTGGGGAACCATTGAGTTGGCTGCCCTTTTGCCGACCCGCTCCCCACCAGGGGCGATCGGCCGAGGCGAGGGCCGCCGGTCAGTCCGTCGGGCCCGTGCGGGCGCCCGGCGCCGGGCCGTGTGCGGATGCGCCCCACCATCTGATCGTTTGGAATTGAGCTGTGTCGTCCACTGTGAAGTCGGAGCCGTCCGCCACGTCCACCGGGCCCCGGCCCGTCGGCGTGCTCGACCGCTGGCGCCCCCGGGCCGCCGCGGCCTCCGTCTGGTACCTGCGGCTGATCGCGCTGCTGAACATCGCGACCGTGCTGCTGGTGCCCTTCCGCGACCAGGTCAGCGAGCACAACGAGGGTGAGTACTTCACCCCGTACCTGATGACCTCCGGCCTGGCCAGCGCCGTCCTGTCGGTCTTCCTGGCGATCGCGATGCGCCGGCGCAAGCGGGCCGCCTGGATCTTCAACATCGCGCTGTCGAGCGTGTTCGCCCTGCTCTACCTGGCCGCCATGGTGCTGCCCGACGAGCGCTTCAACCGGCACCCGCTGAACTACGTCTCCACCGTGCTGACCTGCCTGTTCGTGCTGGCGCTGCTGGTCGGGCGGAAGGAGTTCACGTCCAAGGGGGACCGCTCCAACCCGAAGACGGCGGCGGCCACCTTCGTCGGCGGGCTGCTGTTCGGCGGCACGGTGGGCGCGCTGCTGGTCTGGATGACCAACGGGCTGAGCGGTGCGGGCTTCTGGGACCTCTTCCGGTACTCGGTCGGCCGCATGATCACGATCACCCCGTCCGAGCACCTGCGGTCGGTGATCTCCGCGCCCACCTGGGTGAACGCGGCGATCAATGCGATGGGCGGGGCGCTCTTCCTGCTCGTCCTCTACGTGGCGTTCCGCAGCCCGCGCGGCAAGGAGCTGCTGACCCCCGAGGACGAGGCCAGGCTGCGGGGGCTGCTCGACAAGCAGGGCGAGCGGGACTCCCTCGGCTACTTCGCGCTGCGCCGCGACAAGGCGGTGATCTTCTCCCCCAGCGGCAAGGCGGCGGTGACCTACCGGGTCGTCGGCGGCGTCTCGCTGGCCTCGGGCGACCCGATCGGCGACCCGGAGGCCTGGCCCGGCGCGATCGACGCCTGGCTGGCCGAGGCCCGCGAGCACGCCTGGGCGCCGGCCGTGATGGGCGCCTCCGAGGAGGCCGGGGTGATCTACGCCCGGCACGGGCTGGACGCGCTGGAGCTGGGCGACGAGGCGATCGTCGAGCTGGACGAGTTCTCGCTGGACGGCCGGGCGATGCGGGTCGTCCGCCAGGCGTACAACCGGGTCAAGCGGGCCGGCTACACGGTGCGGATCCGGCGGCACGAGGACATCCCCGAGTGCGAGATGGCCGAGCTGGTGGCCAAGGCCGACCAGTGGCGCGACGGGGCGACCGAGCGGGGCTTCTCGATGGCCCTCGGCCGGCTCGGGGACCCGGGCGACGGCCGCTGCGTGATGCTCGAGTGCCACGACGGCGACGACGAGCTCAAGGCCCTGCTGAGCTTCGTGCCGTGGGGCCCGGACGGCCTCTCGCTGGACCTGATGCGCCGCGCCCGGGACACCGAGAACGGCCTGATGGAGTTCATGGTGATCGAACTGCTGCAGCGGGCCGAGGAGGTCGGGCTGAAGCGGGTCTCGCTGAACTTCGCGATGTTCCGTTCCGTTTTCGAGCGCGGTTCGCGGCTCGGCGCCGGCCCGGTGCTGCGGCTGTGGCGTTCCGTCCTCGGTTTCTTCTCGCGCTGGTGGCAGATCGAGTCGCTGTACCGCGCGAACGCGAAGTACCGGCCGATCTGGGAGCCCCGCTACCTGCTCTTCGGGAAGAGCAGCGAGATTCCGCGGATCGGCCTGGCGAGCGCGCGGGCCGAGGGCTTCATCGTCGCGCCGAGCCTGCCCGCCCTGTTCCGCCGCCGGCACGCCGGGTCCGCCGTGGTGGCGCCCCGGGAGCCCGTCGCGGCCCGGGACGGGAAGGGGTAGCCCTCCGCCGGGGGGCGGAGGGGGGCCGGTCGGCCGAGTGCCGGGGCGGCCGTATGGGGGTGCGCTCAGGGATCTCCCTCCCCCCTGAGGATGACCGGGATCCCCATCCATGCCGATGTGGATTTGTTAACCGGCTTCTAATGTTGGAGTAGCTGAGAAGTTCGGGGATTCGGGAGTAACGGTTGTGATTCACAGGACCCACGCGGGGGGCGTGCGAAAGGGGCCGCTGGCAGTCGCCGGTTCGGCCGCTGTCGCCGAGTGGGGAACGTTGTACGTGACGGTCCGGGACACGGTGGCGCGCAAGAAGCTCGCGGCCGTACCGATGGCCACGGCGGCGACGTTTCTGATCCTGCTGTTCAGCATCACCCAGCACCTGCCGGGGGGCGAGCGCTTCGTCAACCACATCGGGGTGGTCAAGGCGGCGCTGCCGCTGGAGGTCTCGCTGCTGCGGACCCCGCTCTCGTTGTACGTGCCGGCCCTGGACCTGCCGGTCTGGGGCGCGCTGGCCCAGGTGTTCGTGGTCTTCGGCCTCGCCGAGATCGTGCTGGGCCGGCGGATGACCCTGGTGGTCGCCTACACCTGCACCGTGGCGGGCACGCTGTTCGCCCGGGTCGGCGTGGCGATCGGCCCGGACCACCTGTTCGGCTTCCCGAAGTGGGTCGCCTACGTGCGGGACACCGGGCCGTCGGCCGCGGTGGTGGCGCTGGCGATCGTCATCGCGTTCCGTTGCCGGGCCTGGTTCACCGCCGGCCTGGTCGTGGCGCTGATGGTCGGCGAGGCCGTCGTGCTGCCGAACCTGGCCGGTCTGGAGCACGTGGTGGCGGTGATCGGCGCGCTGCTGATCGCCGTCTCGGTCGAGGTGTTCGGGGACTTCTGGCCGCGGGTGCTGGCCGGGGTCGGAGCCGCCACCTCGGTGGCCGCGGCCGCCTCGCGGGAGGTCGCGGTGGAGGCCCGGCGCCGCCGGTCGGCGGGTGCGGTCATCCCCTGAGGCGCCCGGAGCCGGGGTGCGCGCCGGGCCGCGGGCCGGGCGCGCACCGGCGCGTCAGGCGTGCGGGAGCGGGAGCTCGAACCAGACGACCTTCCCCACCGCCTTGCGGGCGGTGCCCCAGCGCTCGGCCAGCTTGGTCACCAGGGTGAGGCCCCGGCCGGTCTCGCCGAGCTGCTCGGCGGGCTCCAGCGACGGCAGGTTGTGGTTGTCGTCGCTGACCTCGACCAGCAGTTTGTCCACCCGGATCAGCTGGAGCTGGACGCGGTCCCGGGCCACCCGGACGGCGTTCGTGACCAGCTCGCTGACCAGCAGCTCGGTGGTGTCGCTGAGCGCCTCCAGGTGCCAGCCGGCCAGCTGCTCGCGGACCAGTGAACGGGCCCGGCGGACCTCGCGGTGGTCCACCGTGAGGTCCCAGGTGGCCACCTCGGACGGGGCGACCCCGTCGAAGCGGGCCACCAGCAGGGCGACGTCGTCCTTCCGGTCGTCCGAGTGCAGCCGCTTGAGCACCACGTCGCAGGCCTGTTCCGGGCTCTGCCGCGGGTCGATCAGGTTCCCGCAGAGCGCGGCCAGGCCCGCCCCTATGTCACCGCCGCGGACCTCGACCAGGCCGTCGGTGCACAGCACCAGCATCGAACCGTCCGAGACGTCGATCGTCTTGGCGACGAACGGGACGCCGCCGACGCCGATCGGTGCGCCGGCCGGGATCTCCAGCAGTTCGCCGGAGCCGTCGGGGTGCACCAGCACCGGGGGGACGTGGCCGGCGCTGGCCAGCTCGCAGGTGCGGTTGATCGGGTCGTAGACCGCGTACAGGCAGGTGGCGAGGTGGTCGTCGCCGAGCTTGTGGGCCAGGTTGTCCAGGTGGCGCAGCAGCTGGCCGGGCGGCAGGTCGAGGGCGGCGAGGGTCTGCATGGCGGTGCGGAAGCGACCCATCGCGGCCGCCGAGTGCAGGCCGTGCCCCATCACGTCGCCGACCACCAGGGCGACCCGGCTGCCGGGCAGCTGGATCGCGTCGAACCAGTCGCCGCCGACCTCGGCCTTCGGGTCGCCCGGCAGGTAGCGGTGGGCGATCTGTACGCCCGGGATCTGCGGCGGGCGGGTCGGGATCATCGAACGCTGCAGGGTGGTCGCCACCCTGGCCTCGGCGCGGTGCAGCCGGGCGTTGTCCAGGGAGAGCGCGGCGCGGACGGCCAGTTCCTTGAGGGTGGCGGCGTCGCTCTCGTCGAAGGGCGCGCGGTCCGGCAGCCGGAGCAGCTTGAGGATGCCCAGCACGGTGCCCCGGGCGGACAGCGGCACCACCAGCATCGAGCGGCCGGTGACCACCGGGGCGAGCCGGACGCCGCCGAGCGCGATCGCGTAGTCGACGGCGACGTCCTCGCTGACCACCGGGACCAGCACCGGCTGGTTGAGCTGCAGGGCCATCCCGGGCGGGGTCCGGCGGGGCATGCTGACCAGCGAGCCCTCGGCGAGCACGTGGTCCCAGGCGCCGCCGGTCTCGTTGTAGACGAGGGCGACCCTCCGGAGCATGGTGTCGTCGTCCGGCCGGGCGACCGGTAGCTCGGAGTCGGAGATCAGCCCGTCCACCAGGTCCACGCAGGCGAAGTCGGCGACCCGGGGGACCAGCACCTGGCAGAGCTCGTGCGCGGTGAAGCCGAGGTCCAGGGTGGTGCCGACCTTGCCGCCGACCTCGTTCAGCAGGGCCAGCTGCTCGCCGGCCTGCCCGTTGGTCAGGAACGGGCCCAGCCGCCCGGGCTGCGCGGCCTCGGCGGCCGTGGGGGCCGCGGGGGCCGGGACGACGGGGGGCGGCCGGTGGCCGTTGCCGGCCGGCTCGGGGCCGGACGCCCCGGGGGAGGACGGTGCGCGGGTGGACGGCTCGGCGGCGGCCTGGTCGATGGGGACTCCTCCTCCGGCGGGCGGCGGGGCGGTCGGCGGTGCGGCGGCGACGGATTCGGCGGTGACGGGTTCGGCGGCCTCGCGCTGGGCCGGCAGCGGCCCGGGCGGGCGGCCCCGGACGGTGCGGGCCGCGGGCGCGGCGGGGTCGGGCGGCGGGGTCGGGCCGAGCCGGGCGGCGCGCTGCTGGGCGGTCGGGTAGCGCCGACCGAGCCCGGCGGCCGCGTGCGCGGCGGCGGCCTGGGCGTCGGCGGGCAGGACCGGCAGCACGGTGGACGCGTCCAGCCGCAGGGCGGGCAGCCCGGCCCGGTCCAGGGCGTCGAGCAGCAGGGCCCGGCGGTCGGCCGAGCCGGCCGGCAGCAGCGGGACGAGCCGGTCGGCCGGGAGCAGGCCGGCGCTCAGCCGCCCCGGTGCGGTCAGGGTGGCGCCCAGCCGGTGGAAGCCGCCCCGGGCGGACGGGGTGGCGGCGAACGGGAGCAGCCGCTCGCCGAGCACGAGCCGCGGGCCGGCGGTGCGCAGCGGCCGGGCGTCGGCGGCGAGGGCCAGCAGGCCGCCGAACGGCTCGGGCAGCGGGTAGGCCCACCAGAGCACGTCGCGCAGGTGCTCCTCGCGGTCGGTGACCGGCATCTGTCCGGCCCAGGGGCGGCCCTCGGAGGTCAGCGCGGCCAGGGTGTCCAGGGCGTCGCAGCGGCGCCGGACGACGGAGCCGGAGGCGCCGAGCGGTTCGACGGCGGGCAGCAGCCCGCTGGCGGCGCGGTCGTGGGCGACGTCGGCGCGGTGTCCGAACAGTTCCTCGGCGGCCCGGCTCCACTGGGCGATCCGTCCGGTCCGGTCGACCAGGACGAGGGCGAGCCGGACCAGGGCGGCCACGCCGGTCGGGTGGTCACCCGGCACGGTGTCGGCGCCCGCCGGGCGCGGTGTGGAGTTGGACTCGGCCACCATGGATTCGGTCTGCTCCCGCCTGGCCGCCACGCCTGGAGGCGGCCGTCTCTCCGGAGGAAGGCACGCTGTGTGGATACCAGCGAAGCACGGACCGGGCCGGGCTCGATAGCGAAACGGGGAGATTCCTCAGGATCGGTTGCGTGTCGTGCGGCGCGCGCCGGTCCGCGCTCCTCGTTCACCCGGACTGGGCTTTCGCGCACAACGGTAGGGTGGCAGGCCGGGCCGCCCCGCGGGGCGGTTCCGCGGGACGCAGCAGGCCGGACGAGACAGAGGCGAGAAGTGAGCGCGCAGAGCCCCGTCCGCTGGACGGATCCGGAGCAGCAGGAGCTGGAGGAGCGGGTCGCCGCCGCGGAACTCGCCTGGCTGAGCATGGACGTCGACGTGCAGACGCTCCGGGTCGAGATCGACAACTTCGCCCTGATCCACCATCAGCTGCTCGGTCCGCTGTACGCGCGGCTGGACGAGCTGGAGGCGCTGGTCGCCGAGGCGGTCGCCGCCCGGACCGGGAACCCCGAGGACCTGCGCCGGGCCGCCGAGGCCCGCCGACAGGTCGAGGAGCTGCCCGACCTGGACGCGCTGTTCGACTCCGTGCGGGAGCAGGAGGCGGCCGCGCCGCCGCCCGCCGCGCCCGCCCGGGTGCGCCCCGGGCGGGACGCCCAGCGCGTCTACCGGGAGCTGGTCCGCCGCGCCCACCCCGACCTGAGCACCGACCCGGCCGAGCAGGAGCGGCGCGCCGCGTTCCTGGCCCGGGTCAACGAGGCCTACGCCCTCGGCGACGGCGCCGCGCTGGAGGGCCTGGCCGCCGAGTGGTCGACCGCGCCCGAGGCCGCGCCCGCCGTCGACGCGCCCGACCGGCTGGAGTGGCTGCGCCGTCGGCTCGAGTGGCTGACCGCCAAGATCACCGAGACCGCCGTCGAGCAGGTCCGGCTGGAGCGCACCCCGATGGGGCAGCTGCTCGCGCTCGCCCCGCAGGACCCGGACGGGCTGCTGGAGCAGCTCGCCGAGGAACTGCTCGCCAAGGCCGCCGCCCAGCAGGCCGAACTGGAGCGGCTGCTCGGCGGCCCGCAGTCCGCGCACGGCGGTCACCGCCCGCCGGTGGGCGACAATGGCACCGACCCGACCGCCGACCCCCGGCCTCCTTCGGCCGGAACGCACCCCCACCAGGAGAGCCCCACGATGTTCGCGCAGATCCCCTCCGCCGCCGCTGCCGCCGTGCCCGCCGACGCCGCCCTGCTGGACGTGCGCGAGCAGGACGAGTGGGACGCCGGGCACGTGGACGGCGCGCTGCACATCCCGCTCGGCGAGGTGATCGCCCGGCTCGGCGAGCTGCCGGACGGCAAGCTCTACGTCCTCTGCCGGGTCGGCGGCCGCTCCGCGCAGGTCGTCCAGTACCTGGTGCAGCAGGGCCGGGACGCGGTGAACGTGGACGGCGGCATGTACGCCTGGGAGGGTGCCGGCCGCCCGATGGTGAGCAGCACCGGCCAGGACGCCTACGTGCTCTGAGGTCTCCTGCATCCCCGCCCGGTAGGGCAGGATGGGCGCGCGACCGCGCCGGGACGGGACCGGGCCGGCGCGCCCACCGGATCGGGGAGGCCGTGACGGAGACGACGACGGGGCCGGCACCGGCCCCCGGGCGGGTCTGGTCGGCGCCCGCGCAACTGGTGCTCGGCCTGGCCGGGGCGGTGCTGGTGGTCGCGACCGGGCTCTTCCTCGCCGCGGTGTTCCTGCACGTCGCGCCGCCCAACGCGCTCTCCCGGCAGTACCGGGCGGAGGTCGACGGCCTGGTGTACCCGGAGTTCGAGCAGAACTGGAAGCTGTTCGCGCCCAACCCGCTGCAGCAGAACGTCAGCCTGGACGCCCGGGTGCGCACCGTCGGGGACGGCGGCGCCACCACCACCCGGGACTGGACCGGGCTGACGGCGCAGGACCTCGCCGCGGTGCGCGGCAACCCCGCGCCCAGCCACGTCGACCAGAACCTGCTGCGCCGGGCCTGGGACTTCTACGAGGGTTCGCACAGCCCGCAGGACGACTCCCTGACCAACGCCCGCGGCAAGCTCGCCGAGCAGTACCTCAAGCGGATCGCCCTGCAGCGGATCGGCCGGGAGGTGGCCGGTGAGCGGATCCTGGAGATCGAGTTCCGGGTGACCGCGACGACCGTCCCGCCGCCGTCCTGGAGCGGCGAGGCCGCGCCGGCGGCGCCGAAGGCGCGGGAGCTGCCGTGGTGGCCGGTGGGCGACGAGGACTACCGGGGGCTCGGGTGAACGAGACGTCGTCGCGGCCACCGGCCGGTGCCCCCGCGCAGGCCCCCGTCGACTCCCCCGTCGACGCCGGGGCGGTCGGGCTGCCGCAGCAGGCCGGGCCGCCGCCCGCGGCCGGGCCCGTCGCGCCGGGGGTCGTCGCGCCCGGGACCGTCGCACCCGGGCCCGTCGCGCCCGGTGGCACCGTATCCGCCGCCCGGGCGGCCCTGGGCACGGCGGCCGCGCGGGCCGTCGCAGCGTTCACCGGGCAGCTGTTCGGCCGGCACCAGGCCGCGGTGGTGCGGATCGGCTTCGGGCTGGTCTGGCTCGCCTACCTGCTGCGCGAGTGGCCCAACCGGCGGGTGCTGTACGGCGACCGCTCCCCCTGGTCGATGGAGCTGGCCGAGCGGCTGCTCGCCGACAACGGGGCGTTCACCGTGCTGCCCTGGTTCGGGGGGCGGTTCTGGTTCGAGCTGGTCTACCACCTGGCGGTGCTGGCCGCGCTGGCCGTGGTCCTCGGCTGGCGGACCAGGGCGAGCGGCGTGCTGTTCCTGGTCACCGTGCTGTCCCTGCAGAACCGCGACGTCTTCCTGGGCGACGGCGGCGACAACGTCGTCCACCTGATGGCGGTCTACCTGGTCTTCACCCGCTGCGCCGAGGTGTGGTCGTTCGATGCCCGCCGGGCCGCCCGCCGGGCGCTCCCCCCGGGCCGGTCCGGGGCCGACCGCGGCGGGGTGCTGCTCTGGGGGCTGCTCGGCGCCGTCCTGGCGCTCTGCCAGCTCGGCGACTTCTCCGGCGAGAGCCTCACCTGGACGGCCCGGACCTTCCCGTACGTCGGCTGGGCGCCGCTGTTCTGGGGCCTGTGGGCGGTCGCCGGGCTCTGGTGGGCGCTGGGACGGCTGCGCCCGGACGGCGAGGCGCGGGCGGTGCTGGACGCGCTGGCCACCATGGTGCACAACTGCGCCATGCTGGTGATCGCCGCCGAGGTGGTGCTGATCTACGCGACGGCCGGCTGGTACAAGGTGCAGGGCTCGCGCTGGCAGGACGGCACCGCGCTGTACTACCCGCTGCACCTGGACTACTTCGCGCCCTGGCCGTGGCTGTCCGCCCTGGTCGGCTCGGCGCTGGTACCGGTCTTCCTGATCTCCTACGGCACGGTGGTCGTGCAGGTCGCGTTCCCCTTCACCCTGCTCAACCGGCGGGTGAAGAACGTGCTGCTGGCCGTGATGATGGCCGAGCACCTGGGGATCGCGGTGCTGCTCGGGCTGCCGGTCTTCTCCCTCGCGATGATCGCGGCGGACGCGGTCTTCCTGCCGACCGGGGCGCTGCTCTGGCTGGCGGCCCGGGTGCAGCGGATCCGGCGGGGCCGGGGGCCCGTCACTTAGGCTGACCGACATGTCCTGGTTCGCCGCCCTTCGTGACACCGCGCGGACCGGACTGACCCTCGACCGGGCGCTCACCGACCCCAAACGGGCCGTCCGCGGCGCCGTCGCCGTCGCCCTGGTGCTCCTCCCGACCCTGGCGCTCGCCGGCCCGACCCCCGCCACCTCCGCCGCGATGGGCGCGTTCATCGCCGGTACGGCCACCTTCCAGCGCAGCTTCCGGCCCCGGGCCAGCCTCGCCGTCGCGGCCGGCCTCGCGCTGGGCACCAGCACCTTCCTCGGCTACCTGGCGGCCGGGGTCGCCGGCCTCTTCCCGGTGCTGCTGGCGGTCTGGGCCTTCGGCGCCGGACTGGCCTGGGCGATCGGGCCCACCGCCGGCGTGGTCGCCGCCAACACCGTCTCGGTGATGCTGGTCGTCGTCCAGCTGCCGGTCAGCGCGCTCGCCGCGCTCGGCCACGGACTTCTCTGCGCCCTCGGCGGTGTCGTCCAGGCCGCCGTGATCACCCTCTGGCCGATCGGCAGCTGGACCGCCCAGCGGGACGCCCTCGCCGACACCTACGCGGAACTCGCCGACTACGCCCGCAGGTTGCGCCAGGACCCGACCGCGCACGTCGACCCGGCGCCGTTCATGACCGCCCGGCACGCCGCCGCGCTCACGCCCTGGCAGGACCGCCACCGGCCGCCCGAACTGCGCGGCCTGCGCGGCCTCGCCGAGCGCATCCGGCCCACCCTGGCCGCACTCGCCGACCCCAGGGTCGGTGCTCCCGCGGAGGGCCCGGAGCGCGACCGGGCCCGCGAGGTGCTGGCCGCCTCGGCCGAGGTGATGGACGCCCTGGCCCGGGCCGTCCGCAGCGGCGAGGCGGTCCGGCTGCCCCGCTCGGCGCCCTCGCTCACGCTGGCCACCCCCGAGGAGGGCGTCCGGCTCCGGGGCGCGGCCCGGCGGTCCGCCCGGCGGCTGGGCGGGCTGCTGCGCAAGGCCGCCGACGCCCTCGACCGGGGCGACGAGGAGACCATCAGCACCCCGGTGGTCGGGGCCGGCGGAGCGCTGCACAAGCCGCCGATGTTCCGGATGCTGCCGGTGGCCCTGCGCATGGTGCAGCGCCAGTTCCAGCCGCGCTCCGCGGTCTTCCAGCACGCCGTCCGGCTCGCCGGCGTGGTCACCGTCGCCTACCTGCTGGCCCGGCTGGCCGGCTTCCACCACGGGTACTGGGCACCGATGACGGCGGCCATGGTGATGCGGCCGGACTTCGCACAGACCTACAGCCGGGGCGTCGCCCGGCTGGCCGGCACCGTCGTCGGCGTGGCCGTCTCCACCCTGGTGGTGCAGCTCGCCCACCCCGGCGAGTGGGTCCTGGCGGTGCTCGCCGTGCTCTGCATCGGCGGGGCGTACCTCACCCTGCGGACCGGGTACGCGCTGATGACCGTCGGCATCTCCTCCTACGTGGTGTTCCTGCTCGGCCTGCAGGCCGGGGACCCGTTCACCACGGCCGTCGAGCGGGTCGGGCTCACCCTGCTCGGCGGCTCGGTGGCGCTGGTCGCGTACGCGCTCTTCCCCACCTGGCAGACCGCCCGGCTGGGGGAGCGGCTGGCCGAGTGGCTGGCCGCCGCCGGGCGGTACGCGGGCGCCGTCGTCGCCTGCTACGAGGACCCGGCGGCGCCGCGCGGACGGGCGGTGCGCTCGGCGCTGCTGGACTCCCGGGAGGCCCGCTCCGAACTGCTCCAGGCGATGGAGCGGGCCGACGCCGAACCGGGCCGGCACGCCTCCGGGCTGCCCGGGCTGAACCGGCGCCAGCTGGACCGGGCCCGGGCCGCGGTCGGGCACCTGGGGCGGGTCGCCGTCCTGCTGGAGGCCCATCTCCCGGCCGCCGACGCCGATCCCGTCCCGGGCACCGCGGAGTACGCGGAGGAGCTGCGGTTGGCCACCGCGCTCGCGGGGGCCGCGCTGCTGACCGGGCGGCCGGTGGAGTTCGACGCCGTGCGGGAGGCCCAGACGCGGCTGGAGGAGCGGCTGGTGCAGGCGCCGGCCGGGGTGCAGCGGGACGTCGTGCGGGCCGGGACGCGACTGCTCGGGCAGGCGCTGAAGGACCTGGAGCGGGCGCTGCGCGGGCGGGAGGACGTCCGGGGGCCGGAGGAGGCACGGTACCGGGAGGCGGTGCCGGCGCCGGAGGGCCCGCGGTAGGCCCCGGCGGGCCGGGGTCCACCGGGGTGACAGAGTGAACGCCATGGACGAGGACGAGCTGGTGCGGGCGTGGCGGGCGGCGGAGCGGGAGCCGGGGGCGCTGCTGCTGGACGGGTTCCACGCGCTGAAGCACGCACTGCGCTTCGGCGGGGACGTCCGGCGGGTGCTGACCGCCGACCGGGCGGCGCTGCTGGAGCTGGCCGCGGAGCTGGCGGCGGACGTGCTGCCCGCGCTGGACGGCCTGGCCGAGGAGCTGCCGGAGCCGCGGCTGCGGGCGCTGGCGCCCCGGCTGCACCCGACCGGGGTGATCGCGCTGGCGGTGCGGCCGTCCGTCGCCGCGAACCTGGCGGTGCTGGCCGAGCGCCCCCGGCGGGCCCCGGTGGTGCTGCTGGAGAACCCGCGCAACCTGGGCAACGTCGGGGCGGTGATCCGGCTGGCGGCCGGGTTCGGCGCCACCGGCGTGGTCACCACCGGCGACCTGGACCCGTGGCACCCGACGGTGCTGCGCGGCAGCGCCGGCCTGCACTTCGCCACCGCCGTGGAGCGGCTGGCCCTGCCGGAGCTGCCCGCCGGGCCGTTGTACGTGCTGGACCCGGAGGGCGCGGACATCCGCACGCTGCCCTTCCCGGACGACGCGTTGCTCGCCTTCGGCACCGAGCGGCACGGCGTCTCGGCGGAGCTCAGGGCGCGGGCGGACCAGCTGGTCGCGGTGCCGATGCAGCCGGGGGTGTCCAGCTTCAACCTGGCGACCAGCGTGGCGATGGGTCTCTTCCACTGGATGTCCGGGCGGCGCTGAGGCGTCGCGCCGCGGGCCGCCGGGCGGTCAGGAGAACAGCCGGCGCCAGGTCTCCGGGCCCGGGTAGCCGTCGGCGTCCGGGCCGGTCCGGCCCTGGGCCTGTTGGAGGGCCTGGAACGGCCTTGCGGTCGGAAGACCTTGTCCGGGGCGGGCGGTGGTGGCGCGTCAGGCCGCGGCGGCGGGCGGGAGGGCCGGGGAGTACTCCGGTCCGGTCCAGGTCAGCGGGGTGGCGTCGGCCAGCTCGCGGACGCCGGTGACGGTCAGTTCGACCATCCGCTCGGCGCCCGGGGCGCCCTGCCGGGCCCCGTCGGACCAGTCGGTCCGGGCCTCCCCGGTGACCAGCAGCGCCCCGCCGGTCTCCCAGTCGGGCAGCAGCAGGCCGGCGCGTGGGTCCAGCTCCAGGTTGCCGAGGGTCAGGAACATGCTGTTGCCCGGGTACTCGGGCCAGCGCAGCCGGTCCGGCGCCACCGCCTGCAGGAAGCCGGGGAAGCCGCCCCGGTGGGAGGCGTCCACGCTGCCGTCCGGGCCGGTGGTGGCGACGAAGAAGGTGTCGGCGGTGGCCGCGGTCAGCTGCTGGGCGGTGGACAGCACCGGCCCGGCGGCGACCGCGCGCGGCGGGCCGGCGGCGGGCCGGTCCAGCGGGGTGCGGCGCTGGATGTACTTGGGGCAGTTGGCGACCACCTGCTCGGCGGTGATCGTCAGGCCGCCCCGGCCGTCCGGTGCGGAGCGGCCGTTGAGCCGCATCCGGCGGCGGCCGGCCGGGTCCAGGGCGATGGTGCCGACCCGGGCGGGCCGGGTCAGCGCCGCGGCCAGCGGGTCGTCCCCGGCGGGGTGGGCGGCCACCGCCAGGGTCCGCTCGTCGGGGGCCTGCAGGAAGCCGGCGGGGCCGGCCAGCTGGGTGGCCCAGATCCGGCCGTCCCGGTCGGCGGCGCCGAGGACGAGCATCCGGCGTTCGGCGAGGAAGCGGGCGGCCACCGCCGGGACGGTGTCCCGGATCGACCGGCCGGCGTGGTCCGCCCGGTCGCTCCGGCCGGCCCGGGCCTGGGCGGCCCGTTCGCCGGGGTGGTAGGGCGTCGCGGTGGGGGGCGTCATGGCCGGCTCCAGTCGGGGGTGCTCGTTAGAAGAAACCGCAGGTCGGTGCGGAGGGGGTGGGGGCGGTGGCCCCGGTCTCGTCCACCCCGGTGCGGGTGTAGATCTCCAGCCGGATGCCGTCGGGGTCGGTGAAGAAGATGCCGCCGGAGGCCGAGCCCTCGTTGTGCGGGACGACGCCGTCGTGGGCGAAGGAGGCGCCGAGCCCCCGCAGCAGTTCCTCGGCGGCGCGGACCTCCTGGAGGCTCTCGACCTCGAAGGAGAGGTGGTGCAGGCCGGGCGCGGAGGTGGCGAAGGTGCCCTCGCTCTGCTGCCAGAGCGTCACCACGAGGCGGCCGTCGCGGCCGAGCAGGGCGAAGCGGCGCTCGGGGTCGGTGCCCTCGCGGGTGACCTCCAGGCCGAACACGGCGCGGTAGAAGTCGATCGAGCGGGCCAGGTCGGTGACGTTCAGCCCGATGTGGCCGGTGGTCAGGGTGCGGAGCGCGGTGGTGGCGGACATGCCTGGTCACTCCCGTGGTGTGGGGCCGTCGGCGAGGCTGCTGCCTAACCGGTACTCACGAATGTAGGGGTTAGGTGATGGGGCGTCAACCGGTACCGGTCCACGAAGGGGTTAGGTGTCGGCGTGGGCGCGCGGCCGGACCGGGCACGCGAAGAGCCCGCCGGACGCGGTCCGGCGGGCTCAACGGGGGTCGGTCAACGGGGGTCGGTCAAGGGGTGGTGCCCACGGGACGGCCGGCGGCTACTGCCACTCCCAGCGGATGCCGATGTGTCCCGGCTGCTGGTCCGGGGCCAGCACGTGGGCGCTCGCGGAGGCGCCGATCCAGAGCTGCTCGCGGCGGTGGTCGACGTCGGCGCCCGGCTCGCGGTCGTAGCGCTCGCAGTGCGCGGGGACGGCCGCCGGGTCGAAGTGCACCTGGAGCACGTACTCGCGCACCGTCGTCGCGAAGCGGCGGCTGTACTCCAGGGTCGGGCCGCCGGGCGGGATCTCCACCTCGTACTCGAAGACCGTGCTGTCGCCGAGGGCCAGCGGGCGGTCCAGCATCAGCTCGCCGACGGTCAGGCCGGCCTCCGGGCGTCGGCGGACCCGGCCGAGCCGGCCGTGCCGCACCGAGGTGATCTCGGGGCAGCCGGTGGCCTCCTCGTCGGCCTTGTGCACCACCAGGCAGCGGCCGACGCCGCTGACGGTGGCCCGCACCACCTGGCGCATCCGCAGCAGGTTGCCGCGCCGCTCGGCGTCCACGTAGTACGAGTCGTGGATGCTCAGCCGCTCCAGCTCACCGGCCGGCGGCGCGTCCAGCTCGGTGAAGATGTCCGCGATCTCCTGCTCGCCGGGCCAGACGTCCTCCAGCCCGAGGTGCAGGGTGTTGGCGGTGGCGGCCCAGCGGCCGCGGGGGCGCGGCGGGCCGAGCAGCGAGGTCAGCGCGCTGTGCGGCAGCCCGAGCAGCTCCTCCAGCAGGTGGACGGCGCGCAGCGAGCTGGCCCGCTCGGGCTGGCTGCGCCCGCGGCGCCAGTAACTCAGGGTCGTGACACTGACCCTGACACCGCGTTGGGCGAGTGCGGCCCGGATCCGGTCCAGGCTGAGGCCGCTGGCCTCGATGGCCAGGTGCAGGGTGTCCGCGAAGCCGCCCGCGGGGGCGGGCCGTCCTGCGGAGGGGGTGTTCGGCGCCGGTGCGGGCGCGGGTGGGCCGGGGCGCTCCGGGCGCGGTCCGACCAGTCGGAGCCGCGCGGAGTCCTGAGGCTGCTGTGCGGCCATGCGGTGACACTCCCCACCAGGTGAGTTCGGTGGGACCTGGCCGACGCCGGGGCGCGCCGCCAGCGGCTTCACCGAGCTTTGGGGAACCCTATGCACGGTCGAGAGGCTACGTCATCAGTCGTGCGTATGACAGTGGTCACGGCAGGTGAACCGAAGGGTTAGCGATCTTGAAACACTTCGGAAACACCCGCCGTGGATCCGGCCGGACGACGGACACCGCCGGGGCGGGCCGTACGGCGCCGCCCCGGCGGGGGTCTGGTGGTGCTGGCGGTCGGGGATCAGCCGACGTTCAGCGCCACGTCGTCGATCACGAAGCTGGTCTGCAGCGAGGAGTCCTCGGTGCCGGTGAACTTGATCGTGACGGTCTGGCCCGCGAACGAGGTCAGGTCCAGGGTGCGCTGCACGTAGCCGGCCGCGGCGTCCACGTTGGAGTAGGTCTTCAGCGTGGTGCTGTTGGCCTGGACGGTCAGCTTGTCGTACGCGGTGGAGCCGGTCTCGGCGGTGTCGACGTGCAGCCAGAAGGTCAGGCTCGCGGACTTGCAGCCGGCCGGGATCGAGACGGTCTGCGACACGGTGTCGCTGTGGGCGGAGCCGTAGCCGTCCATCCAGGCCTTCCAGCTGCCCGCGTGCGCCGCCTGCGAGGAGCTGTTGTCGACCACGCCGCTGGAGGCCGTCCACGGGGACGCCGTGCCGGTCTCGAAGCCGCCGTTGCCGATCAGCTGGGCGGCGGTGCAGCCGCCGCTGGGCGGCGGGGTGGTGCCGCCGAGCAGGGCGGTGGTCAGGCCGTCGGCGATCGGGGAGCCCCAGCCGGTGACCTGGTCGTAGCCGGCCTTGGCCGGGAAGTCCTGGTTGGAGCCGCTGGTCACGTCGTGGAACGCGGAGGCGGAGCCGCTGCCGTTCGCGACCGCGTACAGGCGGGGGCTGGCCTCGCCGAGGACCGGCTGGCCGGCCGCCTTGGCCTTCTGGTTGAACTGGGCCGCGTAGCCGGACCAGAGCGGCGCGGCCGCGCTGGTGCCGCCGTAGACCTGCCAGCCGCCGGCCGTGTAGATCGCGAAGCCGCTCGCCGGGTCGGCGTTGGAGGAGACGTCCGGGACGGTGCGCATGGTGCCGTTGATCCCGGTGCCGGTCTGCCAGGCGGGCTTGGCGAACACGGTGGAGACGCCGCCGCCGGCGGTGCTCCAGGCGCTCTCGGAGGAGTAGGCGGTGCCGGACACCTTGAGGTTGGTGCCGCCGACGCCGGTCTGGTGCGGGCTGGACGCCGGGAAGTCGACCGCCTTGACCGTCGAGCCGCTGGTGGAGCGGGTGCAGTCGCGCGAGCCGTCGTCGCCGGAGGCGGAGAAGATCGAGATGCCCTGGGCGGCGGCCTGCTTGAAGGCGTTGTCGACCGCGGTCATCGAGGCGGCGGTGGTGTCGGGCTCGCAGGAGCCCCAGGAGATCGAGATGACCGAGGCCCGGTTGTCGGCCACGATCTTGTTGGCCATGTCGATCTCGCCCTGGTCGCTGTTGGGCGCCTCGTAGACCAGCTGGGTCGCCTTGGGTGCGGCGCCGCGGACGATCTCGCTGTCCAGCTCGACCTCGCCCTGGCCCTCGCCCGGCTTGGAGTCGTAGTTGGCGCCGTCCACCGAGACGGTGGAGACCGCCGGGCCGGTCAGGCCGTACTGCGAGTCGTAGGTGGTCAGGTTGCCCTTGGAGTAGCCGTCGAACTCCCAGAGCGCGACGGTCACGCCGGTGCCGTCGGCGCCGGTCTTGTTCAGGTTGTAGGCGCCGTCGTACTGGGACGGGCCGAAGCCGCTCGGGGTCGCGGTGGCGGCCTTCGGGGCGATCGCGTTCGGCTTGGCCAGGCGGTTCTTGCGCACCGCGTGGTTGTCCAGGCCCTCGACGCCCTGGACCACGGAGGCCAGGTCGGCGGGCACGGAGGCGGCGGCGTCGTTGGCGAAGAAGGCCCGCTGCAGCTGCGGGTCGACGTAGGCGCTCTCGTGGGTGCCGAAGGCCTGCGAGACCTGGGCGGTGGTGCCGCGGGCGCTGACCACCTGGCGGTTGGCGCTCACGTCGGTGACCGTCAGGCCCTGGGCGGCCAGGTAGGACTTGACCTGGTCGACGGCGGCCTGGGTCGGGCCGAACCGGGCGGTGAACTGCTCGGGCGTCAGGTACTTGCCGAACTCCGGGGCGCCCGGCGTGGTGACCGCGGTGAGGAAGCGGTCCAGGGCGTCGGTGTCACGCAGCTTCAGGCTGACGGCCACCGAGATCTGCTGCTCGGCCGGGACGTCGCCCTTCTTCTCCGAGTGGGCCACCGCGGGGTTGACGGTGTCGGGGAGCGCGACGCGGGGGGCGGGCGCGGCCTGCGCGGTGGAGACGCCGAGGGAGACGGCGGTCAGCGGCAGCACGGCTATCGCCGCGGCGAGGGCAAGGGAGCGGGGGCGCAACGGATCCTCCTCTGGCCGGCTGTGGGGGCCGGCTGGGGGCCATGGCGTTCCGGGGTCGAGAACGCTGGCTAGAACATGACAGAACAACTGCGCGAGTTGGCTCATGGTCAAGCAATTCGTTGCTAAAAAACAGTCAAGTGTGGAGGGCTGGAAATGCCGCGCCCGCATACAGTGAATGGCCCGAATTCCCGGCCCGGTCCATACCAGTTCGGGGCGGAACGGGCGGACGTAGAATCGGGGCGATCCGAGGGAGGACGATGACCGACGTGACGACGGACCCCCGGGACCCCCGGCCGCTGACCGGTGAGCCGCTGGCACTCGACCTGCTGAACACCCGGTGGGCCGGCACCCCCGTCAACGACCTGCTCGCCGAGCCGGACGGGCAGCGGATCTGGCTCTCCTCCGCCGGCCTCACCGACCGCTGCCAGGACACCGACGCCGCCCTCGCGGCCCTGCGCGAGGCCCGCGGGGCGATCTCCGCGGTCGTCCAGGACGTCCTCACCGGAGGCGAGTTGGGCGCGGAGGCGACGGAGCGGCTGAACGCCGTGCTGCGGCACGGGCGGCTGCACCGGGAGCTCGGCCCGCAGGGGCCGGCCGCCCGCGTCGAGGTGGACGGGGCCGAGTGGCTGGCGGCCTGGCTGGCCGCGGACGACCTCCTCGACCTGCTCGGCCGGGGTGCGCACCGCATCAAGCGGTGCGCACACGAGGCCTGCATCCTGCATTTCCTCGACACGTCGCAGAACGGGCGCCGGCGCTGGTGCCGGATGGCGGTCTGCGGCAATCGCGCCAAGGCCGCGCGGCACTACGGGAAGGGCCGGGGTTAACCGACGACCGAACGAGCGGTCGGGGCTCCGGCGGCCCGGTGGGCGGGTGCGGGCGGTCGGCCGCGCACCCGCCGGCGGCGGGTCGGGCGGCGGTGGGTCAGACGGCGCCGAGCCACTCGGTGAGGGCCGCGCGCAGCTCGCCCTGGCCGGGGTCGACGGCGGCCCAGGCGGCGTAGCCGTCCGGCCGGATCAGCAGGACGGTGTCGCGCAGCTTCCCGTGCGGGTCGGCCGGTGCGGCGGTGACCATCCGGTCCGCCCAGGGCTCGGCGGCGGCCAGCTCGTCATTGCTGACCAGCACGAACCGCCCGGTGCGCAGCGCCTCGTAGAGCCGCTCCGGGGCGGCCGGAGCGCCCTCGACGGGCTTGCTCAGCGCGGTGAGCCGAAGGTCCGGGACGCGCTTGCCGACCTGCGGGTGGGCGTCCTTCGGGGCCGGGTAGGAGATGTCGAGGCCGGAGACCATCCGGGCGCCGCGCTGGGTGACCACGTCGAGGTGGCCGCCGAGCGCGGTGAGCGCCCCGCGCAGGGCGCGGGTGGGGGCGGACTCGGCGAGCGCGATCCGGATCAGCGCCCCGGAGGTGCGCAACACCGTCCGGCCGACGGGGTGCCGCTCGGTCTGGTAGGTGTCCAGCAGGGCGTCGGTGGCGCGGCCCCGGAGCACCGCGGCGAGCTTCCAGGAGAGGTTGGCGGCGTCCTGGAGGCCGGTGTTCATGCCCTGGCCGCCGGCCGGGGAGTGGCAGTGCGCGGCGTCGCCGGCCAGGAAGACCCGGCCCGAGCGGTAGTTGGGGGCCTGGCGCTCGTCGCTGTGGAAGGTGGAGCTCCAGCGGACGTCGTGCAGGCCGTAGTCCTCGCCGAGGGCGGCGCGGGCGACGTCGGCGATCCGCTCGGGCGAGGGGGTGTCGCCGTCCGGCTGGCGCTCCTCGCGGTCCCAGGCGATGACGCGGTACCAGCCGTCGCCGAAGGGGGCGAGGAAGGCGAACCCGGCCTCGTTGGCGCCGGCGGTGACGGCGTCGGCGGGTTCGCGCTCCAGCCGGACGTCGGCGAGCATCACCGAGTCGACCACGGACTCGCCCGGGAAGGGGATGCCGAGCAGGTCGCGGACGGTGGAGCGGACGCCGTCGGTGCCGACCGCGTACCCGGCGGTGAAGGCCCGTCCGTCGGCGGTCTCCAGGGTGACGGACTCGGCGTCCTGGCGCAGCGCGGTGACCTCGGCGCCCCGCAGGACGGTCGCGCCGGCCTGCACGGCGCGCTCGTGGAGCAGCCGTTCGACGTTGTACTGCGGGGTGATCAGGACGAACGGGAACCGGGTGGGCAGCGAGCCGAGGTCGATGCCGAAGCGGTTGAACATCCGCAGCGAGGTGACCGGCCGGCCGGTGGCGATCAGGTCGTCGGCGAGGCCGCGGGCGTCCAGGAGCTCGGTGGTGCGGGCGTGCACGGCGAACGCCCGGGTCAGGTTGGACTCGGCGCCGCGCTTCTCCAGGACGGTGACGCCGACCCCGGCGGCGGCGAGGTCCCCCGCCAGCAGCAGTCCGGTCGGTCCGGCACCGACGATCAGGACGTCGGTGGCGGTCGTCGGCTTCGCGGTCATGTGTCAGCTCCCGGTGTTCGGAGGTCGGTTGGACGCCGTGTCCGGCGTTCTCCCAGCCTCCATCATCCCGGGCGCGCCGGGGACTGTGAACCGCCGGGCCCCGGCGGCGGTGCCGCCGGGGCCCGGGTGGGTGGTCCGCAGGGCTCAGCCGTGCCGGCGGACCTCCACCGTGCGGAACCGGTTGGCGACGAACGCGCCGTCGCAGTAGGCCGCGTTGGCGGCCGGGTTGGCGCCGGTGCCGTGCAGGTCGGAGAAGGCGGCCGTCTGGTTGGGGTAGACCCCGCCGGTCAGGTTGAGCGACAGCGAGACGCCCGCGTCGAGCGCGGCCTCGACCAGCAGGCCCTCCACCTCGGGCGAGGTGGTGTAGCCGGTGGCGGTCATGGCGCCCTTCTCGCGGACGGTGGTGCGCAGCAGCTCGACGGCGGCCGGGGTGGACTCGACGGCGACGGCGAAGGAGACCGGGCCGAAGCACTCGGTGCGGAAGACCGCGCGGTCGTCCGGCTTGTCGGCGTCCAGCTTGACCAGCGCGGGGGTGCGGACGGTCGCGCCGGGGAACTCGGCGGAGGTGACCGCGCGCGGGGCGAGCGCGAGCTCGCCGTACTCGCCGCCGGCCGCGGCGGCCGAGCGCTGCAGCACGCCCGGGTTGACCACGGCGCCGAGGACGGCGGCGGCGCGGGCGTCGTCCGAGAGCAGGCCCTCGATCGCGGCGGCGAGGTCGGCGACGACCTCGTCGTAGGACTTGTCGCCCTGGTCGGTGCTGATGCCGGTGCGCGGGATCAGCAGGTTCTGCGGGGTGGTGCACATCTGGCCGCTGTAGAGCGAGAGCGCGAAGGCCAGGTTGCCCAGCATGCCCTTGTAGTCGTCGGTGGAGTCGATGACCACCGCGTTGACGCCGGCCTTCTCGGTGTAGACCTCGGCCTGCCGGGCGTGCTCCTCCAGCCAGTCGCCGAAGGCGGTGGAGCCGGTGTAGTCGATCAGCCGGATCTCGGGGCGGACGGCGAGGGTCTGGGCGACGGTGCCGCCCTCGTGCTCGACGGCCAGGCAGACCGTGTTGGGGTCGTAGCCGGCCTCGGCGAGCACCTCGCGGGCGACCCGGACGGTCAGCGCGAGCGGCAGGACGGCCCGCGGGTGCGGCTTGACCAGCACCGGGTTGCCGGTGGCCAGCGAGGCGAACAGGCCGGGGTAGCCGTTCCAGGTGGGGAAGGTGTTGCAGCCGATCAGCAGCGCGAGGCCGCGCGGCACGACGGTGAACTCCTTGGTCATCACCAGCGGGTCGCGCTTGCCCTGCGGCTTGGTCCAGCCGGCCCGGCGGGGCAGCCGGGTCTGCTCGGCGTACGCGTAGGCGACGGCCTCCAGGCCGCGGTCCTGGGCGTGCGGGCCGCCGGCCTGGAAGGCCATGCCGTAGGCCTGGCCGGTGGTGTGCATGACGGCCTGGGCGAACTCGTGGGAGCGGGCGTTGATCCGGTGCAGGATCTCCAGGCAGACGGCGGCGCGCTCCAGCGGGGTGGCGGCGGCCCAGCCGGGGCGGGCGGCGGTGAGCGCGGCGATCAGCGCGTCCGGCTCGGCGTGCGGGTAGCCGACGCCCAGCTCCAGGCCGTACGGGGAGGCCTCGCCATCGACCAGGTCGCCGTCGGCGGGGTGGCCGTCGAGGGCGAACGGCCGGCCGAGCAGGCCGTCGAAGGCGGCCTTGCCGTCCGCCGGGCCGCTCTCGCCGTACGCCTTGGGGAACTCGGGGTAGGGCGACCAGTAGTCGCGCTTGGCGGCGGCGTCGAGGGCGGCGTCCAGGGTGGCCTGGTGGCGCTCGACCAGTTCGCCGACGAGGGGGTGGGTGACCGCTGCGGACATCTGTGCGCTCCTCAGAGGGGAGGACGGGACACGTCACAGAGTAACCGAACGATCGGTCGGCTCAAGAGGGTGCAGCGGTCGCGAATCCGGGAAGCGCGCGGGGGCGCGTCCGTCGCGGACGCGCCCCCGGGGGCCTGGAGAGGTGGTCGGTCTACGGAACGCCCAGCTCGAAGATGACGTACCCGGCGAACCAGCCCGAGGCGATCGCCCCGGTGCCCAGCACCGCCGCCAGCACCGGCCAGCTGAGCTTGCGCATCGCCACCGCCAGCGCGATGAACAGCGGGAACGCCGGCAGCAGGTAGCGCGAGACGTTGCCGAAGATGCCCAGGCTGCCGAGCACCGAGACGATCGTGGCCAGCGTGTAGGCGGTCAGCACCAGCGGCGGGCGCAGCCGGAACAGCAGCACCACCAGGGCCGGCAGGGTCAGCACGATCAGGGTCGCGAAGAGGTCCGGCACCGGGAACGCGAACGGGTAGTCGTTGCGCCCCAGCAGCACGCCCCGCATCGCCGCCCAGGTGCCCTGGCCCCAGTCGAAGTAGTGCAGCCAGGCGTCGTGCTGCAGCCGGAAGTAGCCGCCCCACTCGCCCATCCGCCAGCCCACCCAGGCGACGTAGCCGAGCAGGCCGACCGGGGCCAGCACCATCGCGGCCAGCGGGCGCAGCACGCCGCTGTCGCGCCGGTACAGCTCGACCAGCGCCGCCAGCCCGACCGCCCCGATCAGCGCCGCGGCCGTCGGCCGGTTCAGCCCGGCGACCAGGGTGATCAAGCCGGCCGCGACCCACTGCCTGCTCATCACGCAGTAGCAGGCCCAGGCGGCCAGCGCGACGAACAGCGAGTCCGAGTAGATCGCCCACTCGGCGCCCGAGCCCGGGGCGATCGCCCAGATCCCGGCCGCGATCACGCCCGCCTTCGGGCCGGCCATCCGGTCCACCACCGCGTAGATCCCGGCGGCGGCGAACAGCGAGGCCACCACCGACACCAGCATCCCGGCGCCGTACAGGCCGAGGCCGGTGACGTCCGAGGTCATCCGCATCAGGCCCGGGTAGAGCGGGAAGAACGCGGCGGAGTTCTGCTCGACGGTGAAGCCCACCGGGCCGTTCGGGACCGGGATCAGCGCGGGGTGGTAGCCGAACTCGGCCACCTGCTGGTACCACCAGCCGTCCCAGCTGGCCAGGACGTCCCACGGATTGGCACCGCCGCCGAACCGGGGGTGCTTCTTGATGTAGTCGCCGGAGAAGGAGAGCAGCTTCATGAAGACCGTGAAGCCGATCAGCTTCAGCACCGCGTAGCACCACACCGCCGGGCCGAACCGGACCACCAGGGCCCGGGCGTGCTCCCGCCAACCGCCGGGAACGCCCTCCGGCTCGTCGCTGCGCTGCTCGGGCGCGTCGGAGGCGACGGCCGGTATTGCGTTCATCGGACTGGACCCCACCTGCTGGACGTGGACGATCGTCCGCAGAGTCTAGGCCCTGCCCCTGAGAGCTGGTGTGGACCAGAGCCCGTGTGGAGCAGAGCCCGTGCGCACCGCGGCCGGTGCGCACCGGGCCGACCCGATCGCGTACGGCGCCGGGGGGCCGGGGATACTCGGGGGATGGCCGATCACACCACGCGCACCGCCTACACCGTCGAGTCACTGCTCGCGGTGACCGTCGACGTCTTCAACGAGCGCGGTTACGACGGCACCTCGATGGAGGACCTCTCCCGGGCCGCCGGGATCTCCAAGTCGTCCATCTACCACCACGTCCGCGGCAAGGAGGAGCTGCTGCGGCTGGCCGTCGGGCGGGCGCTGGACGGGCTGTTCGCGATCCTGTCCGAGCCGGCGGCGGTCGAGGGCCCCGCGGTGGAGCGGCTGGAGCACGTGGTGCGGCGTACCGCCGAGGTGCTGCTGGCGGAGCTGCCGTACGTGACCCTGCTGCTGCGGGTGCGCGGCAACACGGCCACCGAGCTGTGGGCGCTGGAGCGGCGCCGGGACTTCGACCACCAGGTCGCCGAGCTGCTGCGGGCGGCCGTCGCGGACGGCTCGCTGCGCGCGGACGTCGAGCCCCGGCTGGCCACCCGGCTGCTGTTCGGGATGATCAACTCGATCGTGGAGTGGTACCGGCCGGGCCTGCGCGGCGCCGACGGCGTCGCGGACGCGGTCGTCCACCTGGCCTTCGACGGCCTGCGCGCCCGCTAGCGCCGCACCCGGCGCCGCTCAGAGCGGGGGGACCTGGTCGGTCTCCTCGAAGATCAGCATGGTCCGGGTGCCGAGCACCTGCGGGATGGACTGGATGCGGTTGAGCACGAGCTCCCGCAGGGCGTGGTTGTCGGCGGTGTGCACCAGCAGCAGGACGTCGAAGTCCCCGCCGACCAGGGCGATGTGGGCGACCCCGGGGAGCTCCAGGAGCTGCTCCCGGACCGTCCGCCAGGAGTTCTGCACGATCTTCAGGGTGATGTACGCGGACGCGCCCTGACCTGCCCGTTCGTGGTCGACCCGAGCGGTGAAGCCGCGGATGACGCCGTCCTCGACCATCCTGGAGATCCGGGCGTACGCGTTGGCCCGGGACACGTGCACCCGCTCGGCCACCGAGCGGATGGAGGCGCGACCGTCCTGCTGCAGCAGCCGCAGGATCGACCGGTCGACCCGGTCGAGTCTGGACATCTGTTCAGCCGACATGACCCCCCACCCTCACCGATTGGACGCACTGCCACCAGTCGACCGCCGAACGGGCCGAATGTCCACCACCTTGTCACGCTTCTGGTCAAGATGAACAGACGACCGAACAATCGGTAGGGAGCCCCCGCCACCCCAGGAGGTGCCCCGAGATGACCGTTCTCGACCACAGACACCACACGGCGGTGCCCGGTTGGGAGCCCGGGGCCACCGCCCCGCGCTCCGATCCGGCCCCCCTGCTCCCGGACGCCTCCCCCGTCCGGGTGCTCGGCACCCCCGAGCTGGAGAAGTACGACCCGGCGCTGCTGCGCGAGCTCTACCGCCGCCTGGTGGTCGGCCGCCGCTACAACCAGCAGGCCACCACCCTGACCAAGCAGGGCCGGCTCGCCGTGTACCCGGCGTCCACCGGCCAGGAGGCCTGCCAGGTCGCCGCCGCGCTGGTGCTCGGCGAGCGCGACTGGCTGTTCCCCAGCTACCGGGACACCCTCGCGGTGGTCTCCCGGGGCGTCGACCCGCTGGAGGCGCTCACCCTGCTGCGCGGCAACGCCCACACCGGCTACGACCCGCGCGCCAGCCGCACCGCCCCGCTCTGCACCCCGCTGGCCACCCAGGCCCCGCACGCGGTGGGGCTGGCGCACGCCGCCCGGCTGGGCGGCGACCCGGTGGTGGCGCTCGCCATGCTCGGCGACGGCGGCACCAGCGAGGGCGACTTCCACGAGGCGCTGAACTTCGCCGCGGTGCTCCGGGCCCCGGTGGTCTTCCTGGTGCAGAACAACGGCTACGCGATCTCCGTGCCGCTCAGCGCGCAGTCCGCCGCGCCGACCCTGGCCCACAAGGCCGTCGGCTACGGGATGCCGGGCCGGCTGGTGGACGGCAACGACGCGCCCGCCGTGCACGGCGTCCTCGCCGAGGCGGTCGAGCGGGCCCGCACGGGCGGCGGTCCGACCCTGGTCGAGGCGCTGACCTACCGGGTCGAGGCGCACACCAACGCCGACGACGCCACCCGCTACCGCACCGAGCCCGAGGTTGAGGCCTGGCGCGAGCACGACCCGGTGCTGCTGATGGAGCGCGCGCTGCGCGGGCTCGGCGTGCTGGACGACGCGCTGGTGCAGGCCGCGGCGGACGAGGCGGAGGCGCTGGCGGCCCGGATGCGGGCCGAGTTCCACGCCGATCCCGAGCTGGACCCGATGTCGCTCTTCGCCCACGTCTTCGCCGAGCCGACCCCGCAGCTGCGGGAGCAGGCCGCCCAGTTGTCCGCCGAGCTGGCCGCCGAGGCCGAGGTGCAGCACTGATGCCCCCGACCTCCCACCCGTCGCCCGCCGCCCCGGCCCGGGCCGCCGCGGCCCGCCCCGCCGGTGCGCGCACCGCCACCATGGCGCAGGCGCTCAACGCCGCGCTGCGCGACGCCCTGCGCGAGGACCCGACGGTCCACGTGCTCGGCGAGGACGTCGGCGCGCTCGGCGGCGTCTTCCGGATCACCGACGGGCTGACCGCCGAGTTCGGCCCCGACCGCTGCCTGGACACCCCGCTGGCCGAGGCCGGCATCCTCGGCACGGCGATCGGCATGGCGATGTACGGGCTGCGCCCGGTGGTCGAGATGCAGTTCGACGCCTTCGCCTACCCGGCGCTGGAGCAGCTGTTCTCGCACGTCGCCAAGATGCGCAACCGCACCGGGGGCCGGCTCCCGCTGCCGATCACCGTCCGGATCCCGTACGGCGGCGGCATCGGCGGCGTCGAGCACCACAGCGACGCCTCCGAGGCGTACTACACCAGCACGCCCGGCCTGCACGTGGTCACGCCGGCCACGGTGGCCGACGCGTACGGGCTGCTGCGCGCCTCGATCGCCTCGGACGACCCGGTGGTCTTCCTGGAGCCCAAGCGGCTCTACTGGGGCAAGGACGGGTTCGATCCGGCGGTGCCGGTGGAGCCGGTCGGCCGGGCGGTCCTGCGCCGCCCCGGCACCTCCGCCGTGCTGATCACCTACGGCCCGTCGCTGCCGGTCTGCCTGGAGGCGGCCGAGACGGCGAAGGCCGAGGGCTGGGACCTCGCGGTGCTGGACCTGCGCACGCTGGTGCCGTTCGACGACGAGACGGTCTGCAAGGTGGTGCGCTCGCTCGGCCGGGCCGTGGTGGTGCACGAGGCGAGCGGCTTCGGCGGTACGGGTGCGGAGATCGCCGCCCGGGTCACCGAGCGCTGCTTCCACCACCTGGCGGCGCCCGTGCTGCGCGTGACGGGCTTCGACATCCCGTACCCGCCGCCGATGCTGGAGCACCACCACCTGCCCGGGGTGGACCGGATCCTGGACGCGGTCGCCCGGCTGCAGTGGGAGGACCGAGGATGATGCCCGTCGTGCGCGAGTTCAAGCTGCCCGACCTCGGTGAGGGTCTCACCGGGGCGGAGGTGGTGCGCTGGATGGTCGAGGTCGGCGAGGTGATCGCGGTCGACCAGCCGGTGGTGGAGGTGGAGACGGCCAAGGCCGTGGTGGAGGTGCCCTGCCCGTACGGCGGCGTGGTCACCGCCCGGTACGGCGAGCCCGGCGAGGAGATCGCCGTGGGCGCGCCGCTGGTGACGGTGGCGGTGGCTCCGTCGGACGGCCCGGTGCTGCCGGGGGAGCCGGCCGAGCAGGTGGAGCGGCCGCTGGTCGGGTACGGCGTGGCGGAGACCGGCAAGGGCGGTCGGCGGCGCCGGGTGGGGGTGCCGGCCGTGGGCGCCGCCGCCCCGGTCGCCGTGGCGACCGCCCCCGCCGTGCCGGCCCCCGCCCCCGTACTGCGGTCCGGCCCGGCCGCGCCCGCGGTGGTGCCGGTGATCTCGCCGCTGGTGCGGCGGCTGGCCCGGGAGCAGGGGGTCGACCTGGCCGGGCTGACCGGCAGCGGCCCGGACGGGCTGATCATGCGGGCGGACGTCGACCGGGCGGTCGCGGCGAAGGTGGCGGCCCCGGCCGCGCCCGCGCCGGACGGGCGGGAGGAGGTCGTCCCGCTGCGCGGCCTGCGCAAGGCGGTGGCCGAGAAGCTCAGCCGCAGCCGTCGGGAGATCCCCGATGCGACCTGCTGGGTGGACGCGGACGCCACCGAACTGATGGCGCTGCGGCGGCAGTTGAATGCCACGCCGGGCCCGAAGGTGAGCGTGCTGGCGTTGCTGGCCCGGATCTGCACCGTCGCGCTGGGCCGCTTCCCGGAGCTCAACTCCAGCGTGACGGAGGACGGTTCGGCGATCGTGCGGCACTCCGCGGTGCACCTGGGCTTCGCCGCCCAGGGCGAGCGGGGCCTGGTGGTGCCGGTGGTGCGCGACGCCCACGCCCGGACGACCGAACAGCTCGGCGAGGAGCTCGGGCGGTTGACGGCTTCGGCCCGGGACGGCTCGCTCTCCCTGGCCGAGCTGACCGGTGGCACCTTCACCCTGAACAACTACGGGGTGTTCGGGGTGGACGGCTCCACCCCGATCCTCAACCACCCCGAGGCGGCGATGCTCGGGGTCGGCCGGATCATCGCCAAGCCCTGGGTGCACGAGGGGGAGTTGGCGGTGCGCGAGGTCGTGCAGCTGTCGTTCACCTTCGACCACCGGGTCTGCGACGGCGGCACCGCGGGGGGCTTCCTGCGGTTCGTCGCGGACTGCGTGGAGCGGCCGGGGACGCTGCTGCGGCAGCTCTGAGGTCGTCTCCAGGGGCGGGGCGGCTCTGTCGGGGAGCCGTTCCGGCAGGTCGGGACGCCCCGGGCGCGGACTCCGTGCCCGGGGCGTCCGGCCGTAGGTCGGGTGAGAGTAGCGCGTCCCCGGCCCGGGTGTCCGGGCTTCGCGCGATTTGTCGGATGAGCACTTCGGGCGTGCCACGCTGCCTAGGCGTCAACAGGGACAAGCCAGGTGGTGGCACAGGCCGGCCGGAGGCGAAACGATTCTCTTGGGTACTCGAAATGTTGCGGTGAAGTCCCGCAGAACACTTCTGGTCCGCACCGGGCACGGCGCGGGGGGAGCCGCCTCCGTCCCGGGCCTGCCGGAGCTCCCGCCCGACGCGACGGTGGCGCGGACGCCCGGGGACGTCCTCGGGCCGGCACAGGGGGCCGCGCCCGCGCAGGCGTACGGGCCGGCGCCGGCGGCTCGGTACGAACGGCCGCCGATGCCGCTCGACCCGCCCGACCTCCCGCCCCCGGCCGCGCCGGAGGCGCCGACGGCCGTCCTGCCGGTGCTGACGGCGCCGTCCGATCCCGGTCCGCCGACGGCCGTCCTGCCGCCGGTGGCCGCCGAGCCGGTGCGGCCGGCCGTGCCCGAACCGCCGGCCCGGCCGCCGGTCGTCCCCGCGCCGAGCTATCCGGCGGCGGTCGCCGCGCCGCCCGCCGCCGCCGCGTTCCAGCCGCTGTTCACCGATGCCCCCGGCCTCAACTGGGCCGGCCCGGGCGACAGCTGGAGCCAGGCCTGGGCCGTCCAGACGCTCGCCGAGGGCCGGCCGGCCGCCCTGCCCGACCCGGCGCACAACCACTCGGCCGCCGAACTCCCGCCCACCGCACGGGACGTCGAACTGATCCGGGCCAGCCTGGCGGTGGTCGAGCCGCTCGCCGACCGGGCCACCGCGCACTTCTACGCGCTGATCTTCCTGCACCACCCCGAGGTCCGGGCGCTCTTCCCGGCCGCCATGGACGTCCAGCGCGACCGCCTGTTCCGGGCGCTGCTGGCCGCCGCCCGCAGCGCCGACGACCCGGAGGGCCTGCGCGTCTACCTGAGCGGGCTCGGCCGCGGCCACCGCCGGTACGGCACCCTGACCGGGCACTACGGGCCGGTGGGCGAGTGCCTGGTGCAGGCGCTGGCCCGGTACGCGGGCGGTCGCTGGGACGCCGAGACCGAGCTGGCCTGGCGCCGGGTCTACCGGCTGGTGTCGTCGATCATGATCGAGGCCGCCGAGGAGGCCGCCCGCACCTCGCCGCCGTGGTGGCAGGGCGAGGTGGTCCGGCACGAACGCCGCACCCGGGACGTCGCGGTGATCACCGTCCGCCCCGACCAGGCCTACCCGTACCGGGCCGGGCAGTACACCAGCCTGGAGACGCCCTGGTGGCCCCGGGTGTGGCGGCACTTCTCGTTCGCCTCCGCCCCCCGCCCGGACGGCCTGCTGACCTTCCACGTCAAGGCCGTCCAGGCGGGCTGGGTGAGCAACGCCCTGGTGCACCGGGCGGCGCCCGGCGACGTCCTGCGGCTCGGCCCGGCGGCCGGCTCGATGACCGTCGACCACGGCGCCGGGGCGGACCTGCTCTGCCTGGGCGGCGGCACCGGCATCGCGCCGATCCGCGCCCTGGTCGAGGAGGTCGCCGAGCGCGGCACGCCGGTGCGCAGCATGGACGTCTTCTACGGCGCCCGACGCGCGGCGGACCTCTACGAGCTGGACGGGTTGGAGGAGCTGGCCCGCCGGCACCCGTGGCTCACGGTGCGGCCGGTGCTCTCCGGCAGCGGGCCGTCCGGTGGCGCGATGACCGGCGAACTGCCCGAGGTGGTCGGCCGGTTCGGGCCGTGGACCGGTCGGCAGGCCTTCCTCAGCGGGCCGCCCGCGATGGTCCGGCGGGGCGTCGGGGTGCTGCTGCGGTCGGGCGTCGCGGCCGAGTGGATCCGGCACGACCTGGTCGGCGACCTCGCGGCGGGTTGAACGGACGGGAGCACGGACCGCCGAACGGGCCGGACGCCCGGCGGACCGGGAGCCCTAGCCCAGATCGGGTGCCAGCAGCGCGCGGACGCCCTCGATGTTGGCCGCCAGGTACGCCCGGAGCCGTGGCGGGACGACGTTGACGGAGGTCACGCCCTCGCGGGTGAACGGCAGCCGCACCACCTGGTACTCGCCGTTGGGCTCGTCCACCTCGGGCCCGTGCCGCCGGTCGAGGTCCATCGAGGCGAGCCGGCAGACGAAGAAGTGCTGCACCTTGACCCCGTGCGGGTGGAGCAGCGTGCCGTCGTCGTGGTGGGTGTGGCTGATGGTGTCGACGAAGGCGGGCACCACGTCGGTGATCTTGCCGCCGAGCTCCTCGTCCACCTCGCGGTGCAGCGCCTCGACCACCGTGCGGTCACCGCGTTCGACGCCGCCGCCGGGGGTGATCCAGTACGGGTGCGGCGAGCCCGGCCGGACCCGCCGGATCAGCACGATCGAGGCCGGGCCGTACGGGTCGGCCGGGTCGAGCTCCAGCAGGATCGCCCGCGCGGTGCGTTTGACCACCGGGCGGGGCGGCGGGATTCGGTTGGCGGGGCCCATGGCGACCTCCGGGGCGGGAGCGTTGTGCGGGAGTCTCCCGCGGGGCGGTCCGGGCGAAACCCGTCCGAACCGGTCGGTCCGCCCGAATGCCGCACGATCCGCCCGGTCGCCGTGCTCCCCGGCCCGGCGTCCCGGCGACACGTCAGCGAACCGCACGGCCGGCGGCCGGCGGACCGGCCGCACCCCACCGGCCGGGCAGAAGGAGAGGTACCGGCGCCATGCAGCAGAGCACCGTCCAGGCCCACCTCGAGATGAGCCTCGTCGTCTCGCGCGAGCTCTCCCTCCGCGTCCTGGCGGACCTGGAGTACCGGGCCGCCGACCCGTACGCCGTCCGCCTGACCTTCCACCTGTCCGGCGACGACCCGGTCACCTGGGTGTTCGCGCGCGGGCTGCTGCTGCACGGCCTCGGCCGCCCGTGCGGCGAGGGGGACGTCCGCGTCCACCCCGCCGACGGTGACCCGGACGAGCTCCGCATCGTGCTGCGCTCGCCGGAGGGCGCCGCCGTGCTGCGGGCCGCCGTGGCGCCGGTGCTCGCCTTCCTGGCGGGCACCGAACGGCTGGTGCCGACCGGCCGGGAGACGGCCGGGCGGGAGCTCGACGCCCAGCTCGCGGCCATCCTCGGCGGACGCGAGAACGCGGGCTGAGCGGCCCGCCGGGCCGGCACCGGGAACGAGAGGGGCCCGCGCCCGGGCCGTCACCCGGGTGCGGGCCCCTCGGGGGCCGGTGGAGGGGCTCAGTCGTCGTCCAGGGCCAGGTGCAGGCCCCAGGAGACCAGGCTGATGATCAGCGCACCGAGCAGCGCGGGAACGAAGCCGGTGACGTTGAAGTCCAGTTCCAGCTTCCCCGACGCCCAGGAGGTCAGCCAGAGCATCAGGGCGTTGATCACGAAGGTGATCAGGCCCAGCGTGAGGATGAACAGCGGGAACGAGAACAGCTTGACCAGCGGCTTGATGAGGAAGTTGACCAGGCCGAAGACCAGGGCGACGGCGAGCACCGTCAGCGTCTTGTGCTGCCAGTCGGCCTTGCCGTCGGCGAGTTGGATACCGGTGACGATCCAGGCGGCGACCCAGATGGCCACCGCGTTGATCAGTGTCTTGATGACGAAACCCTTCATGGCGCCCAAGAGTGGCAGGCCCCGAGGCCCGGGGGGAAGCTCCCCCGGCGTGCCTCCCCGCTCCCGGTGCCCCGCCCGGCGCCTCCCCGCGGACGGTCGGCGCCGCCTCCGGTGGTGTTGAATGCGAGCGACCCCACCACGGACGGACGAGGGAGGACGGCGGCGTGAAGCTGTTCCGGTTGGACGAGCTGGACGCCGAACGCGCGGCCAACGACGGTGCCTACCTGCGGTTCCTGCGCGAACCGCGGATGTCCGCGGGGCTCTACGCGCTCGCCCCCGGAGCGACCGACCCGCAGACCGCGCACGACCAGGACGAGATCTACCAGGTGATCAGCGGCCGCGCCGAACTGAGCGTCGGCGCCGAGACCGCCACCGTCGCGCGCGGCACCGTCGTCTACGTCCCGGCCGGCACCCCGCACCGCTTCCACCACGTCACCGAGGAACTCCGGGTGCTGGTGGTGTTCTCGCCGCCGGAGGCCTGAGCCGGCCGGCCGCCGCTCCGGGCCCGCCCCGGCCACCGGCTCCGGCGACCGGCCCCGGCGGTGATCCACGGGGCACGCCTTAGGGTCGGGGCATGAGCATGAGCCTGACGGAAGAACTCTGGGCGGCCATCGAGCCGGTGTACGCCGAGATCCTCGCCCACCCCTTCATCGGCGGCCTCACCGACGGCACCCTGCCGCGCGCCGCCTTCCGCCACTTCGTCGTCCAGGACTCGCACTACCTGCGCGACTACGCCCGGGCGCTCGCGGTCTGCGCCGCCAAGGCGCCCGGCGAGGCGGACGTGCGGGCCTTCGCCGACGACGCGGTCGGCGCGCTGGCCGCGGAGCAGGGCATGCACGCCGAGTTCATGACGGCCTTCGGCGACAGCGCCGAACAGGCCGCCGCCGAGCCGGTGCTGCCCACCACCCGGGCCTACACCAGCTACCTGCTGGCCACCGTCTACGGCGGCTCCTTCGCCGAGGCGGTCGGCGCGGTGCTGCCCTGCTACTGGATCTACGCCCGGGTCGGGGAGGCGCTGCTCGCCCAGGGCTCGCCCGATCCGCTGTACGCCAAGTGGATCGCCACGTACGGCGACGAGGCCTTCCAGTCCGTGGTGCGCCGGGTGCTGGCGCTCACCGACCGGCTCGGCGAGGAGGTGTCCCCGGCCGAACGGCGCCGCGTGGTCGAGCACTTCGTCACCACCTCGCGGTACGAGTGGATGTTCTGGGACGCGGCCTGGCGCGGGGAGCGCTGGCCGGTCTGACGGCCGGCCGGACCGCGGCCCGGGCCTTCCGGGGCCGCTCCCGGGGGGCTCCTCCGGGGGCCTGTCCGGGAGTCCTCCCCGGGCCCTGACCAGGGTTTCCCCGGTCTCCGGGTCGGGGTGATCTCCGGGTTCTCTCCGGGCTGCGGGCCCTCGTTCCGGCACCCCGGCCCCCGTACGATCGAAGTACCGAAAGCAAGCGGGAGACGGCACCGGACAGGCAGCCGACCCCACGGGGAGAGAAGGAACGGACATGGCTGAGCTCTGGAAGTCGCTGCCCTCCTGGGTGCGCAACATCGTCATCCCGGTGCTGGTCCTGGTGCTGCTCTGGAACGTCGTGGGATTCGTCTTCGGCGTCGTGGGCGCCCTGCTGGCGATCGTGATCAAGGTGCTGGTGGTGGTCGGCATCGCCGCCGCCGTGGTGGTCCTGGTCAAGAAGGCCGCCAAGGGCTGAGACCGGCACCCCCGAGGCCCGGTACCCCGCGCGGGGTACCGGGCCTCCGGCGTTCCCGGCCGCCGCGCGCCCGGGGGCCCGGTCCGCCGGTCCCGCCCCGCCGTCCGTGGACCCCCTCTGGACCTGCGGCGATCGGCTCGCTACGGTGTTGGGCGTCATGTGCAGGCAACACCGCCTGTGGACGCGGGAGCTCGGAGCACCGGGCTGAGAGGACGCTGACCGGACCGTCGACGGACGGACCGACGGCTGCGTCGACCGCAGGAACCTGGACCGGGTAATGCCGGCGTAGGGAGTATGAGGTCAGATGACCACGTTCGACGCACAGCCGAAGTCTGCCCGCAGCACCGACGCCGACGGCTCCGCCGTCACCAGCGCGGGCACCGGCTACCCCACCCCGGCCTGGCGCAAGGCCTACCGCGAGGGGTCCCGGCCCGATCTGCGGGTCCCGTACCGCGAGGTGCAGCTCACCAACGGCCGGACCGTCCCGCTGTACGACACCTCCGGCCCGTACACCGACGCCGCCTACGAGCCCGACGTGCGGCGCGGCCTGCCCGCCCTGCGCGACTCCTGGATCCGCCAGCGCGGCGACGTCGAGGAGTACGACGGCCGGGAGGCGCGCCCCGAGGACGACGGCATCAAGCACACCTCGCCGCGCGGCGGGAACCTGCGCAACCTCGACGCCGTCTTCCCCGGCCGCCCGCGCCGTCCGCTGCGCGGCCGCGGAGGTGCCGCCGTCACCCAACTCGCCTATGCCAAGCGGGGGGTGATCACCCCGGAGATGGAGTTCGTGGCACTGCGCGAGGGGCTGGCGCCCGAGTACGTGCGCGACGAGGTGGCCCGCGGCCGGGCCGTCATCCCGGTGAACGTGAACCACCCCGAGGTGGAGCCGGCGATCATCGGCACCAACTTCCTGGTGAAGATCAACGCCAACATCGGCAACTCCGCCGTCACCTCCTCGATCGAGGAGGAGGTGGAGAAGATGACCTGGGCCACCCGCTGGGGCGCCGACACCGTCATGGACCTCTCCACCGGCCGCAACATCCACACCACCCGCGAGTGGATCCTGCGCAACTCCCCCGTGCCGATCGGCACGGTGCCGCTCTACCAGGCCCTGGAGAAGGTCGACGGCAGGGCCGAGGAGCTCAGCTGGGAGGTGTACCGGGACACCGTCATCGAGCAGTGCGAGCAGGGCGTCGACTACATGACCGTCCACGCCGGCGTGCTGCTGCGGTACGTCCCGCTGACCGCCCGCCGCAAGACCGGCATCGTCTCGCGCGGCGGCTCGATCATGGCCGCCTGGTGCCTGGCGCACCACCAGGAGAACTTCCTCTACACGAACTTCGAGGAGCTCTGCGACATCCTGGCGGCCTACGACGTCACCTTCTCGCTGGGCGACGGCCTGCGCCCGGGCTCCATCGCCGACGCCAACGACGAGGCGCAGTTCGCCGAGCTGCAGACCCTCGGCGAGCTCGGCCGGATCGCCCGCGAGCGCGACGTCCAGGTGATGATCGAGGGCCCCGGCCACGTCCCGATGAACAAGATCCGGGAGAACATGGATCTCCAGAAGGAGATCTGCGACGAGGCGCCGTTCTACACGCTCGGCCCGCTCACCACCGACGTCGCCCCCGGCTACGACCACATCACCTCGGGCATCGGCGCCGCGATGATCGCCTGGTGGGGCACCGCGATGCTCTGCTACGTCACGCCCAAGGAGCACCTGGGCCTGCCCAACCGCGACGACGTCAAGACCGGCGTGATCACCTACAAGATCGCCGCCCACGCCGCCGACCTCGCCAAGGGCCACCCCGGTGCCCAGGCCTGGGACGACGCGCTCTCGGACGCCCGCTTCGAGTTCCGCTGGGAGGACCAGTTCAACCTGGCCCTCGACCCGGAGACGGCCCGCGAGTTCCACGACGAGACCCTTCCCGCCGAGCCGGCCAAGACCGCGCACTTCTGCTCCATGTGCGGCCCGAAGTTCTGCTCGATGAAGATCTCCCAGAAGATCCGCGACGAGCACGGCGACGGCTCCACCGCCGTCGCCAGCGGGTTCGACGCCGAGGCGCTGGCCGGCATGCAGGCCAAGTCCGAGGAGTTCGCGGCCCAGGGCAACCGGGTCTACCTCCCGCTGGCGGACTGACTGACGGTGGGTGTCGGGGCGCTGCGCCGGGGTCCCTGAAGGGGCCGTCCGGTGCCGCGCCCGCGAACGTCCGGGCCTGCAGGGGGAATCCCGTGGATCGCCCGAGTGTGCGTCAGAGCCCGAGGATCTCGCGGATGAGCCCGAGTTTGCGCTCCGGGGAGAGGTTCTGGGGGCGGCCGGCGAGCAGGTCGTTCAGGACCGTGGGGACGTCGGAGCCGTCGGGGGCCTGGACGGCGTCGATGACCTGACAGCGGAGGCCGCCGTCCCGGACGAACACCCACACCTCGTGGTCCTTCCGCGGCTCGCCGTTCTCCGTCGGGGAGAGCCGCCAGGCCGGGAACCAGCCGAGCCCCTCTTCGGCGAGGCGGTCGGCGAGTTCTTCCAGGACGTACTTGCCGAGTCTTCGGTAGCCGACTTCCGCGCGCAGTTCACCGAGGGTGACCCTGAGCAGGCCGCCTGCGGCGCGGCAGCGCTCGGCCACCGTGCCGGCGCCCCCGGCGGCCGCAGTGGGGGGAGCCTCTTCCTGCAGATTCGTTAGGTCGTTCATGATCGGGCCAACGATTGGGATCACGGGGCGATACGTGATTCACCGGCCTGGGCGCGGCCAAGAGGAAAAAACGGTACTGCTATGGCGCTGGCGGCGCCCTGGACAGCCGACGGCGTCCAGTGGGGGCAGCTCATCATTTAGTACGTAGACGAACGGAGCTGTGGAATGGGGGTCATTCCCCGATCGGCTCTGGTGCGTCACTCCGTTGCATCTTTATGACTCTCTTCTTTCCATGTTGTTGTTGCACGGTGTAGTGAGTCGGTGACTATTCATCACCTGCCGTGGTCGGCCCTCGCCCTCGAAAGCCCTCCGACATGAGCGCGTGGACGTGAGGCCCGGCCGGAAGCACCAGCGGCGCTCCGCATGCCCTCTTCGGGTGACGGGGTTCAACGGCGACAAGAAAGGTGCTGTCCTATGGCAGTCGATGCCATGTTGTCCGCTCCACCGGGACGAGGGCGCAGACGCGCTCGACTCGCGGGGGCGTCCGTCCTGCTGTCCGGACTGACGTTGCTCGCGACGGCCGGCCTGTTCCCCAACCCCGCGCACGCCGCAACGGCACCAGTGGGGCTGGGGACTGACACCAGCTACGCGGTCCTGGCGGGCTCGACCGTCACCAACACCGGCCCCAGTGACATCTACGGCGATCTCGGTCTCTTCCCGGGCACCAGCGTCACGGGCTTCCCGCCCGGAGCCGTGCACGGGGTCCAGCACGTCAACGACGCCCAGGCGGCGCAGGCCCAGTCCGACCTCGTCATCGCCTACAACGACGCCGCCGGCCGGGCCCCCACGGCCATCCTGACCTCGCCCGGCGACATCGGTGGGCTGACGCTGACACCCGGGGTCTACAAGGCGAGTTCGTCGCTGAACCTCACCGGTACCGTCACCCTCGACGCGATGGGCGACCCGAACGCCGTCTTCATCTTCCAGATCGGCTCCACCCTCATCACGGCTCCGTCGAGCGTCGTCAGCCTGGTCAACGGAGCACAGCCCTGCAACGTGTTCTGGCAGATCGGCAGCTCCGCCACCATCGACGTCGACTCCTTCTTCAAGGGCAACATCCTGGCCCTCACGTCCATCAGCGTGAACCACGCCTCGGTGATCGAAGGCCGCGCCCTGGCACGCAACGGCGCCGTCACTCTGGACGACAACACCATCACGAGAGCGGCCTGCGCCGTCGGCCCGCCCGGACCGAGTGGTCCGCCCGGACCGAGCGGGCCGCCCGGACCGAGCGGGCCCGCCGGTCCTCCCGGTTCCCCGGGGTCACCCGGTCCCAACGGTGCTCCGGGTGTGGCGGGTTCCCCGGGTGCTCCGGGTGCTCCCGGCCCCAACGGCGCCCCCGGCGCCAACGGTTCGCCCGGCGCCCCGGGTGCTCCCGGCCCCAACGGGGCCCCTGGTTCGCCCGGCGCCCCCGGCGCCCCCGGCCCCAATGGTGCTCCGGGTGTGGCGGGTTCCCCGGGTGCTCCGGGTGCTCCCGGCCCCAACGGCGCCCCGGGCGCCCCTGGTGCCCCTGGTGCCCCCGGATCCCCCGGCGCACCCGGGCCCAATGGTGCTCCCGGCGCACCCGGGCCCAATGGTGCTCCCGGAGCCCCCGGTGCCAACGGTTCGCCGGGTGCCAATGGCTCGCCGGGTGCCAACGGTTTGCCGGGTGCCAATGGCTCGCCGGGTGCCAACGGTTCGCCGGGTGCCAATGGCTCGCCGGGTGCCAATGGCTCGCCGGGTGCCAACGGTTCGCCGGGTGCCAACGGTTCGCCGGGTGCCAATGGCTCGCCGGGTGCCAATGGTTCGCCCGGCCCGGCTGGCCCGGCTGGCCCGGCTGGCCCGGCAGGCCCTTCCGGTCCGGCAGGCCCGGCCGGTCCGCCCCAGTCTCCGGGCGGGCACGGTGGTCACGAACAGGGGGATCACGGGCACGGCCAAGGCGGTCACGACAACGTTCCGACCGGCCACGGCAACGGCAACGGCGGTCACGAGCAGGGTGATCAGGGGCACGGCCAAGGCGGTCACGGCAACGTTCCGGCCGACCACGGCAACGGCAACGGCGGTCATGAGCAGGGTGTGCCGGTCGTGCGTCCGCACGAGTCGGGACAAGCGCTCGCTGCCACCGGCTCCGGCAAGTCGATCGTCATGGCGGTCGGCTCGGCGGCCGCCGTCCTCCTGGGAGGTTCGATCCTCATCCTCGTCAAGCGCAGCGGACGAGCCGCAGCTCGGCGTCGGCACTAGCCCTCGCAGGGACGGTCGTCGAGCGTTCGGAGCGGGTCCACTTCCCACCGACGGACTGTGCATCGAATGACGGGCGCTGCTCCCCGAGGCCCACGGCCTTCGGGGGAGCAGCGCCCCGTCGCGTTCCGGTCCCAGCCGGTCCGTCGCACCGCCCCGGGCGGTCCGCCACCTCCCGGGGTGTTCTGTCGGGGCGGTCCCGTCGGGGCGCGCGGCCGCCGGTGGGCTCGCTCCGACGGGCGGGGGAACGCCTCGACCGGTTGCCCGGCCCGCGCGTGCGCGTCGGCGACGGCGTACGCGGTGCCCCGGCCGGGTCGGGGGACAGCGGCCGACCGGTGCCCGGTCGGGCCCGGGGGCGTCCTCGGGCCGGTGCGCGTCCCCGGCTCAGGGGACGTCGTCGGGGCTGGTGAAGGAGGGCGAGCTGTAGCCGGGCCCGGTGAAGTCGGGGGTGGTGAAAGCGGGGCGCGGGCCGGGGACGCCCGGGTCGCCGCTGCCGTCGGGGCCGGGGCTGGTGAACGAGGGGGAGCTGTAGCCGGGCCCGGTGAAGTCGGGGCTGCTGAACTCGGGCCGGACGCCGGGCCCGCCCGCGGCGGGGGCGGCGGGCACGGCCGGCAGGCCGGCGTGCAGGTAGGGCAGCAGGCCGCGGTCGCGCAGCGCGGTGCGCCACTCCCGGCGGGCGTCGGCGAGTTCGGCGGCGAGTTCCGGGTCGGTGCCGGCCGGGGCCGCTCCGGCGCCGTCCCGCACGGCGGTGAGGACCAGCCCGATGATGCCGACGGCCATCGCGGCGACGCCGGCGGCGAGGGCGATCCAGCCCGCGGTGAGCAGGGAGCGGGCGAGCACGAGCTCCGGGTCGGCGGCGCGGAGCAGGTAGCCGATCAGCAGCAGGACGAGGGCGGCGGCCCAGGCGAGGATCGGGGTGAGCACGGTGAGGACGGGGAAGAGCCCGGCGCCGCCGTCGGCGGAGCGCAGCTGGGTGAGCAGTCCGGGGGCGGTGGGCTCGGTGCCCTCGGGGACGGGCGGGGTGGCGCGCAGGTCGTCGCGCAGCCGGGTGTAGTGCGCGTACTCGGTGCCGGCGGCCGCGGCGATGGTGTCGGCGTCGCGCAGGGCACGGACGCGGAGCTGGTCGGTGGTGAGCGCGCCGGGGGCGCGCAGGGCGGTGAGGACGGTGCGGTCGCGCAGGGCTTCGGCGAGGAGGCGCTCGTATTCCGGGCGGTCCTCGGCGAGCAGTGGCGGGGGGTTGTTCATGGGGACCCCGTTCGTGCGGACCCCGTTCGCTCCGCCCCGGGGGCCGCGGGGGCCGTCCGGGACGCCGGAACGGGCGCGGAGGCGGGCCGCCGGACGGGCGGCCGGGTGTGGTGTGCCTCATGGTAGGGGCGGGCGCGGCCGTGCTGACAGTCGGTTTCCGGAATTTCGCGCCCCGGGCCGCGCGCACGCGGCGGCCCGGGCGCCGGGAACAGGTGTTCCCGGCGGGGCCCGGAAGCCTCCCGGCGGAGTGGTCAGTTGACGGGCAGTCGGGCGACGAGCAGGCGCCCTTCCATGGTGACGCCGCCGTCCATGGCCACCGCGAGGTCGTCCGCGTAGACGTAGGGTCCGGGGATGTGCGGGGGCTGGCCGTCGTCGGCGTGCACGGCGCCGGTGAGGTACGGGATGGGGCTGTGGCCGTGCACGATGCGGGTGCCGCCGTAGGTGTCGAGCAGCTCGTGGACGGCGGTCGGCCCGGCGTCGCCGCGGAAGGCGAAGCGCTTGGTGAAGCGGCGGAAGCAGTCCCACCACTCGTCGACGCCCTCGTCCGCGAGCAGGCTGTGGACGGCGTCGTTGACGTCGGGGATGGACTCGCCGTACTCCAGGTACGCGGTGGTGTCGGAGTGCAGCAGCAGGTGGCCGTCCTCCAGCGCGATGGCGGGGAGCCGGGAGAGCCAGCTGATGTGGTGCGCCTCGAGGCGTTCGAGGTCGTGCTGCTGGCCGCCGTTGAGGCGCCAGGCGGCGAGGAAGGAGGCCGTGCCGGCGGTGGACTGGACGGGTTCGTCGCCGTACCTGGCGGCGCCGAGGAAGAGCAGTTCGTGATTGCCCATCAGGGCGCGGCAGTAGCCGCCGGCGGCGGCGGCCTCGGCGGCGAGCTGCATGACGAGGTCGATGACGCCGATGCCGTCGGGGCCGCGGTCGGTGAAGTCGCCGAGGAACCAGATCCGGGAGCGGCCGGCGGACCAGTGGCCGTCGGCGTCGATGATGCCCTGGTGGCGCAGCTCGGCGCGGAGTTCCTCCAGGTAGCCGTGCACGTCGCCGACGACGTAGAGCGGGCCGGGGGGCTCGCCGGGGCCGGGGGCCGGGTACGGGTAGCTGGGGGCGGAGGGGTCGGGCAGCGGCGGGCCGAGCTCGATGGTCGGCGGGTCGTCGCGGCCGGGCAGCTGGAGGGCCGGGGAGGGCTGGTCGGGCAGGGTCGGCTCGTAGCCGGGGTGGTCCTGGTGGGCGAAGGCCTGGGCGTGTTCCTGGCCGTGCTCCTGGGCGTGCACGGTGTGGCCGTGGCCCTGTCCGTCGTCGGGCCAGTGCTGTTCCAGGTAGCGGGCGCCGCCGTAGCCGCTGTAGGTCTCCGCGTCGTACGGCGTGCCCGGGTAGCCGGTGGCCGGCTCCGGTTCGTAGTAGGTGCCGTACGGCAGCACGTCGAGGTCCGGCTGGTGGCGGGGGCCTGAGTCGGGGTGTTCAGGCCCGGGGAAGCGGTCCTCGGGTGTCATCCGCCCATCATAGGAAGACCACTCTCCCGGCGTCGTCACCTGGTGGGTATCCAATCCTCCGGAGCGTCAGCCGGGCCGCCCGCATGGTCCGTTTTGTCCCGGCTCGTTATGGTCTAGACCTCGCCCGGGGGCCGGGGCGGGCTGACCGTGGTGCGCGGGCTCCGGCGCTGGGAGGACGCGCGGACGATCAGCTCGGTCGGCATCAGGGTGCCCGGGGGCGGGCCCGTCCCGGCGGTGCGGAACCGCGGCGGGAAGAGCCGGGCGATGTCGACGCCGGTGCCGGAGTCGACACCCTCGATCGCGTCGATGAGCAGGTTGACGACGGTGGTGCCGATCCGGCGGGGCTTGAGCGAGAGCGTGGTGATGGGCGGCTCGGTGGCGGCGTAGACGTCGCTCTCGCTGCAGCAGACCAGCAGCAGGTCGTCCGGGACGCGCAGGCCGTAGCGGCGGGCGGCGGCGAGCAGGTCGGTGCCGTTGGGGTCGAACAGTCCGTAGACGGCGTCGGGCCGGTCGGGGCGGGCGAGCAGCCGGTCGGCGGCGACGGCGCCCGCGGCCGGGTCGTGCGCGGGGTACGCCTCGTAGACCGGCTCCTGGCCGACCTTGGCGCACCAGCCGAGGTAGGCCTCGGTGGAGAGCCGGGTGTAGGTGTCGGTGCTGGTGCCGGTGAGCAGGCCGATGCGGCGGGCGCCGGCCTCGGAGAGGTGGTCGAGGATGCCGAGGACGGCGGCCTCGTGGTCGTTGTCGACCCAGGCGGTGACCGGGCAGTTGCCGGGCTTGCCGTCGCTGACGACCGGGACGCCGGACCGGTACAGCTCGCTGACCAGCGGGTCCTGGTCGGGCGGGTCGATCACCACGGTGCCGTCGAGGGCGATGTTCCCCCAGACGTCGTGCCGGGAGGAGGCGGGCAGCACCACCAGCGCGTAGCCGCGGCCGAGCGCCGCGCTGGTGGCGGCCCGGGCCATCTCGGCGAAGTACGCGAACTCGGTGAAGGTGAAGGGTTCCTCGCCGTAGGTCGTGACGGTCAGGCCGATCAGGCCGGACCGCCCGGTGCGCAGGGTGCGGGCGGCCGCCGAGGGGCGGTAGCCGAGGCGCTCGGCGACCTCGCGCACCCGGCTGCGGGTCTCGTCGGGCAGGCGGCCCTTGCCGTTCAGCGCGTCGGAGACGGTGGTGATCGACACTCCGGCGGCTGCTGCCACATCCCGGATGCCGGCCCGCTCCAGACGCCGCGAGGTGGTGGGACGCCGACCGCTCTGGTTGGCTGCTGCTGTCATGGCGGACCGATCGTATGGCTCCTGACAAGGGTCTGTGACCGGCGCATCGGGAGCCCTTGGAGATACGTTTCTCCTCGAGTGAGCCGGGGTGCGCTCCTTCGATACCCGTACGAAACCAGCCGTCTTACCTCTGACATGTGCCAAAGGAACCCGGCAGAATGGCTGATCTGCGCCCATCGGCCGACCGGGCATCTCACCCCTACGGGTGAGCGCGGTCGGTATCGTTCAAGGCACCCGACCGGGGTGGTCCGGGCGCGTTCCGAGATCCCGGGGCACGGTGGCGATCCCACCGGTGACGGGCGAGCGCACCGGAGAGAGAAGAAGGAGTACGACCGTGAGCAGTGGTACGTCAGCGCAGGGCCCGCGGCTGCGGCCGACCCTCGACGGCATCCCCACCTACAAGCCCGGCAAGCCGGCCGGCGCCGACGCCTACAAGCTGTCCTCGAACGAGAACCCGTACCCGCCGCTGCCCGGCGTGCTGGAGGCGGCGGTCGCGGCGGCCGGCTCGTTCAACCGCTACCCCGACATGGCCGTCACCGGGCTGACCGAGGTGCTCGCCGAGCGCTTCGGCGTGCCCGCCGAGCACATCGCCACCGGCACCGGCTCGGTCGGTGTCGCCCAGTCGCTGATCCTCGCCACGGCCGGCCCCGGCGACGAGGTCATGTTCGCCTGGCGCTCCTTCGAGGCGTACCCGATCATCACCCAGGTGGCCGGCGCCACCCCCGTCCCGGTGCCCATCACCGAGTCCGGTGACCACGACCTGGACGCGATGCTCGCCGCGATCACCCCGAACACCCGGCTGATCTTCGTCTGCAACCCCAACAACCCCACCGGCAACGTGATCCACCGCGCCGAGCTGGAGCGCTTCCTGGACGCCGTCCCGTCCGACGTCCTGGTGGTCGTCGACGAGGCGTACATCGAGTTCATCCGCGACCCCGAGGTGCCCAACGGCATCGACCTCTACCGGGACCGCCCGAACGTCTGCGTGCTGCGCACCTTCTCCAAGGCCTACGGCCTCGCCGGCATGCGGGTCGGCTTCGCGATCGCGCACGAGCCGGTGGCGAACGCGCTGCGCAAGACCGCCGTCCCGTTCGGCGTCAACCAGCTCGCCCAGGACGCGGCGGTCGCCTCGGTGCGCGCCGAGGCCGCGCTGATGGAGCGGGTGGACACCCTGGTCGAGGAGCGCACCCGGGTGGTCGCCGGGCTGCGCGCCCAGGGCTGGGACATCCCGGACTCGCAGGCCAACTTCGTCTGGCTGGGGCTCGGCGAGCGCTCTCAGGAGTTCGCCGTCGCGTGCGCCGAGGCGGGCGTGATCGTCCGGCCGTTCCCGGAGGGCGTGCGGGTCTCCATCGGCGAGACCGAGGGCAACTCGATCTTCCTCTCGGTGGCGGAGGCGTTCCGCAAGGCGCTCTGAACCGACGCCGTCACCGGCCCGCGGCGCCGTCACCGGCCCGCGGCGCCTTCACCGGCCCCCGGGGCCGGCAGCGACCCGCAGGGGCGCACCGCACGCGGTGCGCCCTTGCGGCGTTCCCGCGGACCGCCGGCCCCGCCTCGCGCCACCGGGCCCCGGGAGCAGGCGGCGACGCTGCCGGATGGCTGGGGATCACTGGGAGCCCGCTGGGAGTTCGGCCAACGACTGCCCACGCCGCGGCCAAGCGGCCCGCGTGATCCGGTCCTTGCGCCCGGAATGCCCGGATCCGGCCCACCAGTTTCCTCCCAGCCGGCGCCCAGGACTCCGCAAGAGCGCCCAGGAAAGCTGTCCGCCATGAAGGTGCTCCCGCGACGGCGAGGTGCCGTCCTCGTCAATTCCGCGCTCGGCGTGGCTCTGCTGGGCGGTGCCGCCCTGGTGTACGCCACCCTGAACGGCAACAGCAGCGCCGCCGCCGCCAAGGCCCCGGCCCGGACGGCCACCGTGTCCAAGGGAACGGTCCTGGCCACCGTGTCCGGAACCGGCACCCTGGTCTCGCCGACCGACGCGGCCCAGGACTTCGCCACCGGCGGCCGGCTCACCGCGGTCAAGGTCGCGATCGGGGACGCCGTGAAGAAGGGCCAGGTGCTCGCCACCGTCGACACCACGGCCGCCAAACAGCAGGTGGACGCCGCCCAGGCGGCCCTCACCACCGCCAACGCCAACCTCACCAAGGCCCAGGCCGGCGTCACCACCACGACCACCGTGCCGGTGACACCCACCGCCGCGACCACCACGGCCCCGGCCGCCCCGGCCGCCCCGGCCGGCGGCGGATCCGGAGGTTCCGGCGGCTCCGGCGAACGCGGGTCCGGATCCAACACCGTGCCCGCCCCGCAGACCACCACCGTCACCACCACCAAGGTCGACGACGCGGCCGTCGCCCAGGCGCAGCAGCAGGTCGCCACCGCGCAGACCAACCTCTCCAACGCCCAGGCCGCGCTGGCCGGCACCACCCTGACCGCCTCGGTGGACGGCACCGTCGCCGCCGTCTCGGCGAAGGTCGGCGACACCGTCGGCACCGGCGGCTCCAGCGGGTCCACCGCCGGCAGCTCCGGCTCGACGGCCAAGTCGAGCGGCAGCACCGCCTCGGGCGGCACGCCGAGCGGGTTCATCGTGCTGACCAACCCGACCGGGATGCAGGTCACCGCCAACTTCTCCGAGCTGGACTCGCTCAAGCTCAAGAAGGGCGAGGCGGCCACCGTCGCGCTGAACGCGCAGTCCGACACCAAGCTCAACGCGACCGTCCTGTCCGTCAGCTCGCTGCCCAGCAGCGGCTCCGGCAGCGCCGGCTCGTCGGCCGTCCAGTACGCCGCCACCCTGCAGATCACCGGCGACACCAGCACGCTGCGCACCGGCCTCAGCGCCACCGTCCAGGTGATCACCGGCGAGGCGGACAACGCGCTGTCGCTGCCCACCGCCGCGCTCTCCGGCACCGGCACCAGCCGCACCGCGACCGTGGTCCACCAGGACGCCTCCACCGAGCGGGTCTCCGTCGGCGTCGGCGTCGAGGGCGACACCACCGTCCAGGTCGTCTCCGGCCTGAAGGAGGGCGACCGGGTCGAGCTGCCCACCACCAGCGGCGGCAACGGCTTCCCGAACGCCTCCTTCCCGGGCGCCGGCGGCCAGGGCGGCCGCGGCGGCGCCGGTGCCGGTGTGGCGGGCGTCGGCGGCGGTGGCGGTACCGGCGGCGGCGGAGCCGGCCGGGGCGGCAGGGGCTGAGCATGCGTCACGTCATCGACAAGCGCGTCCCGGCGGCGCCGCCACCGGTCATCCAGCTGCGCAGCATCACCAAGGCGTACGGGCACGGCGACGCCGTCGTGCACGCCCTGCACGGCCCGGAGGACCCGGAGACCGGCGGCCCGCTCGGTGTCAGCCTCGACATCCACCAGGGCGACTACGTCGCCGTGATGGGCAGCTCCGGCTCCGGCAAGTCCACCATGATGAACATCCTCGGCTGCCTGGACGTCCCGACCGGCGGCCGGTACCTGCTGGACGGCATCGACGTCGGCCACCTCGACGAGGGCCAGCTCGCGCTGGTCCGCAACCGCAAGATCGGCTTCGTCTTCCAGTCCTTCAACCTGATCCCGCGCACCACCGCGCTCGCCCAGGTGGAGCTGCCGCTCGCCTACGCCGGCGTCCGGGCCGCCGAGCGGCGCCGCAGGGCGCTGGCCGCGCTCTCCCTGGTCGGCCTCGCCGAGCGCGCCGGGCACAAGCCCAACCAGCTCTCCGGCGGTCAGCAGCAGCGCGTGGCGGTCGCCCGGGCGCTGGTCACCGCGCCCGCGATGCTGCTCGCCGACGAACCCACCGGGAACCTGGACAGCCGCTCCACCGAGGAGGTCCTCGGCCTCGTCGACGCGCTGAACACCACCGGCCGCACCGTCGTCCTGATCACCCACGAGGACGAGGTCGCCCGGCACGCCAAGCGGGTGCTCCGGCTGGTCGACGGCCGGATCGTCAGCGACGTCCGGCAGGCCCCGGTGGACGGGCCGCCGCCGATGCTGCACGGAGTGGGGGTGCCGGCGTGATCCTCTGGCAGATGCTCCGCTTCGCCGTCGGCGGCCTGGGCGCCAACAAGGTGCGCTCGGCGCTCACCATGCTCGGGGTGCTGATCGGTGTCGCCTCCGTGATCCTGCTGCTGGCCGTCGGCAACGGCTCGTCGGTGGCGGTCAAGGAGTCGATCACCTCGCTCGGCACCAACTCGCTCACCGTCAGCTCCGGTTCGGCGGTCGGCGGGGCGCGCGGCGCCGCCGCCTCCGCGGTCAAGAAGCTCACCGTCGACGACGCCAAGGCGCTGGCCACCGACGCCGACGCCGCCGCCTCGATCAAGTCGGTCGCCCCCGTGGTGACCACCAGCGGCACCGCGCTGTACGGGGACATCTCGTACAGCCCCGGCTCGATCGTCGGCACCTACCCGGCGTACTTCGAGACCGCCAACCAGAAGGTCGCGCACGGCGAGTACTTCACGGACGACGACGTGCTCGGCTCGCGCAAGGTCGCGGTGCTCGGCGCCACCACCGCCAAGCAGCTGTTCGCGGGCGAGGACCCGGTCGGCAAGCGCATCGTCCTCGGCGGCACCCCGTTCACCGTGGTCGGCGTGCTGGCGGCCAAGGGCGGGACGGGCTTCACCGACCCGGACGACGTGGTCGTCGCCCCGCTGCCGACCGTGCAGAACGCCTTCACCGGCTTCGGCCCGGTCAGCCAGATCCTGGTGCAGGCCGCGTCCGCGGACAGCACCACCGCGGCCCAGTCCGAGATCACCCGGGTGCTGCTCGGCACCCACGCGATCACCGACCCGACCAAGGCCGACTTCCGGATCACCAGCCAGGCCTCACTGCTCACGGCCCGGGAGAGCACCACCAAGACCTTCACCGTGCTGCTCGGCGCGGTGGCGGCGATCTCGCTGCTCGTCGGCGGGATCGGGATCACCAACATCATGCTGGTGACGGTCACCGAGCGGACCAGGGAGATCGGCATCCGCAAGGCGCTCGGCGCCCCGCGGGCCGTCATCCTCGGACAGTTCCTGACCGAGTCCACCCTGTTGTCGGTGCTCGGCGCCGGCCTCGGAGTGGCCGCCGGCATCGCCGGCTCGCACTTCAGCATCGTCGGCATCAAGCCGGTGGTGATCCCCGAGTCCGTGCTCGGCGCGTTCGGCATCGCCGTCGCCATCGGGCTGTTCTTCGGCAGCTACCCCGCCAACCGGGCCGCGTCACTGCGGCCGATCGACGCCCTCCGGCACGAGTAGGGACCCCATGAGCAACGAGATCGCCACGGTGACCAGCAGCCCGGCCGAGCAGGTCGCCCTGCTCGCCACCCCGCCGGACGCCCGCGACGTCACCGCCGAGCTGGCCGCGCCGCCGCGCCGCAAGCTGCCCTGGCTGAGCCTGCTGCTGGCCGGCGGCGTGATCGCCAGCGGCGCCTTCGCGGGCGGGGTCTGGTACCAGCAGAACAACGGGACGACGAAGGGCTCGTCGCCGCGCGCCGCGGCGGCGGCCGGTGCGGCGGCCGGCGCCGCCGGGCAGCAGCGCGGGGCCGGTGCCGCGGGCGGCGGATACGGCCAGAACGGCCAGAACGCCGGCGGGCAGAACGGCGGCCGGCGGAGCGGCCAGGGCGGAGCCGCCGGCGGCCAGGGGCAGGGCCAGGGCGGGCAGGCGGGCTTCACCCGCGGCACGGTCAAGGCCGTCGACGGCACCACCGTCTACCTCACCGACGCCAACGGCAACACCGTCAAGATCACCACCGGCGACGCGACGAAGGTCCAGCTCAACAAGGAGGGCAAGGTCGCCGACCTGCTCCCCGGCCAGAGCGTGACCGTCGTCGGCACCCCCGACGCCAACGGTGGCTACACGGCCAGTCAGCTCGTCGAGGGCGCGGCCGGCGCCGCCGGAGGAGCCGGCGGCGGGTTCGGCGGCTTCGGCGGAGGCGGCGCGGGAGGGGGCAACCGGAACCCGTCCGGCGGCTGACCCGGCAGGCCGGACGACCGCGAGGCCCTCGCCCTTCCGGGGCGGGGGCCTCGACGCGTCCTCAGAGCAGCCCGTCCCGGTCGTCGTCCGGCCGCGGCAGCCGCAGCGTGGCGAGGACGCCGAGTGCCACGGTGGCGATCGCGAGCAGGAGGAGGACGGCGAGGACGGCGCCGACGAGGAGGTCCACCCCTCGGAGGTGGTTCACGCGGCGCGGTCCAGCTCGTACCAGACGCTCTTGCCGCGCTTCTGCGGGTCCACGCCCCAGCGGTGCGTCAGGCCCTCGACGAGCTGGAGGCCCCGGCCGGTCTCGGCGAGACCGGCCGGGGTCCTGGGCTGGGGGAGCGCGTCGCTCTCGTCGGAGACGACGACCCTGAGGGTGCCGCCGAGCAGCGAGAAGAGGACGACCGGAGCGGTGGTGGCCCCGTGCCGCCAGGCGTTCACGATCAGCTCGGCGAGGGCGAGTTCGGCGGCGAGGACGGTCTCGGAGTCCCAGCCCGATCGGGCGAGGGCGTCCCGCAGGGCCTGCCGGGCGAGGGTGAGGGAGGGGGAGTTACGGGTGCACACGGGAACCTCCGGGAGAGGTGAGGAGAGGAGAGGAGAGGGGAGGGGATGCGGTGGGGATGTCGCCGTGAGCCAGGCCAGGACGTCGGCTGGTTGCTCTTCGGTGCGCGGGCAGCACGCGCCTACTGCCAGGTGGATAGGCATCTCTGACGATCCGTCGGATCGCTCTGAAAACGACGATAGCGCACTCGCTCTTAAAATTAATCGGGATGCGGGAAGGTTCCTCCTCCCGTGGGATGCATGACCTCCCGCACCCGGATGGCTCCGCAGGCAGGCCGCGCGGCAGACTGGCCTCCGTATCCGCAGAGAGGACGCCATGGCACTTCGAACGCCAACCCTTCGTCAGCGCCGACTCGGTGCCGAACTGCGGAGGATGCGCGAGCAAGCAGGCCTCGGAGGCAGCCACCTGGCCCGTCTTCTCGGCGTCACCCCTGCCCTGGTGACCCAGATGGAGAACGGCAAGTCCGCCGTCGGTGCGGAGCGGCTGCGAGAGATCGCGGTCGCCTGCGCCTGCACCAATGAGCCATTGATCGCCGCGCTCATCGAGATGGCCTCAGAGCGGGGTGTCGGCTGGTGGGAGCAGTACAGCGACAGCCTCAGCGGGGACCTGCTCGATGTCGCCGCGATCGAAGCCCACGCCCGGAGGATCTTCACCTACTCGATCACCTTCGTGCCCGGGCTGCTCCAGACCCCGGCCTATGCCGCGTCGGTGTTCGCTCGTGCCATCCCTCCGCTCCCGAGCGCTGAGGTCGATCTCAGGACGGCCTTTCGTCTGCGCAGGCAGGAGGCCGCTCGCTCAGGAGAGGCGCCTTACACGGCGTACATCCACGAGGCGGCTCTCCGGATGCAGTTCAGCGGCCCGACGGTGCTCGCCGAGCAGCTCGGCGCCCTCATCGAAGACTCCGAGGGCCCGGGAATCTCGGTTCGAGTGGTGCCGTTCAGGATCGAATCGCTGCCCGGCCCCAGCGAGAACTTCGTCTACACCGAGGGAGCGGTGCCCGAGCTGGGCACGGTGCAGATCGACATCAGCTTCGGCTGCCCGCTCTTCGATGATCCGTCCGACCTCGCGAGCTACCGCGAGATCCTCGACCGGATGGCATCCGTGGCCCTCTCGGAAGAGGACTCGCGTGACTTCATCCGATCCATCAAGAAGGAGATAGAGGGCAATCATGGCTAGCCCGGCATGGCAGAAGTCCACTTACTCCGGTTCGAGCAACGCCTGCGTCGAGGTGTGCTCCGTCGACGATCTGATCGCACTCCGCGAGTCCGACGACGGCGGCGTCGTCATCCACACCACCCGGGCCCGCTTCGCCGCCCTCCTCCGGGCTGCGAAGGCCGGCGAGTACGACCGCCGCCCCTGACCTCCGGTAGCCGCGCGGGAAGTCGACCCCGCCGACTTCCCGCGCGGCGGATCGTCGACCTGCGGATCGCGGGTGGCACAGGTCACACCGGAGGGATGTCACGGACGGCCGGGCTGTCCTGTCCAAGTGGTCGACAGCGCACGACGACACCAGGGAGCACATCGTGGAAGCCCGACTGAACCCCTTCGCCAGCCCGCTGCTGGGCAAGGTCTACAAGCACCTCATCGCCGCGAACGCCGTGCTCGCGGAGTCGACCCTGCCGCTCGCCACCCAGGAGCTGGTGAAGCTGCGCGCCAGCCAGATCAACGGCTGCGGATTCTGCGTCGACATGCACTTCAAGGACGCCGTGCACGCGGGCGAGGAGGCGACCCGGCTGAACCTGGTCGCGGCCTGGCGCGAGGCGACCGTCTTCACCGAGGCCGAGCGCGCGGCGCTGGAGATCGCCGAACAGGGCACCCGCCTCGCGGACGGCACCGCCGGGGTCACCGACGAGGCGTGGGCGAACGCCGCCGAGCACTACGACGAGGAGCAGCTGGCGGCCCTGGTCGGCGTCCTCGCGGTGATCAACGCCTTCAACCGCGGCAACGTGGCCCTGCGGATGCCGGCCGGCAGCTACCGGCCCGGCCAGTTCGCCTGAGCACGCCCGGCCGGACGGGCCGGACCGGGACCGGGGGTTCCGGGAACGCCGTGGGAGGCGTTTCCGGAGCCCCCGTCCCGTGCGCACACCATCAAAGCTGCCCTTGAGGGGTTTCCCGTCCAAAAACCGACCGATAAGGTGTTAATCCAACATTCATCGATGCCGCATAGCCTCCTCGGGCTAGCCTCATGCTGAACGCCATCGTCCGACCGGGAGGCGAAACCCCCGTGCAAGGCACTGTCACCACACCAGGCGGCTCCGCGGTGGCCGGCGGCCCGGGCGAGGCCTTCCTGCTCGTCGTCGACGACGAACCCAACATCCGCGAGCTGCTCGCCGCCTCGCTGCGGTTCTCCGGGTTCCGGGTCGCCTCCGCCGCCAGCGGCACGGAGGCCCTCGACCTGATCGCCGTCGAACGCCCCGACCTCGTCGTCCTCGACGTGATGCTCCCCGACCTCGACGGCTTCACCGTCGTCGAGAAGCTGCGCGAGCGCACCAGCCGCGGCCAGATAGCCGGCCCGGTCCACGGCCACCCCGGCGACCACCTCCCGGTGCTCTTCCTCACCGCCAAGGACGGCGTCGGCGACAAGGTCCAGGGCCTCGCCGCGGGCGCCGACGACTACGTGACGAAGCCGTTCAGCCTGGAGGAGCTGATCGCCCGGATCCGCGCCATCCTGCGGCGCTCCGGCGGACCGGCCGAGGACGGCCGGCTGATCGTCGCCGACCTCAGCCTCGACCCGGTCGCCCACGAGGTCACCCGCGGCGGCACGCCCGTCGCGCTCTCGCCGACCGAGTTCAAGCTGCTGCACTACCTGATGGCCAACGTCGGCCGGGTCGTCTCCAAGGCGCAGATCCTCGACCACGTGTGGGCCTACGACTTCGGCGGCGACCTCTCGATCGTCGAGTCCTACATCTCCTACCTGCGCCGCAAGCTCGACTCCGGCCCGGCGCACGGCCCCAAGCTGATCCACACCGTGCGCGGCATCGGCTACGCGCTGCGTCGCCCCCCGCAGGGCTGAGCGGACCGACCGGTGTTCGCCCGCTTCTCCTCCCGGCTGTCCCTGCGCGCCCGGCTGCTCGTGCTCGCGCTCGGGCTGGTCACCACCGGTCTCGCGGTCAGCGACACCGTCGTGCTCGGCACCGTCCGGATGCAGCTGGTCGAACAACTCGACCAGCAGCTTCAGCGGTTCGGACAGCCGCTGTCGCACCGGACCCCGGCCCGGCCCGGCACCGGGGATCCCGCCCGGCCCGCCTCCGGCCGGCGCAGCATGCTGCCCAGCCAGTACCTCGTCCAGTTCCTCTCCTCGGACGGCAAGGTGCAGGCCGTGATGCGCCAGCCCGTCTCCGACAGCGACCCGGCACCCCAGCTCGCCGGGCTCGACCCCACCCGGACCGCGCCGGACGCCCCCTTCGACCTGCCCGACCAGCGCGGCCACCGCAGCTGGCGGGTGCTCGTCCTGCCGCTCCAGGGCCCGCGCAGCAGCACCGGCCCCAGCGCGTACGCCTCGCCCGCGGTCACCCCCACCTACGTGATGGTCGCCGTCTCGCGCGAGGACATCGACGCCACCATCGGCAAGCTGCGCACCTCCTTCCTGGCGATCGGCGGCGCCGTCCTGGTGCTGATCGCCGCGCTCGGCCTGTTCGCCGTCCGGGCCGGGCTGCGGCCGCTGCGGCGGATCGAGGCGGGGGCCGAGCGGATCGCCGCCGGGGAGCTCTCCCACCGGATGCCGGAGCTCTCGCCCGGCACCGAGGTCGGGCGGCTGTCCATCGCGCTCAACGGCATGCTCACCCAGATCGAGGCCGCCTTCGCCGCCCGCGCCGAGTCCGAGGCCCGGATGCGGCGGTTCGTCGCCGACGCCTCGCACGAACTGCGCACCCCGCTGGCCGGCATCCGGGGCTTCACCGAGCTGTACCGGATGGGCGCGCTGCCCACCGAGTCGGACGTCCGGCGGACGATGTCCAGGATCGAGAGCGAGGCCGTCCGGATGGGCGCGCTGGTCGAGGACCTGCTGGTGCTCGCCCGGGTCGACGAGGAACGGCCGCTCGACCTCGCCCCGATGGACCTGCGCACCCTCGCCGCGGACGCCCTGCACGACCTCACCGCCCTCGACCCGACCCGCCCGGTCGCGCTCACCGGCCCGTCCGGCGCGGGCTCCCCCGGTGCGGCGCCCGTCCTCGGGGACGAGGCCCGGCTCCGCCAGGTGGTCACCAACCTGGTCGGTAACGCCGTCAAGCACACCCCGCCCGGCACCCCGGTCCGGATCGGCGTCGGCGGAGCGGGCGGCGTCTGCCTGCTGGAGGTCGCCGACGCCGGGCCGGGGCTCACCGAGGAGCAGGCGCAGCAGGTCTTCGACCGCTTCTACCGCGTCGACGCCTCGCGCAGCAGGCACGACGGCGGCGGCGCCGGCCTCGGCCTCGCCATCGCCACCGCGCTCACCCGCGCGCACGGCGGCACCCTCAGCCTGGACACGACCCCGGGCGCGGGCGCCACCTTCCGGGTCGAATTGCCGACCATCCGGGACCGGGTCTCCTGAGCGCCTCCTGAGGCCTTTCCGTCCGGCCCGGCGGAATTGTCGACTCGTCAATTCCCCTGTCGAGCAAGCAGTCGGAACGCCCTTTTCATTGCCGGAAATCGGCATGGAGGGCGGAGATTCCGTGTGCCTATGATCAGCGGCGCCGGGTTGTCGATCATCGCCCGGGCCACGGATTCCGCCCCCTCGCCGACCCGAAAGGGGTCCTCGTGACCATCCGCCGCACACTGGTCTCGGCCGCGCTCGTCGCCGCCGTGATCTCGCCCGCAGCCGTGCTGTCCGCGGCGCCCGCCTTCGCCGCGCCGGCCGCCGCGGCGCAGACCCGCGCCGACGCCGGCTCGATCGCCGAACTGGAGCAGGCCGCCGCCGACGCGGCCGCGGCCCACCGGGCCGCCGTCGCCGCCGAGGCCGACGCGCAGGCCAAGGCCCAGGCCTTCCTGGCGAACCCGCAGCCCTACCTGGGCACGTTCCAGCAGGCCAAGGAGACCGCGAAGACGGCCGCCGCGGCCAAGGAGGCCACCGACAAGGCGGTCCACGAGGCCATGACCGCCTACGGGGCGTCGACCGAGGAGGAGCGGCCCGCGGCCAGGGAGCGCCTGCTGAAGGCGATGGACGCCGCCAACGCCGCCATCCGCGCGGACACCGAGGCCAAGGCCGCGGTGACCGCTGCCGGCACGGCCCTGGACGACGCCAAGGTCGAGGCGTTCCGGAAGATCGGTACCGCGCAGGCGGCCACCAAGGCCGCGGCCGCCGCCGAGGCCGCCGCGGACAAGGCGCTCGCCGACGCGCGTGCGGCTGCCGAGAAGCCGGCGGAGAAGCCGGTCGAGAAGCCGGTGGACCAGCCCGTGGAGAAGCCCGTCGAGCAGCCGGCCCAGCAGCCCGCCGCCGTCACTCCGGCCTCGGACACCGTCGCTGCGGCGGCGACCACCGGCGGCGGCACCACCGCGACGACCGCCTCGACCGCCGCGAACACGTCGACCGCCACGAACACCTCGACCACCTCGAACCGGTCGACCACCGCCTCGACCACCTCGACCACCGTGCCCACGGCGTCGACCGCCACCACCGGGACGACCGCCACCGGCTCGACCGCCGAGCTGGCGGAGACGGGTGCCACCCCGGCCACCCCGTACCTGGCCCTGGGCTCCGGCCTCACCCTCGGACTCGGCGCCGCCGCCCTGTACGTCTCCCGCCGCCGGCCGGCCCGCTCCTCCTGATCCACCCGGTCCGCGCCCGCTCGGGAGGAGGACGCGGACCGACGGCACCCCGAACCGCAGGGCAGGCCCTCCCGCCTGCCCTGCGGTTCCGCGTCTGCGGCCCCGAAACGCCCCGATCGGGTGAACCCCCGCCGTTCACCCGCCCGGCCCCTCGGTCGTGTGCGACCGTGCAGCCGTTGCTTGTGCGGGCCCGTACGAGCTGATGGGACCGGACGGGAGAGAGAGGTGTCCCCATGAGCGTGCTCGTTGCCGAGAGGACCGTCGTGAACCTGGACCGGCAGCTGTGGCAGGTATGGAACTCCATGGATCTGCCCGACGGCTTCCGTGCGGAGATCATCGAGGGGACGATCACGGTGTCACCCACCGGCAGCAGCCGCGTTTTCGACGTCGACAACCGGGTCCTGGAGGACCTGTTCGTCCACCTGCGCGGCGGTGACTGGAGGCCCGGGAACGACTGCAACGTCATCGACGGGCTCAAGGTGCTCATTCCCGACGTGTTCGTCGCCCGGCGGGACATCGAGGAGATCGACCACCCGGAGGGCAAGGGTCTCCTAGCCTCCGGTGTCGCCCTCGTCGTCGAGACGGTCTCTCCGGGCGCCGAGAACCGCCGGCGCGACCACGTCCTCAAGCGCCACGCCTATGCCGCCGCCGGCATCCCGGTGTACGTGATCGTCGACGACTACGACGACGGCGGTGCGGTGACCGTCCTCACCGGGCCCGATCCCGAGCGGCGGGCCTACGCCTCCTCCACCCGGGTCCCGTACGGGCAGGAGGCCGTGGTCCCGGAGGGGCCGGCCAAGGGCTTCGTGATCGGTCCGGAGATCACGGGGGAGCGTCGTGGCTGAGCGCGGGGCGTCCTTCCGGCGGGACCTCTCCGAATGGCGGATCGCCCTGGTGGCCTGGCGGCTGCTGGTGCTGCAGGCGGCGCATCCGGTGGTGGGGGCCGGGATGGCCGAGCACTCCACGTACCAGGCGCACCCCTGGCGGCGGGTGGAGCACACCCTGGGCAGCGGGCGGCGGCTGTTCTACCAGGACGCCGATGCGCTGCGGCGGGAGGTCGCGCGGCTGGACCGGGCGCACAAGCGGATCCGCGGGACGGCGCCGGACGGGCGCCCGTACGACGCCGGGGACGCGGCGACCAGGGCGTGGGTGCTGCTGACGCTCTTCGAGTGCGTGGTCGCCATGCGCCGCCTCGGCGGGGACCCGTACGACGCCGGGCAACTGGAGCTGGTGTACGCGGAGTTCACCGACGCGGTGGCGGCCTTCGGCCTCCCGGAGGGCGAGCTGCCGGGGACGGCCGCGGAGCTGCCCGGCTACTTCGCCCGGGTGGCCCGCGAGCTGGAGTTCAACGAGGCGACCCGCTACCTCCTGAACGACATCCTGCGCGGGGCGCCGCGGCCGCGCCGGCTCCGGTTCCTCGGGGACGCCGGGTGGCGCGCGGTGCGCGGGGTGGTGGCCCGGGCGGTCACCGCACTGACGGTGGCCGACCTGCCGCCGGTGGTGCGGGAGCGGTTCGGGCTGGTCCGGACCCGCCGGGCGGCGCTGCTCTCCTGGCTGCTGCACCGGGGCGCCGGCGCCGTCGTCCCGCTGCTGCCGGACGGGCTGCGCTTCCGCTCCCCGGACGAGCAGCGGGTGCCGCCGCGGTGGCGCCCGCCCCGGCAGGACGCCCGCGGGCCGCGGCTGGACCGGTTCTTCCGCGAGGTGCTGGACCAGACCGGGGACGGTTTCATCACCGTGCACGACCTGCGGGCGATGGCGCACAACGTCTGCTGGCAGCTGGAGTTGGACGACGAGGGTGAGGCCCGGGTGTACCGGGCCTTCGACGGCTGGTGGGAGCAGCTGCGCTCGGCGATGGACGCGAACGGCGACGGCAGGGTCAGCCGGGAGGAGTTCGTGGCGGCCACCGTCGCGGGCTGCGACCGGGACCCGGCCTACCTGGAGCAGGGGCTGCTGCCCGCGCTGCGGGCGGTGTTCGCCGCCGCGGACACCGACGGCAGCGGCTTCCTGGAGGCGGACGAGTACCGGGTGGTGTTCGGCGGTCCGCGCGTCCATCCGGCCGAGCTGTCGCACGGCTTCCGTCAGCTGGACGCGGACGGGGACGGCCGGATCACCCGGGAGGAGTTCCTGCACGGCTTCACCGAGTTCTTCACGGCCCGCGCCGACTCCACCCCGGGCACCCAACTCCTGGGCCGCCCTTAGGGCGTGTCGAGCGGACCCCGGTCCGGGAGGGCGTCCTCCCGGAGCGCCGCCGCGGTGTCGGCGGCCAGGGCGCCGGCCGCCGTGACGGTGGCGGCCAGCGCCGCCGGGTCGGCGCCGGGGGCGGCGAGCAGGGCCGCGGCGCGGTCGCGGAACCAGGGCGGGGTGGCGGCGAGGGCGCCCTTCTCGTTCAGGCACCAGCGCCGGTCGTGCGCGTGCAGCGCCCGGACCAGGACGCCGACGGCGCGGGAGAGGCAGAGCGAGACGTGCAGGACGTCCCCGCGGGCCGCGCCCTTCCCGGCGGATCGGGTCCGCTGACCGCTGACCGCTGACCGCCGCGTCCGGTCCGGTGCGGGCACCGCGCTGTCAAGCGCCGGATCGGCCAAGACCGCGCCGGCATCTGCCCGGGCGTTCGTTGTCGCCGCCGCGGGCGTGTCCGCAGACTGTGCGCACCGCCACGCTCCACCACGCACGGTATCGCCGGTCCGAACCCCACCCCGCCTGCGATTCATCCGTAAGCATGATGGATACTGCTCCTTGTGAACGTGTTCACGTTCACAAGCGGGCAAGCTTGCGTGGCCGGATACCGGTCTGCAGCTATAGATGAAGTTTGTCCGAAACGCGCCCCGCGGGGCAGGTTGGAGAGAGGGCGACGTGGAACTGGCAATCGCTCACGAGACCATCGCGCGATGGCAATTCGGCATCACCACCGTCTACCACTTCCTCTTCGTCCCGCTCACCATCAGCCTGGCCGCCATCGTGGCCGGTCTGGAGACGGCCTGGGTGCGGACGGACAAGGAGAAGTACTTCCACGCCACGAAGTTCTGGGGGAAGCTCTTCCTGATCAACATCGCGATGGGCGTGGTCACCGGCATCGTGCAGGAGTTCCAGTTCGGCATGAACTGGTCCGACTACTCCAGGTTCGTGGGAGACGTCTTCGGCGCCCCGCTCGCGATGGAGGCGCTGATCGCCTTCTTCTTCGAGTCCACCTTCATCGGCCTGTGGATCTTCGGCTGGGACAAGCTGCCGAAGAAGCTGCACTGCGCCTGCATCTGGATGGTCGCGCTGGGCACCGTGCTCTCCGCCTACTTCATCCTCGCGGCCAACTCTTGGATGCAGCACCCCGTCGGCTACACGATCGACCCGGCCACCGGCAAGGCGCAGCTCACCGACATCACCAAGGTCCTGTTCCAGAACACCACCCTGACCGTGGTGGCGCACACCCTGACCGCCGCCTTCCTCACCGGGGCCGCCTTCGTGGTCGGCATCGCCTCCTTCCACCTCTGGCGGGCCAAGCGCCGGCCCGAGGGCGCCGACCCGAAGAGGACCGCCGTGATGCGCACCTCGCTGCGGCTCGGCCTGGTGCTCGCCGTGGTCTTCGGCGCCGGCACCGCGCTCAGCGGCGACTCGCTCGCCAAGGTGATGTTCGAGCAGCAGCCGATGAAGATGGCCGCCGCCGAGGCGCTCTGGGACACCCAGTCGCCGGCGCCGTTCTCGATCTTCGCGGTCGGCGACGTGAGCAAGGGCCACAACTCGGTCGAGCTGGAGGTCCCCGGGATACTGTCCTTCCTCGCCCACAGCGACTTCAACTCCTCCGTCCCCGGCATCAACGACACCGCGGCCGCCGAGGCCGCCAGGTACGGGGGCGACCCCAAGGACTACATCCCGAGCATCTTCGTCACCTACTGGGGCTTCCGCCTCATGATCGGCTTCGGGATGACCTCCTTCGTGGCCGGCGTGATCGGGCTCTGGACCACCCGCCGCAGGCTGTTCCTGCGGCCGGAGTTCCGCACCGGCGACACCGAGGTCCCGCGGCTGATGCTCACCCCCGGGCGGGAGCTGGGGCCGTTCCTCACCAAGTGGAGCTGGCGGATCGGCATCCTGACCATGGGGTTCCCGCTGATCGCCAACAGCTTCGGCTGGATCTTCACCGAGATGGGCCGTCAGCCCTGGGCCGTCTTCGGCCTGATGACCACAGCGAACGCGGTCTCCCCCAACGTCGGGGTCGGCACCCAGATCGGCGCCCTCACCACCTTCACCGTGCTCTACGCGATCCTCGCCGTCGTCGAGGTCCGGCTGCTGGTCAAGTACGCCAAGGCCGGGCCGGTGGTGACCGAGCAGCCGCCCGCGAAGGACCCGTCGCTGCGCGGCCCGTCCGCGGACGACGAGGCCGACAAGCCTCTCGCCTTCGCCTACTGAGGACCACAGGGGATCTGACATGCAACTCCACGACGTCTGGTTCGTACTGATCGCGGTCCTGTGGATCGGCTACTTCTTCCTGGAGGGCTTCGACTTCGGGATCGGCATCCTCACCAAGCCGCTCGCCCGCGACACCGCCGAACGGCGGGTGCTGATCAACACCATCGGCCCGGTCTGGGACGGCAACGAGGTCTGGCTGCTGACCGCCGGCGGGGCCACCTTCGCGGCGTTCCCGGACTGGTACGCGACGCTGTTCAGCGGCTTCTACGTCCCGCTGCTGGTCATCCTGGTCTGCCTGATCGTGCGCGGCGTGGCCTTCGAGTACCGGGCCAAGCGCGAGGGCGCCCGCTGGCAGCGGAACTGGGAGGAGGCGATCTTCTGGACGTCGCTGATCCCGGCCTTCCTGTGGGGCGTGGCCTTCGCCAACATCGTGCGCGGCGTCGACATCGACGCGCAGAAGAACTACGTCGGCACCTTCTGGGACCTGCTCAACCCGTACGCGATCCTCGGCGGCCTGGTCACGCTCAGCCTGTTCACCTTCCACGGTGCGGTGTTCGCGGCGCTGAAGACCGTCGGCGGGATCCGCGAGCGGGCCAGGGCGGCCGCGCTGCGGACCGGCCTGGCCGCCGCGGTGCTGGCGCTGGTCTTCCTGGTCTGGACGCAGGGCGACAGCGGCAACGGCCGCAGCCTGGTGGCCCTGGTGGCGGCCGTGCTGGCGCTGGTCGGCGCCCTGGTGGCCACCCGGCTGGGCCGCGAGGGCTGGGCGTTCGTCCTCTCCGGGGCGACCATCGTGGCCGCCGTCGGGATGCTCTTCCTGGCGCTCTTCCCGAACGTCATGCCGTCGACCCTGAACGACGGGTGGAGCCTGACCGTGGGCAACGCGGCCTCCTCGCCGTACACGCTGAAGCTGATGACCGTGGTGGCCGCGGTGTTCACCCCGCTCGTGCTGCTCTACCAGGGCTGGACGTACTGGGTGTTCCGCAAGCGCATCGGCGTCCAGCACATCCCCGGGCACGCCCCGGCCGCCGCGCCCGAACAGGTGTGACGCCGTGAAGCCGGTCGACCCCCGACTGCTCGCCCAGGCCCGCACCACCCGGGCCTTCCTCGCCGGATCGGTCCTGCTCGGCGCGGCGGGCGCGGCCCTGGTGGTCGCGCAGGCCGGTCTGATCGCCGAGATCGTCGTCCGCGGCTTCCAGCGCGGCGCGACCACCGGCGAGCTGACCGCGCCGCTGCTGCTGCTCGTGCTGACGGCCGTCGGGCGCGGGCTGGTCGGCTGGCTCACCGAGCTCACCGCGCACCGGTCCGTCGCCCGGGTGAAGTCCACCCTGCGGCGCCGGCTGCTCGACCACGCCACCGCGCTCGGCCCGGCCTACCTGGCGGGCCGGCGCACCGGCGAGCTCACCACCCTCGCCACCCGCGGCGTCGACGCGCTGGACGACTACTTCTCCCGCTACCTGCCGCAACTGGCGCTCGCCGTGGTCGTCCCGGTGATCGTGCTGCTGCGGATCGTCGGCGCCGACCCGGCCTCGGCCGCGATCATCGCCGCGACGCTGCCGCTGATCCCGCTGTTCATGGTGCTGATCGGGATGGCCACTCAGGCCCGGATGGACCGGCAGTGGGACACCCTGGCCCGGCTCTCGCACCACTTCCTCGACGTGGTGGCCGGGCTGCCCACCCTCAAGGTGTTCAACCGGGCCCGCGCCCAGGCCGCCACCATCGCCCGGATCACCGCCGACTACCGCCGGGCCACCCTGCGCACCCTGCGGATCGCCTTCGTCTCCTCCTTCGCGCTGGAGCTGCTCGCCACCCTCTCGGTCGCCCTGGTCGCGGTCACCGTCGGCTTCCGGCTGGTCGACGGCACGCTCGACCTGGAGACCGGGCTGATGATCCTGGTCCTCGCCCCCGAGGTCTACTTCCCGATCCGCCAGGTCGGCGCGCTCTACCACTCCAGCGTCGAGGGGCTGACGGCCGCCGACGAGATCTTCCGGGTGCTGGAGACCCCGCCGCCCGCGGCCGGCACGCGGCCCGCGCCCGACCTCACCGGTGCCGTCATCACCGCCCGCGGCCTGGTCGTCCGCCACCCCGGCCGGACCGAGCCCGCGCTGGACGGCGCCGCCCTCACCCTGCGCCCGGGCACCACCACCGCCCTCACCGGGCCGAGCGGGGCCGGCAAGTCCACCCTGGTCGCCGTCCTGCTCGGCCTCACCGCGCCGGACGCCGGCACCGTGCGGATCACCGCCGCCGACGGGCGCGACCACGACCTCGCCGAGCTGGACCCGGACGGCTGGCGGCGGCAGATCGCCTGGGTGCCGCAGCACCCGCACCTGTTCGCCGGCACCGTCGCCGAGAACCTCAGGCTCCACCGCCCGGACGCCGACGACGAGCAGCTCTGGCAGGCCCTGCGGGCCGCGCACGCGCTCGACTTCGTCACCCGCCTGGACGCGCCCCTCGGCGAGGACGGCGCCGGGCTCTCCGCCGGACAGCGGCAGCGGCTCGCGCTCGCCCGGGTGCTGCTCGCCGACGACCGCCCCCTGGTCCTCCTGGACGAGCCCACCGCCAACCTGGACGGCGCCTCCGAGGCCGCCGTCGTGGACGCCGTGCGGGGGCTCGCCGAGGACCGGCGCCGCACCGTGCTGGTGGTCGCGCACCGGCCGGCCCTGCTGGCCGTCGCGGACGAGCGGGTCCGGCTGGCGGGCCCCGTCGCCGGGCCGCCCGCCGCCGGGGAACCCGCCCCGGCGCCCGCCCCGCTCGCGCACAGCGGTCGGCCGACCGACGCCCCGGCCCCGGACGAGGAGCCCGCGGCCCCGGCGGCCGCCACCCCCCGGCTGGCGCTCGCCGTCCTGCTCGGCGCGCTCGCCCTCGGCTGCGCCGTGGCCCTGATGGCCACCTCCGGCTACCTGATCTCCCGGGCCTCCCAGATGCCGCCGGTGCTCTACCTGATGATGGCCGTCACCTCCGTACGGGCCTTCGGGATCGGCCGCAGCGTCTTCCGCTACGCCGAGCGGCTCGTCTCGCACGACGCCGTGCTGCGCACCCTCGGCACCCTGCGGGCCGCCGTCTACCGGCGGCTGACCGTGCTCGCCCCGGCCGGGCTGCCCGCCTTCCGGCGCGGCGACCTGCTCTCCCGGCTGGTCGCCGACGTCGACGCCGTCCAGGACCACTACCTGCGGTGGCGGCTGCCGGCCGCGGTGGCCGGCACGGTCTCGCTGGCCGCGGTGGTGGCGATGGGCGCGTTCCTGCCCGCCGCCGGGGCGGTGCTCGGGCTCGGCCTGCTGCTCGCGGGCGTGCTGGTGCCGGCCCTCGCCGCCCGCTGGTCGGCCGGCGCCGAACGGCGGCAGGCCCCGGCCCGCGGCCGGCTCGCCACCGCCGTCGTCGACGCCCTCACGGGCACCGCCGAACTCACCGTCGCCGGCGCGCTGCCCGGCCGGCTCGCCGCCGTCCGGGCCGCCGACGCCGCGCTCACCCGGCTGGCCGCCCGCTCCGCCGCCACCACGGCGCTCGGCACCGGGCTGATCGCACTGCTCACCGGGCTGACGGTGGCCGCCGCGGCCGCGGTCGGCGTCCAGGGGGTGCGCGCGGGCGCGCTGGCGCCGGTCTGCCTGGCCGTCGTGGTGCTCACCCCGCTGGCCGCCTTCGAGGCGGTCACCGGGATGCCGCAGGCCGTCCAGGCCCGTCAGCGCAGCCGGGCCGCGCGGGCCCGGCTCGACGAGGTGCTGCAGGCCGAGGCCGCGGTGGCCGAGCCGGCCGAGCCCGTCGCGCTGCCGGAGCACCCGCTGCCGGTCGCGGTGCGCGGGCTGACCGTCCGGCACCCCGGGCAGGCGGCGGACGCGCTCGCCGGGGTGGACCTCGACCTGTCCCCCGGGCGCCGGATCGCCGTGGTCGGCCCCTCCGGCTCCGGCAAGACCAGCCTGGCCCAGGCGCTGCTGCGGTTCCTGGAGCCGGGTGAGGGCGCCGTCACCTTCGCCGCCGGCCGCCCGGAGGCGGTGGACGGCCGCGCGCTCGCCGGTGAGGACGTCCGCCGGGTGATCGGGCTCTGCGCGCAGGACGCCCACGTCTTCGACAGCTCGCTGCGGGAGAACCTGCGTCTCGCCCGCCCGGGCGCCGGCGAGGACGAGCTGCGCGCCGCGCTCGCCGCCGCCCGCCTGCTGGACTGGACGGAGCGCCTGCCGCAGGGCCTGGACACCATGGTCGGCGAGCACGGCGCCCGGCTCTCCGGCGGCCAGCGGCAGCGGCTGGCCCTGGCCCGGGCCCTGCTGGCGGACTTCCCGGTGCTCGTCCTGGACGAGCCCGCCGAGCACCTCGACCTGCCCACCGCCGACGCGCTCACCGCCGACCTGCTGGCCGCCACCGCGGGGCGCAGCACCGTGCTGATCACCCACCGGCTGGCCGGGCTGGACGACACCACGGTGGACGAGGTGCTGGTGCTGGACGGCGGCCGGGTCGCCGAGCGGGGCCGCTGGTCGGAGCTGCTCGCGGACCGGGACGGGCGGCTGCACGCGATGTGGCGGCGGGAGCGGGAGGCGGACGGGCTGCTGGAGCCGGTGGGGTCCTGACCGCCCTCGTGCCGTCCTTCGGCTGAAAACCGTACAAACTAGGCTCTTCTTCATGGACCCCACGCCAGACCTCCCCGCGGCCGCCCCCGAGCCGACCCCCCACCGGGTGCCCGAGATCGCCTCGCTCGGCCTGGACACGCTGGTCACCGAGGTCGCGGAACGCCTCCAGTCGGCCGCCGCGGTGACCGACCGGATGCAGCGGCTGCTGGAGGCGGTGGTCTCGATCGGGGCGGGGCTCGACCTGCACGCCACCCTGCACCGGATCGCCACCGGCGCCGCCGAGCTCGTCGACGCCCGCTACGCGGCGCTCGGCGTGATCGCCCCCGGCGGCACCGGCCTGGCCGACTTCATCCACGTCGGCGTCGACGACGCCACCGCCGCCGCCATCGGCGAACTCCCGGCCGGCCGCGGCATCCTCGGCGCGCTCATCGACCGCCCCGAACCGCTGCGCCTCACCGACCTCGGCGCCGACCCGCGCTCCTCCGGCTTCCCGCCGCACCACCCGGAGATGAAGACCTTCCTCGGCGAGCCGATCCGGATCCGCGACGAGGTGTTCGGCAACCTCTACCTCACCGAGAAGCTGGGCGGCGGCGCCTTCACCCCCGAGGACGAGCAGGTGGTCCACGCCCTCGCCGCCGCGGCCGGCGTGGCGATCGAGAACTCGCGGCTGTACGAGGAGGGCCGGCGGCGGGAGCGGTGGATCGCCGGCGCCGCCGCCGTCACCACCGCGCTGCTCTCCACCGACCAGGCCGAGACCGCGCTGACCGTCGCCGCCGAACAGGTGCGGGAGCTGGCGGACGCCGCGCTCGGCATGATCCTGCTGCCGACCGGCCCGGTGGAGGGCGGCGACGGCCGGCCGGGCGACGGTCAGATGCGGGTCGCCCACGCCTCCGGCGAGGCCGCCGAGTTCGTCCGCGGCGAGCTGCTGCCCGAGGGCGGCCTCGCGGCCCGGCTGCTCGCCGGGGAGAGCGTCTACCTGGACGACATGTCCAGTGATCCGACGGTGGTGATCCGGGTCGCCCGCGGGTTCGGCCCGTCCATGGCCGTCCCGATGGTCGCCGCGGGCCGGGTGCTCGGCGGGCTCTGCGTCTGGCGTCCGCGCGGTGCGCTGCCGTTCACCGACGCCGAGAAGCAGCTCGCCGAGACCTTCGCCTCGCAGGCCGCGCTGGCCCTGCGGCTCGCGGAGGGCCAGCGCGACCAGCAGCGCCTGGCCGTCTTCCAGGACCGCGACCGGATCGCCCGGGACCTGCACGACCTGGTGATCCAACGGCTGTTCGCGACCGGGATGATGCTGGAGAGCGCGGCCCGCAGGTCCGTCGTCCCGGAGGTGAAGGTCGGCATCGGCAACGCGGTGGACGAGCTGGACGCCACCATCCAGGAGGTCCGCACCACCATCTACGCGCTCCAGCACGACAACCACGGGGACGCCCCGGACACCCTGCGCACCCGGGTGATCCGGGAGGCCAGCCAGGCCGCGGCGGCGCTCGGGTTCAAGCCCTCGGTGAGCTTCGTCGGGCCGGTGGAGAGCCTGGTGGGCGAGCGGACCGGCCGTCAACTCCTGGCTGCGCTCCGGGAGATGCTCTCCAACACGGCCCGGCACGCGCGGGCCTCCCGGGTCGGGGTGGAGATCGACGCGACCGTGCACCTGGGCGACACCGGCCGGCCGGTCAGCGGCGATCCGGAGTCGCTGGAGCGGGCCGGCCGGCCGGGGGTGCTGCTCACCGTGACCGACGACGGCGTCGGCATCCCGGAGGGCGGCCGGCGCAGCGGCCTGCGCAACCTGACCCGGCGGGCCGAGGCGCTCGGCGGGGACGCCTGGCACGAGGCCGGGCCGCACGGGAGGGGCACCAGGGTCCGCTGGACGGCCCGGTTGTGACCGGTTCCGCACCCTGGAGCGGTCGGTTCCGGTTCCGCTTGCGGGTCGCCCCGGGGGTGCTCCGGGGCCCCTCCCGGCCCGGGCGCACCACCCTCACCCCGCCGGCGGGTGAAAGTTAAACGAGGGAGAACTTCCCGACCAACAGCGCAAGTTGTGAACGTTTTGGGCTTTCCGTGGGTCTGTGTGCACACATAGCTTTGCTCCCGTCTCGGAGGGGAAACCGGACGGGGGGAGCAGTGGACGCGTCGGGCCGCGGTCACACCGCAGCAGGGGCACATCGAGGCGGGTTCAGGGCCGAGCGAGCCCCGGACGGTCGGTACCGCTGGCAGTTGAAGGCGCCGAACGGGCGGGTGGTGGCGATCACCCCGGCCGCGTTCGACACGCCCGGCGAGGCCGAACGCGGCTTCGACGGGCTGCGGGCGGGCGCCGCCGAGCTCACCGCGCGGATCACCCACGTCCGGGACGGCATCGGCTGGATCTGGGTCATCCCCGGTTCGCGCACCCTCCCGGAGGTGCGCTCCAGCCGCGCGTACGAGCGGTACGCGACCTGTCAGAACGCCTTCCGGCGCTTCGTCGTGCTGCTCGCCAAACAACCCGCGCGCGAGCTACCGCCCCGCGAACTCCCTTCGAAGACGGTGCCGTTGAGACGCCCCGATGGCCGCTGAGCGGCGCGGTCCGCGGCTGCTGATCGTCCCCGCACCCGACCGCTGCCTCGGCTGGGCGCTGCGCGCCGCCAACGGCCGGCCGCTCGGCGTCGGCGTGCGCACCTACCGCAGCGAGGAGGAACTCGCCGAGGCGGTACGGGAACTTCTCATCGAACGGGCCGCACTGCGGTGCTCGGTCGTCCAGTCCGAGGGCCGCCAGTGGGCGTGGTCCGCCCACCTGCCGGTGCGCAGCACCCGGCGGGCCGCCGTCGAACCCGCTCCGGTCGCCCGCAGCGCGCGCGGGTACCTCCGGCGCGACCAGTGCCAGGCCGGCGTGGAGGGCTTCCTGGCCGGACTCCAGTGGCTCGGGCAGGAGTCGCGGCGCGCCGGGCGGGACGCCCGCTGGCCGCTGTAGGCCGTGCCCGGCCGGTCCGCACGTGCAGTCCGGGTAAAGCGCAGGTATCCGGCAACACCCCGAGCCGCCACCTGGAGAAGAACGTCACCGGCCGCCGGGGCGCCCGCCGCCGGTCCACCGCGAGCCTCCTGACCAGTGGCTAAACCTCGTCGAAGCGATGAGTCGACATTCCCGACCCGCCCTCGACCACCCTTCCGGCGGAACCTGCCCGCCGGACAGGATCGGCACTGCCGGAGCGGCCGCCGCGGACGCGGCCACCGGCCCCGCACTCCCACCGGAGTCCGGGTCACGCGATGGACGTCTCTCCCACCGGAGGAAGAGAAACATGCGTAAGACCGCTGCCAAGCTGCTCACCGTCGCCGCCCTCGCGACCTCCCTGGCCACCGTCGCCAGCGGCACCGCCCTGGCCGACCCGGCCTCGCTGCCGGCCGCGCAGGACATCGTCGGCGTCGGCTCGGACACCACCCAGGCGCTGCTGAACCAGTTCTCCACCGACTACAACGCGACGGTGGCCGGCACCACCGCGCCGCGGCTCTACAGCTGGGACGCCACCGGCACCTCGCCGATCACCACCAAGACGGGCGCCACCTCCATCGCCCGCCCGAACGGCTCCGGCGCCGGCATCACCGCGCTGAACATCAACACCAGCGCCACGGTCGACTTCGCCCGCTCCTCGCGCGGCCCGGCGGCCACCGACCCGACCACCGACGACTTCATCGCCTACGCGAAGGACGCGGTCTCCTGGGCGGCCCTGGGCACCGGCGGCCACGCGCCGGCCAACCTGACGACGGCCAACCTGAAGGACATCTACACCTGCGCCGTCACCAAGTGGAACCAGATCGACCCGTCGCTCTCCTCCGCCACCATCAAGCCCCAGCTGCCGCAGGCCAGCTCCGGCACCCGCTCCTTCTTCCTGCAGGCCATCGGCGGCGGCACCGCCGTCACCCCGGGCGCCTGCGTCACCACCGGTGTCCAGGAGAACCAGGGCTCCGACCCGGTCCTCAACGACGCCGACATCCTGGTGCCCTACTCCGTCGCCCACTACATCGGCCAGGTGTACTTCGGCAAGGGCAGCGGCTCCGACGTCCAGGGCCCGCTGACCATCCGCAGCGTGAACGGCATCGCCCCGGTCGACACCGTGAACAAGGTCATCAGCTCCAGCTACGCCGCCACCGCGTACGGCCGCGTGGTCTACAACGTCGTGCGCCACGCCGAGTGGATCGCCACCGACACCCACGGCACCGCCCTGCGCGCGATCTTCGGCCCGACCGGCTGGATCTGCAAGAGCGGCTCCGCGGACATCAAGAGCTACGGCTTCCTGCCGCTGCCGTCCTTCGCCTGCGGTAGCGCCACCCACTCCTGAGCCGTCCCGCTCCACCCGGCGGCCACGGGCCCCGCGCCCGTGGCCGCCGGCCGCACCGACAGCCACACCACCTCTCCCAAGGAGCTCCGCATGGCAAGATCGCGCGCACGCCTGGCCGCAGCCGGCGCCGCCGTCGTCCTCACCGTGACCGGCCTGAGCGGTGCGGCCGCCGCCGACGCGGCCACGCCGTCCACCGGCAGCGCGGTGATCACCAACGACGCCACCTTCCTGGCCCAGGCCGCCCTCAAGGGCATCCTGGTCGTCCCGCTGCAGCCGGCGGCGCCGGCCTACGACAGCACCACCGGCCTCACCACCACCTTCCCGGTGACCGGCGGCGCCGCGAACATCCCGCAGTTCTACGGGGACGTGAACCTCGGTGGCGGCCTGCTCTTCGTCAACCTCGCCAACGGCAAGAGCGTGACGTTCAAGCAGCTGGACTTCCACGTCGACACCTGGCAGATCAACGCCGTCCCGGTCGGCGGCACCACGCCCGTCGCGCTGCTGGACCCGGCGGGCGACAACGTGATCGGCCGGACCGGCACCACCCAGAACCTCTCGGCCTCCAGCCTCCAGGTGGACGCGGCCGGTGCGCAGTACCTCGACGCCAAGCTCGGGACGAGCTTCTTCACCGAGGGCCAGTCGGTCGGCTCGCTCGCGCTGACCTTCACCCAGGGAAGCTGACCGGCAGTTTCGGGGCGGCTTCGCCGCAGGTCGACGGGTCCGCGCCTCGGCGCGGGCCCGTCCGCATTCGGAGTTCCCAACTCCGGTGCGGAGTCGTCGCGTTGTGGTCTCGTACACCCGGTCGACCCGATCCGGCCATGTCCGGCTGGCCGAATGGTACGCACCGGAGCCATCGATCACAGCGCGACCGACCCTCGTGCCGCCGCGGCGGCCGCAACCCCCGGAGGTGCCCGCCATGAGAATCCGCGAACCCGACCCCGGACACCGGGGGAGGTGGAGCCGGCGCCTGTCGGCGCTGACCCTCGTCTGGGCGGTCGTGGCGGCGATCGCGGTGGTCCCGCTCGGCCTGGGCACCGCCCCGCAGGCGCACGCGGCGGGCTCCACCACGGTCACGGGGCCCAAGGTGTGGCAGCCGGCCAGCGGCAGCTACGGCCCCGAGGGCAGCGTGACGGTCTCGCAGACCGGCAACCTGACCAACCAGGTGGTGCAGGTCTCCTGGAGCGGCTTCACCCCCACGGTCGGCCGGCCCGGCGGCGAGCCCGTGACGGTCGTCCAGCCCTACTCGGACAAGGCGATGTACCCCGTCCGGATCTACCAGTGCCGCGGCGAGGACCCGGCGATCACCGACTGCTACGGCAGCACCCTGTACGGCGGTGACCGGGACAAGGGCTTCGAGCAGAAGTTCCCGGCCGCGGGCAACGCCCCCGACTTCCCGTCCAACGCGGTGATCGCCCCGACCGGCCCGGACGGCTCCGGCGCCGCCTCGATCGAGATCCTCACCGGCCAGCAGGCCCCCACGCTGGGCTGCGACGCGCAGCACAAGTGCTCGATCGTCGTCGAGCCCAACTACGGCGGCGACCCGCTCGACCTCCACCAGGAGCAGAACGGCGTCCCGAACTGCGACAACCACGCGATCGACGACGACGGCTTCTTCTTCTACGCGGCGACCGACAGCGTCATGCAGGGCGTGGAGAACTGGGTCACCGGGAACAACGCCAACGAGCAGTGCGCCTGGCGCAACCACGTGGTGGTCCCGCTGGACTTCGCCCCGGCGCCCGCCGACTGCAAGGTCCAGCAGGCGTCCTTCAGCACCGCCGGCCTGGAGATGGCCAACCGGACCATGCAGCAGTGGCGGACCGGGCTCTGCCTGGGCAGCTCCCCGATGTCGCTGCAGTACATCATCGCCACCGGCGAGCCGCAGGCCCGCGCCGACTTCCTGGCCGGCACCGGCACCGACCTCGCCCTGGTCGCCCGGCCCGACCGCTCGCCGGCGCCCCGGCCGTACGTCTACGCCCCGCTGGCCAGCACCGGCATCTCCGTGGTGTACGTGGTCGACGACCCGACCACCGGCCGCCAGATCCGGGACATGAAGCTGAACGCCCGGCTGCTCGCCAAGATGCTCACCCAGTCGTACGCCGCGCTGGGCCCGGTGATCCCCTCCGTGGAGGGCAACCCCAACTGCCTCTTCGCCGACCCGGAGTTCCGCGCGCTCAACCCCGAGAACGCCAACCTGCACTGGCCGAACTGCAGTTCGCCGGAGGAGCTGACCCCGACCGTGGTCGGCGGCACCACCGACCTCACCTACCAGCTGACCTCCTGGATCGCCGCCGACCCGGACGCCGCCCAGTTCCTGCAGGGCGCGCCCGACCAGTGGGGCATGCACGTCGACACCTTCTACCTGCGGCCCGCGTTCACCGGCTACCCCGTCGAGGCGCTCCAGCGGCAGGACAACTCCGGCGTCCCCGGCGGCAAGGACGCCGCGGGCATCTGGAAGCAGCTGGAGTGGAACCCGACCCTCGGCGGTCTGGTCGACGTCTCCCGGACCATCCTGCAGAACCGGATGACGGCGCTCTCCTCCAACATCCTCAACGGCAACTACCAGAAGCGCCCGGCGCAACCCCAGGGCAGCCGACGGCTGTTCGCCATCATGGACGCCGGCCAGGCCCAGGCCTACAGCCTGCCGGAGGCCGCGCTGAGGAACCCGGCCGGCGGCTTCGTCCAGCCCGACCGGTCCGGCTTCGCCGCCGCCGTGGCGGACATGCCGGTCGACGCCCTCACCGGGACCCAGACCCTCCCCTACGGGCAGGCCGGCAGCGACTACGCGCGGGACCAGCGGGCCTACCCGCTGACCGCCGTGCAGTACGCGATGGTCCCCACCGCGGGCCTGTCCGCCGAGAAGAGCGCCGCCGTGGCCACCTTCCTCGGCAAGGTCACCGACCCGGGCTGGGGCCAGCTCTACGGCGTCGAGCCCGGCCGGCTCGCACCGGGCTTCCTCGGACTGACGCAGGCCCAGCTCGCCCAGGCCCAGGACGCGGTGAAGCACGTCTCGGCCCAGGACGGCAGCTACCCCGGCAACCAGACGCCGCCCGCGCCCACCACCGAGCCGAAGCCCCCGACCACCGCGCCCGACGGCGGCGGGACCGCCACCGGCGCCGGCTCGACGGGCGGCAGCACCGCGGGCGGCACCGCGGCGACCGGCGGCACCGGCCAGTCCGGCGACGGCGGCGCCACCGGTGCCACGGGGAGCGGCGGAGCGACCGGCACCGGGGACGCCACCGGCGGCAGCGGCTCCACCTCCGGCTTCACCACCGGCTCGACGATCGGTTCCACGACCGGCTCCACGGGCACCGGCAGCAGCCTCGGTTCCGGCGGCACCGGGAGCGCCGCGACGGCCGGCGGCGCGGCCACCTCCGCCCCGGTGGCGGCCAAGGCCACCCCGGGCGCCACCCCCGCGGCCACCGGCGGCCCGCTGGCCGCCGCCCCGGTCGCGGCCGGCGCCCCCGCGCCCGACCGGCCCGGCACCGCCCGGCTGCTGCTGCCCGTCGCCCTGATCGCCGGCCTGGTGCTGCTGGTCGGCGGACCGGCCGCGCTGTTCCTCGGCGGCACCCCGGCGGGGGCCAAGGCCCTGGCCGGTGTGCGGGCCCAGTGGGCGCGACTGCGCCGCAGGGGCTGAGACCGCGGCGCGCGGTGCTCGGCGGGGCCGCCGTCCCGGCCCCGCCGAGCCCGCGGCCCGCCGCGCACGCCGTTCGTCGGATCCGCCGCTTCCGAGCGTGCCGTTCCCCGAGCGCGTTCCCCGAGCGCGTTCCCCGAGCACGCCGTTCCCGAGCACCCCGTTCCCGAGCACGGAGAGCAGACCATGACAGCCGCCGCCGAGCCCGCGGCACCGCACGACGGAGCACCGTCGCGCCGCGACGGCCGCCCCGACCCCGACGTCCCGCGCGCCATCACCTCCCCCGCGACCCCCGGCGACCGGGTCTTCCGCGGGGTGCTGCGGCTGGCCGGCCTCTCGGTCTTCGCGATCATGGGGCTGATCGCCTTCTTCCTGGTGCTGCGCGGCACCGACGCCCTGCGGGTCGTCGGCTGGTCCTTCCTGACCGAGCAGAAGTGGCAGACCGCCGCCCACAACTTCGGCATCGCCGCCGTCCTGCCCAACGGCCTGCTGATCGCGGTGATCGCGCTGGTCATCGCCGTCCCGGTGGCGCTCGGCACGGCCGTCTTCATCGCCGAGTACGCGCCGGTGCGGCTGCGGGCCGCGCTGATCTCGCTGGTCGACCTGATGGCGGCGATCCCCAGCATCGTCTACGGCCTGTGGGGCCTGTTCTTCCTGCAGCCGAGGATCATCGGGTTCGTCCGCTGGCTGGCCAACCACCTCGGCGACACCGTCCCCTTCCTCAAGGTGCGCACCGGTGACATCGGGACCTCGTACACCTCGTCCACCTTCATCGCCGGCGTGGTGGTCGCCCTGATGATCATCCCGATCATCACCTCGCTCAGCCGGGAGGTCTTCTCGCAGGCGCCGCAGGGCGAGCGGGAGGGCGCCTACGCGCTGGGCTCCACCCGCTGGGGGATGGTCCGCACCGTGGTGCTGCCGTTCGGCCGCGGCGGGGTGATCGGCGCGGTGATGCTGGGCTTCGGCCGGGCGATGGGCGAGACGATCGCCGTCGCGCTGATCATCTCGCCGAACTTCAAGGCCATCACCCACGTGCTGGAGAACGGCGCCAACTCGATCTCCGCGCTGATCGCGCTGCGGTTCGGTGAGTCGGACCGGCTCTCCCTCTCCGCGCTGATGGCGGCCGGGCTGGTGCTGTTCGCGCTCACCCTGCTGGTGAACGTGGCGGCCGGCTTCGTGATCAACCGGTCCCGCTCCGGCTCGGCGACGGCGGACTGACCATGACGAACCGTCACCAGGACCGCCGCCCGAGCCGCCACCCGAGCCGCCACCCGAGCCGTCGACCGGGCCACCGCCGGGACCGTCACCAGGACCGCCACCCGCACCGGCGGGCAGCCCGCGCGACCCACCGCGAGACCCACCGTGAAGGGACCACCCGATGACCACGCTCGACCTGCCGCCGGTCGCGGCGCCCGGGCCCGCCGGCGACCCGGCGCCCGCGGCGCCCGCCCCGCCCCGGCCCGAGAAGCGGGTCCGGCTCGGCGGCGTCACCCGCGACGACGTCCTCACCGTGGCCGGCGCGCTGACCGGCTCGCTCGGCCTGGTCTGGATGCTGTACGAGCGGATCCTGCCGTTCAGCGGCGCCTTCGGCTTCCTGGTCTGCTGGTACCTGCTCTTCCTGCTCGGCTACTACGGCCTCGGCCGGCTGCAGTGGAACCGGATGATGGTCCGGGACCGCCTGGTCGGCGTGGTCGCCTGGAGCTCCGGCGCGCTCGTGGTCGCCCTGATCGTCGACCAGATCGGCTACGTGGCGAGCCGCGGCTACGAGGCCGCCCAGCACCTCAACTTCTTCACCGAGTCGATGGAGCACACCGGGCCGCTCAACCCGATCACCTCGGGCGGCGCCCTCAACGCCGTCGTCGGATCGCTCGAACAGCTGGGCCTGGCGACGCTGTTCGCCGTTCCGCTGGGGATCGCCGCGGCGGTCTTCATGTCCGAGGTCGGCGGCCGGATGGCCCGCCCGGTGCGCACCCTGGTCGAGGCGATGACCGCACTGCCGTCCATCGTGGCCGGACTCTTCATCCTCGGCGTCGTCATCATCACCTTCGGCTTCGAGAAGAGCGGCTTCGCGGCCTCGCTGGCGCTCACCGTGATGATGATGCCGATCGTCACCCGGGCCGCCGAGGTGGTCATCCGGCTGGTGCCGGGCACCCTGCGCGAGGCCTCGTACGCGCTGGGCGGCAGCCAGTGGCGGACGGTGTGGAACGTGGTGCTGCCGACCGCCCGGCCCGGCCTGGTGACGGCCGTGGTGCTCGGCATGGCGCGCGGCGTCGGCGAGACCTCGCCGGTCCTGCTCACCTCCGGCTTCACCTCGCAGTTCAACGGCAACCCGTTCGAGGAGCACCAGGTCTCGCTGCCGCTGTACATCTGGAACTACGTCAAGCAGCCCTACGACGGCATGATCGCGCGCGGCTTCGCCGCCGGACTGACCCTGATGGGCGTCGTGCTGATCCTCTTCGTCACCGCACGGGTGCTCGGCGGCCGCCGGCCCGGGCAGCTGACCCGCGCCCAGAAGCGCCGGATCGCCCGCGAGGCCCGCCGCCTGGAGGCGGCCGCCGCGCACGCCGTCGCCACCCCGTACGGGCTCCGGCCGAGGAGGCGCTGATGTCCGGCCGGACCGGCGACCTGCCGGCGACCCACCGGACCGGCGACCTGCCGGCGACCCACCGGACCGGCGCCCTGCCGGAGACCCACCGGACCGGCGCCCTGCCGGAGACCCACCGGGCCGGCCCAGCGCCGGCGACCCGATCCGCCGGCCCGGTGCCGGCGACCCGACCGACCACCCTCCGTACCAGAGGAGTTCCCATGTTCCGGGAGGCCGCAAGGCGCTCCGTGGCCCGGCTGCTCGCGGGGCTGCTGTCCCTGCTGCTCGCCGCGGCCTCCCTGCTGACCGGGCTGAGCACCCCGGCCTACGCGGCGGTCGCGCTGAGCGCCGACGGCTCCAGCTGGGCCGGTCCGGCGATCGACCAGTGGCGCCAGGACGTCGCCTCGCAGGGCATCCAGATCAACTTCAACCCGGTCGGCTCGGCGGCCGGCCGCAACCAGTGGTCGATCGGCCAGGACGACTTCACCGCCTCCGACGTGCCGTTCCGCTCCGCGCCGGACACCGGCCTCGGCCAGTCCGGCCACAGCTCCGGCTCCGGCGAGCCGGAGAACCCCACCTACGGCTTCTCCTACGTGCCGATCACCGCGGGCGGCACCACCTTCATGTACAACCTGGTCGTCGGCGGCAAGCAGGTCCGCGACCTGCGGCTCTCCCCGCAGAGCGTGGTGGACATCTTCACCGGGAAGATCACCAACTGGAACGACCCGAGGATCACCGCCGACTACGGGAAGGCCCTGCCCAGCCTGCAGATCACCCCGGTGATCCGCTCCGACGGCTCCGGCGCCACCGCGCAGTTCACCCGGTGGATGGAGCACACCCACAAGGCCCAGTGGGACGACTACTGCACGTCGGTCAACGGCGTCACCTGCGGCGACTACACCGAGTTCTTCCCGTCCTCCGGCCGGATGGTCGCGCAGAACGGCTCCGACGTGGTGGCCGGCTACATCAAGGCCTCCTCCAACGTCGGCACCATCGGCTACGACGAGTACGCCTTCGCCAAGCGCAGCAACTGGCCGGTCGTGAAGGTGCTCAACCAGGCCGGGTACTACTCCCTGCCGACGGCCTCCAACGTGGCCGTGGCGCTCACCGCCGCCAGGATCCGCGGCGTCGACGACGGCACCGCGCCGAACGACCCGAACTACCTGCAGCAGAACCTCGACGGCGTCTACACCATGGACGACCCGCGCGCCTACCCGATCTCCAGCTACAGCTACCTGATCGTGCCGCGGGCCGGGGCGGCCCTCCCCCCGCCGCCGCGGTTCACCAACGACAAGGGCGGCGCGCTCAGCCGCTTCCTCGACTACGTGCTCTGCGAGGGCCAGGGCGAGGCCGACGGCCTCGGCTACTCGCCGATCCCGCGCGGACTGGTCCGCGGCGGACTGCTGCAGACCAAGAGCATCCCGGGCAACGCCAGCAAGGTCGACCCGAACACCCTCGCCAACTGCCCCAACCCGACCTTCAACGCGGCCGGTGAACTGACCGTCCTCAAGAACGCCCCGCAGCCCAGCCCCTGCGACAAGCAGGGCACCCCGCTGGACTGCACCGTGCAGAACGGCCAGCCGGTCAAGACAGGTTCGGGCTCCGGTGGCTCGACCGGCGGCGCCGGCAGCACGGGCGGCTCGGCGGCGGCGGGCGGGGCCGGCGGCACCGGCGGCTCGGGTGGCGGGAGCGGTGCGCGCACCGGCGCCGGCACGGCCGCGGGCGGCACCGGCGGCAGCGGCGGCACCGGTGGGGGGTCCGGCGGGGCCGGCACCGGTGGTGCGGGCGGTACCGGCGGGACGGGCGGCACCGCCGGGTCCGGCGGGGCGGGTGCCGCCGGTGGCGGCGACGCGGCCGCCGCCGGCGACCCGAACGCGGCCGGCGGAGCGGCCCCGGGCGAGGACCCGACCACCGAGGACGTGATCGACCCGCAGACCGGCCAGGTGGTGGCCCGCGCCCGGGCCGGCGGCGAGGTCGCGGCGAACGTGGTCGAGGTCGCCGGCAAACCCGAGGACTGGACGCTGAGCACCCTCACCGCCGTCGAACTGCTCGCCGTCGTGCTCGTCCCGCCGCTGCTCGGCCGGCGCCTGCTGCGCCGGCGCAAGTCCTCGGACGGCACCTCGTGACCGCCCCCGTGCTGGAGAAGCCGGCCGCCGCCCCCGCGCGGCCGGCCGGGCCCGCCGGCGCACCGCCCGCGGGCCCGGCACCCCGGCCCGCCGTCACCCCCGCCCGCCGCCGCTTCCTCCAGGGCGCCTGGGCGGCCAGCCTGCTGGCCGCGCTCGTCCTCGGCTTCGTCGGCTACCTGTTCACGCTCTCGCACCTGCAGGAGCGGCACTACCAGTCCACCGCCCACAAGACCTTCCGCGACCAGCTCGCCCGGGCCGTCGCACCCACCGGGACGGCCGCCGACGGCGCCCCGGTGGCCCTGCTGGACATCCCGGCGATCGGGCTGCACCAGGCCGTCGTGGTCGAGGGCACCACCGGCCGGGACCTCATGCGCGGGCCCGGCCACCGCCGCGACACCGCGCTGCCCGGCCAGGGCGGCGTGGCCGTCGTGTTCGGCCGCGGCGCCACCTTCGGCGCGCCGTTCGCCAGGCTCTCCGAGCTGCGGGTCGGCGACCGGATCGAGGCCACCACCGGGCAGGGGAAGTTCAGCTACACCGTCAACGTGTACGGCGACGGCGACCACCCGATCAGCGACCCGGTCCGCAACCGGCTCGTCCTGGTCACCGGGGACTCCGACTGGATCCCCGGTTCCACCGTGATGATCGGCGCCCGGCTGGACGGCGACCCGGAGCAGAACCCCGGCGGACGGCCGGAGACCGTCGCCTACGACAAGGCGCTGGCCGCCGACAAGGGCGCGCTGGCCGCGCTGCAGCTGTGGTCGCTCGGCCTGCTGGGGGCGGTGGTCGGCGCGCTCCTGCTGGCCCGCCACTGGCGGCGCTCGGCCGCCTACCTGAGCGCCGCGCCGGTGGTCGCCGCCCTGCTCTGGGCGGTCTACGAGAACGCCGCCGCCCTGCTGCCCAACCTCTACTGACGCGCGCCCGGAGGCCCGTACCGATGACGGATGCACCGATGACCGACCTGCCGATCACCGACCTCCCGGCGGCCGGCCCGACGACCGGCGCCCGGGCCGTGGACCCGGTCGCCGACACCCTCACCCTCCCGCCGACGCCACCCGGCGCGCACCCCGGCGGGCCGCTGGCCGGGCTGGAGACCCGCGAGGTCTCCGCCTGGTTCGGCACCCACAAGGTGCTGGAGCGGGTCTCGCTCGCCATGCCGGCCGGCGAGGTCACCGCGCTGATCGGCCCGTCCGGCTGCGGCAAGTCCACCTACCTGCGGATCCTCAACCGGATGCACGAGATGGTCCGCGGCGCCGCCCTCTCCGGCGAGGTGCTGCTGGAGGGGGACGACGTCTACCGCCCCGGGCGGCGCCCCGCCGAGGTGCGGCGCCGGATCGGCATGGTCTTCCAGCGCCCCAACCCGTTCCCGGCGATGTCCATCCAGGACAACGTGGCCAGCGGGCTGAAGCTCGCCGGGATCAAGGTGTCCAAGGAGGAACGCCGCGACCTCGTGGAGACCAGCCTGCGCCGGGCCGGGCTCTGGGAGGAGGTCTCCGGCCGGCTGCACACCCCGGGCGGCGCGCTCTCCGGCGGGCAGCAGCAACGCCTGTGCATCGCGAGGTCGTTGGCGGTCTCGCCGGACATCCTGCTGATGGACGAGCCGTGCTCGGCGCTCGACCCCACCTCCACCCGGCGGGTCGAGGAGACCATCGCCGAACTGCGCGGGCGGCTCACCATCGTGATCGTCACCCACAACATGCAGCAGGCCCAGCGGGTCTCGCAGACCTGCGCGTTCTTCCTGGCCACCCACGACACCCCGGGGCGGATCGTCGAGGCCGGGCCGACCGCACAGGTCTTCGGCGACCCGCGCGACCAGCGGACCTCGGACTACGTCAACGGCCGCTTCGGGTAGGGCCGGCCGCCGGGATCGGCGGGACCGGAGCCGGCCGCCGGGATCCGCCGGCCGGGCCCGGCCGTCAGCTCCGGGGGAGGGCGAGGAGCTCCTCGAGCACCGCCGCGACGCCGTCCTGCTCGTTGCTCACGGTGTGCCGCGCCACCGCCGCCAGCACCTGCGGGTGCGCGTTGGCGACGGCGTAGGCGGTGCCCGCCCAGTCCAGCATCTCCAGGTCGTTCGGCATGTCGCCGAAGGCCACCACCTCGCTCCGGTCGATCCCGTGCCCGGCGCACCAGTGGGCCAGCGTGCTGGCCTTGGTGACGCCGGGCGCGCTGATCTCCAGCAGCGGGATCGGCGCCGAGCGGGTGATCTCGGCCAGGTGCCCGGCCGCCTCCCGGGCCTCCGAGAGCAGCTTGTCCGGGTCGAGGTCCGGGTGCTTGGCCAGCAGCTTGAACAGGCCCCGGACCGCCCCACCGGCCCCCAGTAGCTCCTCCGCCGGGCCGATCGGATGCTCCTCGTCCTCGCCCCACATCGGCACCTCGTACCCGGGCTCGCGGGCGAACCCGGCCGGGTACTCGAAGGCGAACGAGGTGCCGGGCAGCTTGGCCCGCAGCACCTCCACCACCTCCAGCGCCGTCGCGGCCGGGAGCGGGAACGACTCCAGCAGCTCGCCGCGCCGGACGTCCACCACCGCGCCCCCGTTCGAGCAGATCGCCAGCCCGTGGCCGCCGATGTGCGCGCTCACCTGCTGCATCCAGCGCGGCGGCCGCCCGGTCACGAACACCACCTGCACCCCGGCCGCCTCCGCCGCCGCCAGGGCCGCTGCGGTGCGTTCGCTGACGGTGCCGCCGGCGCACAGCAGGGTGCCGTCCAGGTCGGTGGCGATGAGGCGGGGAGCGGTGCGGGGTTCGGTCACCGGTCCATCTTCGCCCATGGGTACGGCGCCGGTCACCGCCGAGGTTGCGGTCGCCCGGCGGGGCCCGCGGGCCGTCTCCCGGACTCCTCCCGGCCGCCCGCCGTCCGCGTCACGGCCGGGTGCCGTCCGCCCGCGGGCCCGCTTTCGGTCCCCGAGGCGCCGTTTCCGGCCTATTCCCCGGCGGCCGGCGTGTCCTGCCCGGGGCGGCGGGCAGGACTGTGGACGGTGTCCCCGTCGGCAGGAAGAGCCATGCCCACTCGCCAGCTCGGACAGCAGCACCCCGTGACCGCCCCGCCCGCCGCCGCCCGCCCCGGCCGCCCGCCGGACGTACGGGACGACTCCCCGCCCGACCCGCCGTCCGGCTCCCCGTCCGGTTCCCCGTCCGACGTCGCACCCGACTTCGCGCCCGAGGCCTCGCGCGAGCCGGTCCTGCTCGGCGACGTCCTCTTCCACGCCCTCGCCGAGATCGCCCGCCGCGCCCCCGAGTCCCGGTTCCCGGCCCAGCGCACCCGCCCGCACCCGTAGCCGGGCGTCCGGCCGCCCCGGCGATCCGGCCGCCGACTACGTGAGCTGGGCGAGGCCCTCGGTGGCGATCCGCTCGAACACCGCGAGGTCGTTCTCGAAGATCGAGTCCGGCACCGGCCAGTGGACCACCAGCTCGGTGATCCCCAGCTCGCGGTACGTCCCGGCCCAGTCGACGAAGGCGTCCAGCGAGGCCAGCGGCTTCTCCGCCGTCGAGCCCTGCAGCAGCACCTTCTCCAGCGCGGCCACGTCCCGGCCCTTCGCCTCGCAGGCCGCCGTCAGCTTCGCGATCTGCTGCGCGATCACCGCGGGCGCCTGCTCCACCGGCACGTCCGCGGGCCCCTTCGGGTCCCCGTACGTCACCCACCCCTGCCCGTGCTCGGCCGCCAGCCGCAGCCCGCGCGGCCCGGTCGCGGCGACGTAGAACGGCACCCGCGGCGACTGCACGCACCCGGGGACGTTCCGCGCCTCGACCGCCGAGTAGTACGTGCCCCCGCGGGTCGTCGCGTCGGTGCGCAGCAGCTCGTCCAGCAGCGGCAGGAACTCGCCGAACCGGTCCGCCCGCTCCTTCGGCGACCACGCCTCCTGCCCCATCGCCGTCGCGTCGAAGCCCGTCCCGCCGGCCCCGATCCCCAGCGTCACCCGCCCGCCGGACACGTCGTCCAGCGTGATCAGCTCCTTGGCCAGGGTCACCGGGTGCCGGAAGTTCGGCGAGGTCACCAGGGTCCCGAGGCGGATCCGCTCGGTCGCGCACGCCGCCGCCGTCAGGGTCGGGACGGAGCCGAACCAGGGCTCGTCGCGGAACGACCGCCAGGACAGGTGGTCGTAGGTGTACGCGGCGTGGAACCCGAGGTCCTCGGCCCGCCGCCAGATCTTCTGCCCCTCGCTCCACCGGTGGATGGGGAGGATCACGGTGCTCAGTCGCATGCTGTGACGATACGCGCGCAAGTCGGCGGGGCTTCGGACCGCTCGCAACCCAGCGGTGAACAGGTCCGCTAGCGTGACGCCATGGGCACGTTCAGCAGGCGAGAACTGGCTGCGCTGGTCGATGAAGCGACGGTCGACACCTACGACGAGCACGAGGAGGTGTCGGCGCTGTTCGCCGCCGTCGAGGAGAACCTGACGATGCCGTTCAGCACGTCGGTGTTGGGCGTCGAGGTGACCGTGCGCGGCGTCGACCTCTCACGGGACGGAAGGATCGTCGCCTTGTGCACCCGCGGTGAGTTCAGGCAGACGATCGGGCTGCTGGACCTTCCGTTGCCGGATCCGGCTCCGGACGGAGCGGAGTGGGTCGAGGCGTACCGCTACTACTGGGCGCACTGAGCGTCGGAACCTTCACGATCGAGAGGGCCCCGCATGGGTGTCGTGGTACGGACCGAGGACGAGGCGTCGTTGCGGGGCCTGATCGAGCGATGCTCCGAGCTGAAGGACGAACTCGTCGCCTTCGCTCAGAGCTCGCGCTTCGACCGGTGGCTGACCCCGCTGCTGCTGGAGGTCGCCGGCCCGGAGCGGCAGTTGGAGGAGGGCGATGCGGTCCGGATCACCGACAACTTCATCCTGCAGTACCGCCTGCCGGACGGGGTGTGGCTGATCTCCGGGGCGATATCGTCGTACCCGAGGTCCAGTTCCACCGAGATTGCCCGCGCCGCACTCCAACTGGCCACCAGCCAACCCGAACTGGGCTTCCGCAACCCCCAGAAGATCGAGCAGGGATGGGAGTCGATGCGCCAGGACCGGGCCGCGTTCATCCAGTTCTGCGCCAGCGACGAACTGGTCCTTCCCCCTGTCGAAGCCGAGGACCGGCTCAACGCCTACTACCGGCACCGGCAGGCTGTCGCCGAGCAGCCTCTCCGGGCCCGGGGCAGTTGGCTGCCCAGCCTTGATTTCCCGGCCTTCGAGCTGCCCCGAGAACTTGCAGGCTCGGAGACACTCGGCGTCATCTACGACGAGGTCGACGGTCTCAAGTTCTACGCCGACTACGGGACGCTCCGGGACCGCTTCGCCGACCCGGCCCTCGCGGGCCGAAGGCCGCACCAGGACATACTGCGCATGTACCTGCGCGAGGAGTCGATCGCGCCCCTGCCGATCCGCCGCCTGGCCGCCGGCTACCCGGAAACGGTCGACGCAGTGTTCCGGAAAGTGCTGCGGAAGCCCGGGTTCACCTGGACCGAGCAGGGCGAGGAGCTACTCCGCCGATACAAGCCCTGGTACTACGAGCAGGAGCCCCGTCCGGCCGTCTCCGTGATCGGCGAGCGCCTCAACGAACTCGCCGCCGACACCGGACGGCGGAAGTTCACCAGGGCGCGGCGTGTACCGCGTCGACCCGTCCATCCGTAGTCGCGAACGCGGGCTTTCGGCGATCAGTAGCGACCCATGTGCGGCATGGCCTTCTCGGCCAGCTCGATGATCGCCTGAGCTTTGGGAAGGTCTCCCCTGACCTCGTCGGGGGAGACCGGCGGAGCTTCACCGGATCGGTATTCGCTCTCGTTCCGGCGGACACGCATGCGGCTGAACGGTCGCAGGATGCTTCCGAGCGGAGGGTCCAGCTGTGCCTTCACCGCCTCGTAGACCGCGACGTGGCCACCCCTGCTTGTGGCGCGAAGTCCCTGGTTTGCCAGGACCGCCGCAAGCGCCTTGCGCGCAGCGTCGTAGGCAAGACTGTATGCACCGACCGGGTCGACATCGAGGAGCAGCCTTGCGGAGGCCAAGTGCTTTCGGGCCTGGACGAGTTCCGCATCCGCATGCTCCGCCGAGGCCGGCACCTTCTCGACCTCCCCGCGATGGATCAGGTCGTCAACGACGGTTCGGCCCTGCTCCCAGCGACTCATTCGCCGTTCTCCTCACGTAGCTGCAGGCGGACCAGCGGTCGCTCGCGGACCGAGGTCAAGAAAGGTTCGTCGCTCGGTGATGCCCATGCCTCCGGAGTGACACGGTGGACGTTGACCTCCCGGCGCAGCTCCCGGGAGGCATGTTCAGCGACATCGAACAGCTCGTCCGGATCGGGGCGTCCTACGACCAGGACGTCGACGTCTGCTGGGATCGGCCCGGGCACGCCGCTGTGGCGGGCTGCCCAGGAACCGTAGATGTACGCCTCGTCGATGCCATCGAGGTCGGACATGAGCGCACTCAGCCGAGGCATCGGCCCGTATGTCACCAGCAGCAGGTCACACAGCGGCCTGTAGAGAACGGTGTCAGTCCTGGCCGTAATGACTCGGGTTCGCCCGACCCGCTCCTCCGAGAGGATCTCCGCGCCGACCAGCCGGTCCGCTTCTCGGAGTACAGCAGTGTGTGAGGCCTTTACACCGTCGAGGGCCTGCCCGGCTTCCGGCTGGAGGCGCACTGGACCTGGCAGCACGCCGTCCGCTACTACCTGCGCCGCGGGCTCTGGGTGGTCG